>JANNDT010000415.1:0-4323 GCA_031387905.1 Deltaproteobacteria bacterium
CGAACGCGGCGATCTCGCGCTGCACAAAGCGCAGCGCCGCGATCTGGTCGAACAACCCGAGGTTCGTGCGGCCCGCGCCGAGCGCGAGAAAGCCGAGTGCGCCAACGCGGTAGTTGAGGCTCACGATGATCACGTCGCCGCGCCTCGCGAGCGCCGCGCCCTGATAAGCCGGGCCCGCGGCAGTGCCGCTCGCGAACGCGCCGCCGTGCAGCCACACCATCACGGCGCGTGGCTCGCGCGCGGGCGCCGCTGGCCGCCAAACATTCAGCGTGAGGCAGTCCTCGCTCTGGGGGTGCTCGGCGAGCAAACCGAGCTGGAGCGAGAGCCCGTCGCGCGGCTGATGTGGTGCCCCGCCGTGCGCGACCGCCTCGCGCACGCCGCGCCACGGCGCCGCCGCCTGCGGCGGTTCGAAGCGCAGCGCGCCGAGCGGCGGCGCTGCGAACGGGATGCCGAGGAACGCGTGGGTGCGATCGCGCTCGATGCCGCGCAGGCCGCCGAGGCTGGTCGTGACTTCGGGCGCGGTCATTGGGTGCGCAGCGTCGCCCAGCTTCACGCGCAGCGGCAAGCGCTTGCGCGCGCGGCCGGACTAACGTGCCGCCTTCAACCGAGGAGAACTCCGTGGACTTCGAGATTCCCAAAGAGATCAGCGACTACTTGGAAGTGCTGGACGCGTTCATCCAACTCGAGATCAAGCCGCTCGAGGCGGAGAACATCAAGTACTTCGACCACCGCCGCGAGCATTCGCGCACGGACTGGGAAAACGACGGCGAGCCGCGCAAGGAATGGGAGGAAGTGCTGCGCGAGATGCGCCGCCGCGCCGACAAGGCCGGCCACCTGCGCTTCGCGCTGCCCAAGGCATTAGGCGGCAAGGCCGGCTCGAACCTCGCGATGGCGATCATCCGCGAGCACCTCGCGAGCAAGGGCCTCGGGCTGCATAACGACTTGCAGAACGAGGCCTCGATCGTCGGAAACTTCCCGACCGTGCTGATGATGTGGCACCGCGGCAGCGAGGAGCAGAAGAAGGAATTTCTCAGCGGGATGTTGGACGGCACCAAGCGCCTCGCGTTCGGGCTCACCGAACCGAACCACGGCAGCGACGCGCTGTATCTCGAGACCACCGCTGTTCGCGACGGCAATGAATGGGTCCTCAACGGCATGAAACGCTTCAACAGCGGCATGCACAGCGCCAACTACGACATGGTGTTTGCGCGTTCGAGCGGTAAGCCCGGCGAGCCGCGCGGCATCAGTTGTTTCATCGTGCCGACGGATTCGCCCGGCTTCAAAGTCGAGTTCCAGTGGTGGACGTTCAACATGCCCACCGATCACGCGGAGGTGTCGCTGAAGAACGTGCGCGTCGACAACGCCGCGATCCTCGGCGGCGAGGGCACCGGCCTCGACATGGCGCAGATGTTCGTGCACGAGAACCGCATCCGGCAGGCGGCCTCGAGCCTCGGCGCGGGCCAGTACTGCATTCTCGAAGCGGTGAAATACGCGAAGGAGCGCAAGACCTGGGGCAAGCCGCTTGCGGTGAATCAGGCGATCCAGTGGCCGCTCGCCGAGTTGCACACGGACGCAGAGTTCATCCGTAACACCATCCGGCGCGTGGCCTGGGAGATGGACGCCCGCAAGGATCCCTCGCGCGTCGATGCGAAGCTCTCGGCCCAGATCGCGATGGTGAACTACCGTGCGAACCAGTTCTGCTGCAAAGCGGCGGATCAAGCGATTCAGACCCACGGCGGCATCGGTTACACGCGCCACAAGCCCTTCGAGCACATTTACCGCCATCACCGCCGCTACCGGATCACCGAAGGCTCGGACGAGGTGCAGATCCGCAAAGTGGCGCAGCAGCTGTTCGGGCGGATCACGGGGTAGTCGCGAGCGATCCGTGCGCCTCGTTCATTTTCGCTTCATACGCGTCTCCTCCGCTGCGTGTAGTCGTTAGGGCGCACGCAAGCATGAGGAGGACGTGCCATGACGACGACGATGAGTGCGAGAGCGACTCGATTCATGACGTTCGGCGCGTTCGGCGCGGCAATGCCGGCACTGCTGTTCAGCGCGCTGCAATGGATGACGTTGAATCACGGCGGCACGCCGCAGGCGTTCATCGACGTGCGAAAGATCGAGTTCAAGTTCGTAACGCCGAAGGAGGAGCCGATCCCGCCGCGGCCGCAGAAGGCGCAGCCGCAGCCGCTGACCAAGCTTCCCAGGTTGCCCAACCCGAAGGGCGGCGGTGGCGGCGAGGGACCCGTGCTCGCGCCGACACCGGGAGAGGGCAAGGGCGTGCCGTTCGCGTGGGTCCGGCCGCAGCGCGAGCCGCAGAACCTGTGGGCGGTGGACACCGACTCGACGCCGATCGTGCGCATCCCGCCGGAGTATCCGCCGAACGGCCGTGGCGACGGCTGGGTGCTGGTGCGCTTCAACATCTCGCCGTTGGGCGCGGTCACGAATGCGGCGATCGTCGACGCGAAACCGCGCGGCATGTTCGACAAGAACGCGCTGCGCGCGATCGAGCGCTGGCGCTATCGGCCCGCGGTGGTGGACGGCCGCGCAGTCGAGCGCCGCGGCCTGCAGGTGAAGCTGGTCTTCGAACTCGAGAAGGCGTGAGCGTTGCGTTGGCTTCGCTCCGCGGCTTTCGGCGCGCTGGTGCCGCTCGCGTTGTTCGGCGTGCTCGCGAACAGCGTCGCGCGGCGGGAGACGACGCTTGGCTTTTTCTTCCCGGGCGTGCCGCTCGTGTTGACTGCCAATCGGGCGCCGAAGATTTCCCTACCGATGGATGGCCTCATCTGCTGCTGCATCTCGCCAGATCCACACGGATCGATCCCCGACATTGACTTCGCCGCGACGCAGTTCGCGCCGCCAGGCCTGCCGTTCGACTCGCAGGCTTTCGTCCCGGCCGCAGAGCGCGCGTTCCTCCCCGGGATCGACTCGCCAGCACGCTGCCAAGTCGTCCCCGGAAGCGCTCCGCCCGCCTGGCCCGAGCGCGCAGAACGGCTCGGAATTCGAGGTGGCTGGGTGCTGGTCGAGTTCGACCTCTCGGAGCTGGGCGTCGTCGAGAACGCGCGCGTGATCGACGCCGCGCCGCACGCTGTGTTCGAGGCCAGCGCGCTTCGCACGGTCGAGCGCGAGTGCCGTCGGCCGGAGATTCGAGATGGCCGCGCAGTCGCGCGCTCCGGCGTGCGGGTGAAGCTGCGCTTCGAGAGCGCCGGCGACCGCACGTGAGGGCGAGAGCCGCGTCGTGGCTGGCAGTCGCGAGCGGGCTCGCACGGTGATGGCTGCGGACGCGGCGTTCTCCGTGATGACTGCGCGGCAGGGGCCCCAAGCGGCGAAGATTCCGCGTGCGGAACCGGAGCCGGCGCGGGCTCTCCGCGAGCGCGCCACCCTAATGCCTCCGCCGTGCAGCGCAGCGCGCTGGTGGCCGGAGCCTCCGAGTGCGCCGCGCTCAGCTACGAGCCGTTCCGACCGTACGCCGAACCCTCGAGTTCCTTGCCTCTTTCCGCCGGGTCTTTCTGGACGGTCCCGATCATTGCCGTCGAGGGCTCCGTCCCGCAGCCAAAGCGAGCGGCAGCATTCGACGCGCGCGGCGCCGGCCGGTATCTGCTCAGCGCATGCTCCGACTCTACGACTACCTCGAATCCGGCAACGCCTACAAAGTGCGGCTCCTGTTGCAGCTGCGCGGAACTCCGTTCGAACGCATCGAGCTCGACATTCTGAAGCGCGAGACGCGCACGCCAGAGTTTCTCGCCAAGAACCCGAACGGGCGCATTCCGGCGCTCGAGTTCGAGGATGGCCGCGTGCTGTTCGAATCGAACGCGATCCTGTCGTACCTCGCCGAAGGCACGTCGTTCGCAGGCGCAGACGCCTGGGAGCGCGCGCAAATCCTGCAGTGGATGTGTTTCGAGCAGTACAGCCACGAGCCGCTGATCGCGACGCTGCGTTTCTGGCGCCTCGCGAAGCAACTGCCGCTGAAGAGCGCAGCGGAGATCGAGGCGAAACGCACAGGCGGCGAGGCGGCGCTCGCGATCATGGACGCGCACCTCGGCGCGCGCGCGTTCTTCGTCGCCGAGCGCTTCACGATCGCCGACATCGCGCTGTTCGCTTACACGCACGTCGCAGGCGAGGGCGGCTTCGAGCTCGCGCGCTATCCCGCTGTGCAGCGCTGGATCGCGCGCGTGGAAGCGCAGGCGCGCTTCGTACCCATTACGGAAGCGTTCGGCGTGCCCGCGTCGCCGATGCCCTAACGACTCGCGCTAGTTGCGCGCGAGCATCCCGCCCAGAATCCCACAAGCGGTTGCGAAGCCGAACGCGACGCACGCGAGCGCGATG
>JANNDT010000255.1:0-2503 GCA_031387905.1 Deltaproteobacteria bacterium
CCCGTGACGATCTATTTCGAGCGCGCGGATACTGAGGCGCTGCGCGCGTTGTCGCAGCAAACCGGGGAATCGGCGTCCGCGCTGATCCGAGAAGCGGCGCGGCGGTTGATCCGCCGCAAGAGGAGCCAGCAATGAGCGCCAAAGTGAAGTGGGAACGCGAGTGCTGGTGGGTCATCGTTCACCACGCCGGCCAGCGGAAGTGGAAGCAAATCGGCGCGACGAAAGAACACAAGCGCCAAGCCGAGCGGATCGCGGAGAAGATCAACGCGGCGATCGCGCTCGGAACGTTCAAGCCCAAGGAAGAGGCGAAGCCCCTGCCCTTCGCTGCATACGCAGCCAGTTGGCTCCGCAGCGAAGTTCAGCTTCCGATCGATCGGGGCGCGGCTGGCGCGCTCTCGCATGCAACGGGCGAACTACACGATCGCCACGCCCGCCTGTATCTAACGCCCTTCTACGGCCAGCAGGATCTCCGCTCGCTCCGCGTTCCGGATGTTCAACGCTTCTACGACCACTGCCTCGAAACCGGCAAGCCGCCGAGCGAGCGCTCCGTCGAGATGCTGCTCGCGACGCTTCGCCGAATCCTCGCCTACGCCGAAGCGCGCGAGGAGATCGGGCGGAATCCCGTCGAAGTCTGGAAGCGCAGCCGTGGTAGGCGACGGCGCGGCGAAGGCGAAGAGATGGAAGCAGCCAACGTGCTGTCCGCCGCAGAGATCGCGGCATTCCTTGGAGCAGCCCGCGAGAAAGCGCCGGATGCCCTCCCGTTGATCCTCTTCCTTGCGGACACAGGAGCGAGGCTCGGCGAGGCGCTCGCGTTGCGCTGGGCGGATGTTGACCTCTCCGCCGGCCACGCTCGCATCCGGCGCAGCTTCTCCAGCGGTAAACGCTTGAATCCCACGAAGACGGGGCAGAGCCGCTCCGTGGAGTTGTCCGCTCGACTTCGAGCCGACCTTGCGGCGAATCGGCCCGACCTGTTTGGAGCCGAGACGCTCGTGTTTCCGAGCGAGACGGGCGGCCTGCTCGATCCCCACAACTTCCGCCGCGCCTACCGGCGAGCGGTCGAGAAAGCATTCGGGCTTGGCCGGCGGTTCACGCCGCACGGGCTGCGCCACAGCTTCGCGAGCCTGCACATGGCGCGCGGCACGCCGCTCAAGTGGATTCAGGCGCAGGGCGGCTGGGCGAGCGCGAAGGTGCTGCTCGACGTGTACGGCCATCACCTGCCGAGCGAGTCCACCGGCTACGCGGACGCCCTCTCCGACAGCGCCGGACGGCACCAGACGGCACCAGCCGAATCGCAGGCGGCAGAGTTATCAGCGTCTCCGGCAAGCATGCCCGCGGATTCCCGTGCAGTTCCGCCGGGTTCACGCGCTCCAGTGCGGTGGGCGCGGCAGGGCTCGAACCTGCGACCCCCTGCTTGTAAGGCAGGTGCTCTAACCAACTGAGCTACGCGCCCGCGAGGTCGCCAGCTTACCCGAATGCCTCGTTAGAACCGCGTCCGCGAACGAATCGCGCAGCTAAGCGCGAAGGCGCACAGTCGCCGTGCCTGGCGACGTCACCTCGCCTCGCGCGCTCTTCACGAACAGCTCGACCGTCACGACGCGCTCGTCGGAGTTGACGGCGGTCACGCTCCCGCCCGTGGTGAGCGTCTCACCGCGGTAGGCCGCGCGCCGATTGCTATAAGCGAAACGCATCAGGTCTCCGTCATCGCCGAGCCAATTCAGCACGCACTGCGCGAGCCAGTCCCCTTGGAGCGGTCCGTCGATCACGATGCCGGGGTGCTTCTCCACCTGCGTCGTATAGAGCTCGTCGTAATGGATGCGGTGCGGATTCCAAACGGCCGCGTTGTAGAGGAACAAGCTCACGCTGGTGGGAGTGTGCGAGCGCGTGGGAAGCGCATCGCCGACTCGCAGATCCTGTGCGCGCAGGGGCAATGCATCACCTCGCGATCGCGGTCTGAATCTCTTCGAGCACCGGCGCGCCGTCGGAGTCGACCACGCGCATCGAGCGCACGGTGAAGATCAGCGGACCCTGATTGCCCGTCTTCTCATACATGTCGGTCAAGCGTGAGGTGGCGGTCAGCCGATCGCCGGGCCTAATGGGTCGGTGCTGGATCAACTCCGTACCTCCGGCCATCACGCGCTTCAGCGGCAACGCAGGCCCCTGGCGTTGGCCGCGCGGGAGGCCGTCGTCGCGCAGTTCGCGGAGCGGACGCAGCGCGCCGAACAGATTGAAGACGAACATCGGCGGCGCCTCGTCGCCGCGCAGATATTTCTCCTGCAGCTGCTCGGTCGCGATCGCATACTTAATGATGTCGCGGCGGTTGACTTCGACCGTCACCGGCGGATCTTCGTGCCCGATCCAGCGGCGATGTTCTTCGCTGAGCAGGCTCATGCAGATGACCCCGGCGCGCGGCGCCTCGGACGTGGTGGAGCGCGAGGATGCGCCGGCGGCGCGGCGCTGGCTAGGTCGGCGAGGTCGTCGACCGCTCGGCAACGATCTCGCGGCT
>JANNDT010000290.1:0-2093 GCA_031387905.1 Deltaproteobacteria bacterium
CGCGGCTCGCGAGCGTGCTCTCGCGCGGAGTAATTACGGCGAGCGATCATGCTGAGCGCTGCCGCGTGCTGTTCGCGGCGTACTGGAACGATGCCGCGCTGGCCGCTTGCGACGCCGCGCTCGCGGTTGCGTCCCTGCCGACTGCGCAGCGCACCGATCTGACCGTGCTGCGCGCCGAGTTGCTCTTCCGCGACCGCCGCAACGCGGAGGCGGAGCGAGCGTTCGCCGCACTCGGGAGCGCGCGCGAGCACCGTTTCTGGCAAGCGCGCGCACTCGCGCGGCTCGGCCGCATCGACGAAGCGAAAGCTGCCTTCGAGCGTCTCGGCGAGAAGCACGATGACTGGGGCGCGCGCGCGCTGTTTCTGGCGGGCACGCTCTACGAGGACGACGACGTCGCCACCGCGAGCGAGCGCTATCGCGCGGCACTGGCGCTGGCGGAGCGCCCCGAGCTGCGCACCGAGGCGCGCTGGCGACTCGCCTGGCGCGCGTACCGCGAAGCGCGCTTCGCCGAGGCCGCGAGCGGGCTGGCGGCGCTGGCGAGCGAGACGGCGGATCCGATCGAAGCGCTGCGTGCGCGTTACTGGGAAGGGCGGGCGCTCGCGAGCAGCGGCGACGCAGGCGGGAATGCAAAGCTCGCCTCACTCGCGCGCGACTTCGGCTTCACCTATTACGGGCAGCAGTCGCAAAAGCGTGCGCAGGGTGCGTCGCCGGAACCCGCGGCGCCCATCGCCGCGCCGGCCGGCGCCGATTCCACGAGCCCGGCGCTCGCGCCCGAACTGTTTGTTCGCCTGCGGATCCTGCTCGAGGCGGGCCTCGTCGAGGACGCTGGCGCAGAGGCGCGCGCGCTCGCGGTGCGCGCGAAGCGGCGCGAAGACAGGCTCGCGCTCGCGTCGTTGCTGCAAGACGCGGGGCAGTTCGACGCCGCGCAGCGCGTGATCCTCGACGCCTACGCGCTGGCGCTGGCCGCCGGGCCTGCGGGCGGCGAGCCGGACCTGTGGTGGGCCGCCTATCCGCAAGCATTCGCGCCCGACGTCGAGCGCGCAGCCACCCAGCACGGCGTCCCGCCGCAGTTGTTATACGCGGTGATGCGAGAAGAATCCGGCTTTCGACCGCGCGCACTCTCGGTGGTCGGCGCGCGCGGCCTCGTGCAGCTGATGCCTGACACCGGCCGCACGCTCGCGACGCGGCTTGGCGCTGCCAGCTTCTCGATCGACGAGCTGTTCATGCCGGCGCGCAACCTCGAACTCGGCGCGGCCTATCTCGCCGAGTTGCTCGCTCGCTTCGAGGGACGAGTGTCGGCCGTGGTCGCGTCGTACAACGCCGGCCCCGACGCAGTTTCGCGCTGGCTCACCCAGAACGGCGCGCTCCCTGAAGACGAGTGGATCGAGACGATTCCCTACGACCAAACCCGCGCCTACGCGAAGCGCGTGCTGCGCACGTTGGCGATTTATCAGGCGCTCTACTGAAATGGTGGCCAAGCGCTTCGACGTGCTGGGCGTCGGTCAGTGCTCGCTCGATGAGTTCGCGAGCGTCGACGCGCCGCCGCAGCCGGGCGGGAAGGCGCGCATGCGCGGGCGGCAGGCGCTGCCCGGTGGGCAGATCGCCAGCGCATTGCTCGGCTGCGCGCGGCTCGGCTGGAGCACCGCGTTCGTGAGCAGCGTCGGTGGCGACGCAGCGGCCGAGGCCACGCTCGCGCCGCTGCAAAGCGCGGGCGTGGACGTAACGCGCGTGCGCGGTGTTGCGGGCGTGCGCACGCAGAGCGCGTGGATCTGGATCGACGCGCTTCTCGGCGAGCGCACGGTGTTGTGGGAGCGCGATGAACGGCTCGCGCTGCCGGCCGGCGCCGTAGCGCGCGCGGACATCGCTGCCGCGCGCATCCTGTTACTGGACGCCGGTGATCTCGAGCTCGCGCTGGAACTCGCGGCGTTCGCGCGTGAGGAGGGCGTGCCCTGCGTGCTCGATGCGGACACGCTCGCGCCGGGCATCGAGGCGCTACTCGCGGCGGCGTCGCATCCGGTGATCTCGGAGTCGCTCGCGCTGGCGCTCTACGGGAGCGCCGAGGCCGCGGTCGCTGCGCTCGCCGCGGCCGGCGC
>JANNDT010000298.1:0-2382 GCA_031387905.1 Deltaproteobacteria bacterium
GTTCTCGCGCATCCAAAACTGGAAACCGCCGCCGCGCGTTTCGCCCGCGACGTCGCGCAACACCACAGGCGCGTCGCCCGCGACGAGACGGCGGTCGTGGCGGTAGCGGATGCGCTCGGTCGCGAACGTGCGCCCGTCCGCGGTGCGCCCCTTGACGCGCCCAGACGCGCTGAACTCGCGCGCTTCGAGATCGAGCGTCCCGCGCTCGCAATTCAACTCGAGGCCGCCGAGATCCGCACTCTTGCCTGCCAACGCTGCCGAGCGGCCCAGCTGCGCGTGGACACCCGTCAGTTCGATGCGCCCGCTGCCGGGCGAAACCTCGGCGCGTTCCGCCTCGACGACCACCTCGGCTTCGCCACCGCGCGCGAGCACGTAGCGCATGCCGTCGAGCGAGAGCGCGACGGGGCGCTGCGTTTCGGATGCGCTGCCGACGGGGAGCCACACCGCGAACGCGGCGATGGCGACTGCAATGCGTGCGGGGCGCGACAGAGGACGCAAGGTGCAAGGAACATACCCAGGGCAAGTGCCCGGGCAATGCAGAAACTCGCCGAAGCGCGCCGACGGAGCCCGCTCAGCGCGTCATTCGTCCTCGTGACCCGTCAGCGTCTTCACCGGTTCGCGATGCGCGAGCCAATGCGCGGGCCGAAAGATTGCGTAGTCGAGGATGACGCCGATCGGATGCAGCACCGTCGCGACGATCTCGAGCGGATGACCGGTGCGGTCGGAGCGGTGTTCGTCGGCCGCGCCAGGCGCGGCGCTGAACGCGATGACGAAAGCGCAAATCAGAGCGCTGCGATGCATGTCGAATCCTCCTCGCGCGCAGGTTATCCGACGCGGCTCGAAAGAGGATCGGCCGTTTGCGCCGCGCCGTTGAGCAGGCGTTGCTGCTATAGGCTTCGCGCACCGAAGACCCCGACCGGAAGGAGCGCAGATGGCGATCGAAGAAGGCGCGAAGGCGCCGGAGTTTTCCCTCCGAGATGGCGACGGCCGCGCCGTCTCGCTGGCCGACTTCTCAGGCAAAGACGTGATCCTCTACTTCTACCCGAAGGACGACACGCCCGGCTGCACGAAGGAAGCCTGCGGCTTCCGCGACGCGTGGAAGGATTTGCAGAAGCTCGGTGCGATCGTGCTCGGCGTTTCGCCCGACGGCTCGGTCTCGCATCAGCGTTTCGCGACGAAGTACCAGCTGCCCTTCCCGCTGCTCTCGGACCCCGGCAAAGCCGTCATGGAGAAGTACGGCGCCTGGGGCGAGAAGCTGATGTACGGCAAGAAAGTGATCGGCGTGATTCGCTCCACCGTCTGGATTGGGCGCGACGGCATCGTTCGCAAGCATTGGAAGCGCATCGCGAAGGCCGAGGATCATCCCGAGGAAGTGCTCGCGACGCTGAAGGGCAAGTGACGCCGGGCGCGTTCGCACCCTAACAGCCGCGCGGCGTTAGTGCGTGGCCTTGGCGCCGATCAGCGCGCTGACCGCCTCGCCGATGCCGTCCACCGAGAGGTGGAACATCGGGAACACGCGCTCGACCAGACGCACCGTCTGGTAGCGGTTCCACTCTTCCTGCGGCTCGGGGTTCAGCCACACCACGCGCTCGAAGTGGTCCTTGATGCGGTGCAGCCAGTCGAGCCCGCGCGTCGCCGTGCCGCGGCGCGGGTCGATGTTGCCGTTGGCCTCGAGCAATTCGGCGGGATGCATCGCGGCGTCGCCGACGATGATCACCTTCCAACGCGAGTCGAGGCGCCGCAACAAGTCGCCAGTCGGGATCGATTCGCGCCGCAGCAACCGCGCGTTTCGGCCAACCTCTTCGTAGATGCAGTTGTGGAAGTAGTAGGCCTCGAAGGCGCGCAGACCGCGCTCTTGGTGCAGCGCCGTCAGCAGCTTGCTGACCGGATCGATGAACGGGTCCATCGTGCCGCCGACGTCCATCAGCAGCAGTAGGCGCAAATCGTTGCGGCGCTCGGCGCGAAACACGAACTCGATCTCGCCGGCGTTCTTGCAGGTCTCGTCGATCGTCTCGTCGATGTCGAGTTCGTTCTGCGGGCCCATGCGCGTCAGTTGGCGCAAGCGCCGCAGCGCGACGCGCGTTTGGCGAATGTCGAGCGTGCCGTCGGTTCGGTAGTCCTCGAAGCGCCGCTCCTCGGCGACCTTCATCGCCGAGCGGTTCTTCGCGGGCCCGCCGACGCGAATGCCGGTCGGATGCTCGCCGCCGTGGCCGTAAGGCGAGCGGCCGCCCGTGCCGATCCAGCGGCCGCCGCCGTCATGGCGCTCCGTTTGTTCCGCCAGCGTCTCCATGAACTTCCGCATCAACTCGTCGCTCGACAGCTTCTCGAGCAGCGCGCGCTCGTCATCCGTCAGCGTCCGGAAGTTCTTCGGGTCCTTCAACC
>JANNDT010000378.1:0-2164 GCA_031387905.1 Deltaproteobacteria bacterium
GATGCGATCGCAGTCTCCCCGAAAGGTGATCGACGTGGCGGTGCTTGGCGCTGCATCGTTGCTGATCAACGTGCGCGGCACCTTCCCGAGCTGGGAGTCGTGGGCAAAGCACCCGCTCGCCGACTGGTTCCCGTGGCTGGAGAAGCTCTACTCCTGGTGATTCTCGGCCCCTGCAGGTGGGGCTTGAGATCCCATAGGCGGCCAGCCGGTGACCGAGCTCGCCGCGGGCTTCGAGAGGACGCTGCCTGGTTTCGCAAGCACGTGTCGGTGCTCGAAGAGGCGGGGGTGCCGGCTCGGGCCGCGAAACCTGCAGGGCGTGACGACGTGGATCGCGCAGTACCGCGAGCAGCTCGATGAGCGGCTCGCTCGGAGCGCTCGCCACGACCGCGCGCGTGTCGGTGCTCGCGCTCGTCGCGGTGACCCCGTGGGTGCTGCCGGCCCTGGTGCTCGTCGTCCTCGTCCGCCGGCGCCGCTTGGCCGCCCGCGCCTGACGACGCCACCCGCATCGCCAGAACCGGCGCCGTCCGGGCAACCCATTCTGGTTGGCGTTCGACAGCTTGATGTCAGGCGGTCATCGCAACAGCTCGAGCCTAAGGTTTAGCAGCAACCGTCGAGTTCGGTCGGCGAGCGTAGACCCCGCGCCGAAGCGCCAGCTTCTCGGCGCGTAGGCGCGGCTTGAAGGATCGGCTGGGTCCTCGTTCAGGCTGCTGCAGACTGAGCGAGAAGTTCGTCGAACTTCTCTGCGGGCGTTTTCCAATCGAGCGTTTCCCGCGGCCTTCCGTTGAGGCGGCGCGCGATGCGATCGAGCTCCGCAGCGTTGTGCAGGCTCAGGTCCGTTCCCTTCGGGAAATACTGCCGTAGGAGACCATTGGTGTTTTCGTTGCTGCCCCGCTGCCACGGGCTGTGAGGGTCGCAGAAAAAGACCTTCACACCGGTATCGACAGTGAACTTGGCGTGACCAGACAGCTCGCTTCCCTGGTCCCACGTCAGCGAACGCTTGAGCTCGACCGGCAGCTTCTGGATGGCCTTCGTCAATGCGTCGCGGACCTCGTCGGCCGTCCGTCCCTTCCTCAGGTCGAGCAACATCACGTACCGCGTTGCCCGCTCGACCAGCGTGCCGATCGCGGAGCGATTGTTCGTCCCGATGATCAGGTCGCCTTCCCAGTGCCCAGGCACTGCGCGGTCAGCTGCTTCCGCCGGGCGCTGAGAGATGTTCACCATGTCGCGAATGCGTGAGCCCCTGGTCGCCTTGCCTTGGCGGCGACGCTGAGGGCGGGCTTGGCGAAGGTGCTTCTTCAGCTCCGTCCGCAGAGTCCCTCGGCCCTGGACGTAGAGCGCCTTGTAGATGCTCTCGTGAGAGATGTTCATCGTCGGATCGTCGGGGTACTTCAGACGCAGCCGCTTTGCGATCTGCCTCGGCGACCACTCGAGCTCAAGCCAGTCCTCGACCTGCTTCCGCAGCGGCCCAAAGATCTCCAGCTTCAACGGTTTTGGACGCGCAGCGAGGCGCTCAGACCGTTCGTCGCTAATCCACGCCCGATATGCGGCGCGTTCGCTCGCCGCGACTTCCCGCAATATCGTTGACGGCGAGCGCCCGAGCTCCCTGGCGATTGCGCGGATCGACTTGCGCGCAATAATTCCCCTCGAGATCTCCTCGCGTTCTGCGAATGAGAGGTTCTTGGGGTTCCGCTTTCGAAGCCGCCAAGGAAACTTCTTGAGCAGTCGACCGACGAAAGAGTCGGTGACTCCAACCTTCTCGGCGATGCCGATCGTGTTCATCCCTCCCCAATACAACGCCCGAATCTCGTGCCTCAGCTCGACCGACGCTCGCAACGGCATTCCGCCTCCAGCGAGCTGTCATGACGACGCCGAAGGGCGTCCGTTGCGATGACCGTTTGAAACCAAGCAGGCAGGACGTGTCGAGCGCCGACCAGAAGGCATCACTGCGAGAGGTAGAACGTCGTCTCTTCGTCGGAGCAGATCCTCCGCGTGACCTCGCCTACGAGTGAGGTGCCGTCCTCGAATCGCAAAGAGAACTCGGCCGAGGTGACGACTCCTGCCTCGCAAGTCAGATGGATCTCACCGCTCTGCGTGGGGAATGACTCGAACGGCGCGCCCGCGTCGGGCCGAGTGCTTCGAATCGAGTAGGTCGCGTGCCGCAAGG
>JANNDT010000393.1:0-1911 GCA_031387905.1 Deltaproteobacteria bacterium
TCACGCGCGGATCACGCCCGCACTCGTTGGGGCGCGAGAGCCTCGTGCCGTACTCGCCCGCCGCTGGGCGCCACGGAGGGGACGCGAGATGAGCGAGGCACTGCGACTTCCGGGGCGAGTGGCGCCTATTGGGGCAAGGGCTGTTGGGACGCGGCGCGGTCAGCGTCGGCCGCCGCAGGAACCGTCCGACGGGGCGACCTGGCGCGACGCCGTGGCTGCGCTTGCCGCCCACTCCGCCCGACTCGAGACCTTGGCCGCAAGGGCCGCCTCGAGCGCGCTGTTCGATGCGTGGCTACGAGGCGAGTGGATGCTGGTCGACCGCTTTGACCGCGGGGACCTGCGCGTCTACGTCGCGGGGGCTGCGCGGCCGGGATTCGCGGCGCCGTTGACCGCGCTCCAGCGGCGCGTCGCCGTGAGCATCGGGCGCGGGCAACTCTTGAAGCAGGTCGCAGACGACCTCGCGGTCTCGATCGCGGCGGTCTGCAATACCGCCTTGCGCGTGGAACACGCGTTGGGTTTGGAGAACCGCGTCGAGCTCGCGGCATTCTTCGCTCCGGGCGGACTCTCGACGCAGCTCGCGGTCCACGCTGTCGCTGGGGTGCGCGTGCTGGTCGGGGCAACGCGAGTTCGGCGGCCGGAGCTGTGGGCGTTGCTCAGCTTTGCAGAGCGCGAGATCGCGGATCTGATCGTGCGCGGCGCGCACGTCGACCAGATTGCGGTGCTGCGCAAGACTTCGACGTTCACCGTCGACACGCAGATCGCATCGATCTACGAGAAGCTCGGGATCGGCTCGCGCAACGAGCTCGCGATTCGCGCCGCGGGATTGGCCTTCGCCGGAGAGGAGGCGCGGTTGACGCGCTGATCGAGCAGTTCGAGCGGCGCGCGCCTTCGACGGCCGGGGCGATCCCGCGACTTTGAGAGCCCGCTTGTTATCGTGAGCGCCCCGTCTCCACGAGGCCGCCCTTGCTCCGCAGCTCCGTGCGCATGCTGACGTTCTGCCTAATGGCTTGCTCCGCGCTCGGCTGTCTCGCCCCGTCCGCGCCGCCGCCCGAGGCGTTCGTGCTCGTGCCGATCTCGCGAGCCGAGCGCGAAATGCAATCGCGCTCGTTCGAAACGGACGACGAGGCCGCGGTGCAGAGCGCCTGCATCCGCGTGCTCGTGAAGCACGGCTTCGCCGCGGAGGATCAGGACCCTGCGCTCGGCGTGATCGTCGCGATCAAGGACGCGGCTCTCGGTGCGGAGCGCACGCGCCTGCGCGCCTCGCTCGCGACGCAGCCGGCCGGCGAGTTCGGCGGCCAGATCGCGCTGCGGGTCACGTTTCAGCGCCTCGCCTGGGACTCGCGCGGCCGCGAAACCAAACGCGAGGCCGTGCGCGAAGCCAGCGAATACGCCGGCTTCTTCAAAGCAGTCGAGCGCGAACTCGGCTTGCCGGACGGAGCGGGGTCGTGACGAGAATCCGCCTCGCGAGCGCGGCGCTCGCGCTCGCCCTAATCACCGCGTCGGCCGCGCGCGCACAGGCGCCGGTCGTCACTCCCGCCCAGCCCGCCCCGCAAACCCGCGACTTCGAAGCCACCGACCTCACCCACGCCCGCCGCCTCGCCATCGCCGCGCTGCAAGATCTCGGCTTCGCGCTCGAGAACGTCGACGCCGAAACCGGCACGCTCATCGCATCGCGCCTCGACACGCACCCGCTGCGTCTCACGGTGACCATCGCCGCCAAAGGCGAAAGCCAAATCACCGCCACCGTCACAACCGACTACGCCAGCGCGCAAGTCTCAGACCCGCGCCCCGCCGAACAGTTCTTCAGCGCCTACCACTCCGCCCTCTCCCCAGCGCCCCAGATCGATTAGGAATTTCCGCCCGCGGCGCTCGCAGAGAAGTGCGGATTTCGCGCGTCGATCGCGCGAAATC
>JANNDT010000438.1:0-4745 GCA_031387905.1 Deltaproteobacteria bacterium
TGCCGGTTCCACGTCAGGATGCGGAACAGCTCCCAGTCCCAATCGGGCGCCAGATCAGCGAGCGTCCTCAGCGACGCGATCCACTGCTCGCGGTCGTAGGCGCCCATCACCGCGAGCGCGCGGCGATCGCGAATCGCCGCGGCGGGAGCGAGCGCGCCGCGCAGCGCCTCCCAATCGTGGCGGCCGAGCGCGCTCACCAGCCTCGCGATCGGAGCCTGCCCGCCGCTGGCGCCGGCTTCGCCCGCGGCGAAGCGCGCTTGCGCTTCCGCGAACGCGGCGGCGCGGTCCTCGGGATCGAAGAGCATGAACGCGCGGAGCTTGCCTTCGACATCGAGTTCGGTGAGGCGGACGCGCGCCAGCTCGAACTCGTCGCCGCTGCGCGCGGCCCGAATCTCGGCGGAGTGGATCGCGATGCGCTCGCCGAGGGTTCCGAGCACCCGAGTCTCGATGCGCGCTCCGGCTTCCGAGCGCAGGTATTGCGCGGAGCGGAACCACGTCTCGACGTCGCCGCTGACCAGTGCTCGCCTCGTGCGGTCTTCGTAGCGGAAGTCCGCGCTCGCGAGCGCGCGCTGCGCGTTCCAGTCTGCGGCTGCGAACGACTGCGCCCAGAGCGCCTCGAAGCGGGTCGCTGCGCTCGGCGGAATGCGCAGCGGATCGCGCACAGCGGCGGTCGCCCCCAATTCTTCGAAGCGCGCGAGCGTGGCGTCGAGTTCCTCGAGCTCGAAGAGCTCGCCTCCCGTGGCCCGGTCGCCGGAATACCGCATGAGCCGGACGAACACGGACTCGAACTCGCCGCCGTCGGAGTTCGTGCCGGCCATGCGAGCGACGTCCACGAGACCGTGAGGCGCGCTCGCGACCCGGTAGAGCGAGTCGATTCTCACGTCGGGGCTCAGCGCGTGAAGGGCGGCGATGTAGGCGATGTACGCGTCGGCGTTCTCGAGCCGGCCGGCGCCGGTGCGGCGGTGGTCGTCGAAGACGAAGTCGTCGGGCAGCGTGGCGCGCGCGCGTTCGAGATCGTGATTGCTCGCCGCGCGAACGAACTCAATCAACGAGGCCGGCATGCCGCCGGCGCCGCTCGCGACGTAGCGCTCGAACAACTCCGCGCTCGCGGCGGCGCGGGCGTCGGGATCGTAAATGGAGATCGCGACGGTCCGGCCTCCGGCATCGACCTCGGTGACCCTGAGAAGTTCGATCTCCGCGGCGTGTCCGCCTTGTCGCACCGTCCAGAGCATCCGCTCGAGCGACAGTCGCTCGCCCGCGGTCGCGAGCAGGCTGCGATTCGGCAGCCAACTCGCCGCATTCAGGTGGCGAAAATCCGCGAGCAGCAGCTCGGCGCCGCCGCTCAGGCGAATCATTCGCCGCCGATCCTCGAAGGCGACGCCCGCTACGAGCTCGCCCAGCGCCGCCCATTCCTCGGCCTCCCAGTGCGCCCACTGCCGGTCCGTCGCGCGCGTCGCCGCGTTCGGCGGAATGCGCAGCGGATCGCGCGTCGCGCTCGCGCCTAATTCCTCGAAGCGCGCGAGCGTGGCGTCGAGATCCTCGAGCTCGAGCATCTCGGCTTGGACGAACCGCTCGCCGCGATAGAGCGAGAGGCGGGTCATGTACGACTCGAACTCCCCACCCTCCGCGTTCGTTCCGGACATGCGCGCGACGGCGACGCGGCCGTGCGAGGCGATCGCGGCGTAGTAGAGCTCATCGAGCCGCACGTCGCGGCTCAGCTCACCGAGTGCGGCGACCGACGCGATGTACGCGTCGGCGCCCTCGAGCCGACCGAAGCCCGTGCGCCGGCGATCGTGGAAGACGAAATCGCTGGGCAGCGCAGCGCGCAGGCGGCCGAGATCGTGGGTATTGAATGCGCGTATGAACTCGATCGCCGAAGCCGGCATACCGTCGGCGCCGCTCGCGACGTAGCGCTCGAACAGCTCCGCGCTCGCCGCGGCACGGGCGTCGGGGTCGAGGAGGACGATTCGGACGATGCGCCCCTCGCGGTCCACTTCGTCCAGCTCGAGGATGTCGATCTCGGAGGCTGCGCTCGCCTCACCGGCGGTAAACAGGATGCGCCACAGCGCCAGCCGATCGCCGGCGGTGGCAAGCAGCGTCCGCCGCCATCGCCAGCCCTCCGAAAAGAAGCGAGCGTTTTCGACTGCCGACCCGAGATCGAACGCGCCGCGCATGAGAGCGCGACGATCGTCGAGGGAATACGACTCGGCGTACAGCGCGCGAACGGCGTCCATGTCCCCGGACGCGGTTCCCTCGAACCACAAATCAAGAGTCCGCGTCGCCGCGTTCGGCGGGATGCGCAGCGGATCGCGCGCCGCGCTCGCGCCTAATCCCTCGAAGCGTGCGAGCGCCGCGCCGAGCTGTTCGGGCGGGAACACGTCGATGCGCTCGATCTTGCCCGTGGCGCCGAGCGCAAAGACGGTCCAGAACGGAATCTCGAAGGCGCCGCCGTCGCGGGTGCCGCGCCACCCTCCGACGATCATGAAGCCGCCCTCGGAAGTTCTCAGGTGATCCACCTGCCACCGGAGGTCCTCCGCCAGAGTGGACAACGCCCGCAGCGAGGCGATCCAGCGCTCGCGGCCGAGTATTCCCAACGCGAGCGGCCGGTGATCCTCGAATATCAGGAACGGGCTGACCTGAGCCTCCACCTCTTCCCACGCGTGCCTCGCATGGCTTCGGCGATAGGCCCGGACCAGCACCGCTGTCCGCGGGTATGCGGCGGCCTCGCCGGCCTCCCAGCGCGCGTCGAGCTCGGCGATGGCGGAGCCCAGGTCGTCGGAGTCGAAGCGGACGAACCCCGCGATCTCGCCGCGTTCATTCAGCTCCAGCAGAAGCAGCGACTCGATCTCACTCGGCCCGACGTCACCGCCCGCGACTTCGTTCCAGCTCCGCGCGAGCGCGAGCCGATCGCCGCGCGTGGCGAACGGCTCCAACTCGAAGTGCGAGGACGGCATGTCTCCGATCTGGCGCACGAACGCGAGGTATTGATCGCGATCGAGTTCGAGCTGCACCAGCCGGCGGCGGTCGCTGTAGCGGAGGCCCGCCGCGAGCAGTCCGCCGAGGCGCTGCCAGTCGCGCTGCGAGAAGAATGCGACCAGAGCGCCACACGCGCGCGTCGCGGTGTTCTCGAAGCGCGCGGGCGGCGGCGCTGCTGCGCGCGCGTCTAATTCCACGAAGCGCGCGCGGGCTCGATCGAGATGCTCTGGGTCGTAGAGGTCGAGACGAATCTGTCGGCCGGGCTCGTTCAGCTCGCTGACGCCGGTCACGGGAATCTCGAACGCTCCGCCCTCGCGAGTGCCGATCCACGTTGCCTGGAAGAGCTCGCCGCCCACCCGAGTCATCAGGTGTTCGAGGCGGAGCCGGACGTTCGGCGCGAGATCGACCATCGATCGCAGGACTGGCACGTACGCCGCGAGGCCGCGCAGCGTCCCCCAGCTGACCAGCCGGTGATCGTCCGCAACCACTCCCTCCGCGATCAAGCCGCTCATCGCAGCCCAATCGCGACGCGTGACCGCGCGACAGAATACGGGCATCCACGCGCGCTCGCTGGCCTCGAAGCGCGCGTCGAGCTCCGCGTAGGCGGCGCCCTCGTCCTCCGCGTCGAACACAACGAGCGTTGTGCGCTTGCCCGTCGCGTCGACCTCCACGAGGTCGAGCATCTCCACGTCCATCGGGCCGCTGTCGGGCGCCTGCGCGGTGAAGCGCAGGCGGAAGAGCGCGAGGCGCTCGCCGCGCGTCGCGAGCAGCTCGGCGCGCCACTCGCTCGGCGCGCCGTCGAAGAGCGCGCGCTCGTTGCTGAAGAACACTTCGCCCGAGACCGCGAGCCGGATCAGCTTGCGGCGGTCGTCCATGCCGTGCGCGTCGCAATAAGTCGCGCGCACGGCGGGCCAATCGCGCGCACTCCAGGCGCGCACGAACTCGCCCAGCGCGCGCGCGGCGGCGTTCGCGAAGGGCTCGGCGGGCGGCGGCGCCGCGGCGGTGCTTGCCGCGATCTCGTGGAAGCGCGCGCGGGCATGGTCGAACTGGCCGATGTCGTAGATGTCGTTGCGTTGGAACCTGCCCTGCTCGTCCAGCTCATTGACGCGGAAGAACGCCAGCTCGAACGCCCCGCCATCTCGTGTGCCGGATGAGCACCCTTCCTCGAGATAGCCACGGGCGCACATTCTGGTGTGGAAGTGGCGCACTCGGAAATCCGGCGCGAGTTCGGCAGTTACTCGCTGCATCTGGACCACAGCCGCAGCGCCGTCGAGCTTCCCCCAGCCGAGCAAGCGGTGGTCGTGACAGACGAGATCGGGAGCACACGCCGCGAGCGCCGCGTCCCAGTCGCGATGCGTCAACGCCGCCGACCAGGCGCGCATCGCCGTTGCCGCAAGCGGATACGCCGCGGCCTCGCCCGCCTGATAGCGCTCGTCCAGCTCGGCGTAGGCGGCGTCCTCGGCGTCGAGGTCGAACAGCACGACCGCGATCCAGCGGCCTTCGGCATCGACCTCGACCAGCGCGAGGTGGTCGTCGAGCGCGAGTGGGCCGCCGCCGGCGACCTCGGCTTCGAAGAGCACGCGGTGCAGCGAGAGCCGCTCGCCGCGCGTCGCGAGCAGCGGCTGGTACCAGCGGCTCCCGGGCTGGTCGAAGAGCAGCCGCAGCCCGGCGATGCATCCCTCGTAGCCGCTCTCGGAGCGCATCATGCGGCGCCGGTCATGCAATCGAACTGGGGCTGGAAATGCAAGCGCAACTCGTCGCGCTCCAGC
>JANNDT010000435.1:0-3450 GCA_031387905.1 Deltaproteobacteria bacterium
CTCGGCGCCGCGTTCGCACTCGCGGCGCTGTGCTTCGTGCTGCTCCGCGACGCGCCGCCGCCGTTCGCCGCGCGCGCAGTCGCAGCGCAGCCGCGCGCGCCCGTCGTGCTGGTGGTGCTCGACACCGTGCGCGCCGATCACCTCTCCAGCTACGGCTACGCGCGCGAGACGGACCCGACGCTCGCCGCGTTCGCGCGCGAAGCGCTCGTTTTCGAGCACGTCACCACGCCCGGCGACATGACGCTCACCTCGCACGCCTCGCTCTTCACGGGCCAGTTCGTGTCGCACCACGGCGTGACGACTGCGCGGCCCGTGCTCGGGGAGAGCGCGACCACACTCGCGGAGCATCTCGTACACGCGGGCTACGACGCGTACGGCGTTGTCGCGAACTGCGGCTGGATCGCGAAGGGACACGGCGTCGATCAAGGCTTCAGTCATTGGGACGCGCGCTGCGGCAGGGCCTTCTTCGCGGGCGTCTCGCCGGTCTTCCTGCGCGCGCCGCTCCTCAGCGCGCTGCGCCGCGCCTGCTTCCGCGAACACGCGGGTTGGGCTTGGCGCGGGGCGAACGAAATCTCGGACGAAGCGCTGCGCACACTCGCGTACGTCGCGCCGAGCAAAGCGCCGTTCTTGTTATTCCTCAACTACATGGACGTGCATCGCCCGATCCATCCGCCGGCCGAGTACCGCAAGCGCTTCCCCGGCTACTCGGGCGAGTTCGACATGTCCGGCGATTGGTCAGCGCTCCATCGGGAGGTGAACGCGGGCAATCGAGAAGTCAGCGCGGCCGAGCGCGCGCATCTGGAGTCGCAGTACGATGGCGCGATCGCATACATCGACGCGCAACTCGCGCGCGTGTTCGACGACTTGCGTGCGCGTGGACTCTGGGAGAAGAGCCTGATCGTCGTCACCTCCGATCACGGCGAGGGCTTCGGCGATCACGGCACCTTCGGCCACGGACACGGCGTTTATCAGGACGTGGTGGGCGCGCCGCTGCTGGTGAAGCTGCCTGGCGTCGCAGCGCCGCGGCGCATTGCGACGCCCGCGAGCCTCGTCGACGTGATGCCCACCGTGCTGGCAGCGCTCGGGCTGCCGGCGGCGAGCGACGTCGATGGCGTCTCGTTGCTCGATGAGATCCCTGCGGACCGCCCGCTCTTCGCCGAGTCCTTCGACGGCAAGGGCGAGATCGCCCGCGCCATGCGCCGCGGTTCGCGCAAGCTGATCCGCCACCGCGGCCGCGCGAACGCGCTCTACGACCTCGCGAGCGACCCGAACGAACTCAGCGATCTAGCAGGGACGAGCGGCACGGAAACGAGCGCGAGCGCGGTCGAACTGTCGACGTGGGTGAAAGATCAAGCCGGGCGCGGCGTGGGCGTGGAACTGACGCCCGAAGAAGCGGAACGGCTGAAGGCGCTCGGGTATTTGCAGTAGCGGCGAGGACCGGCGCGTAGCGTCAGGCTTTCCGGTTCTCGGCCGCGGCTTGCAGCGCGAGTTCGCGATCGTGGCGTCGCGTCAACAACAGCAGCGCCGCCGCCGCGCCCGTGAGGCACAGGAACATGTCCCACTGCGTGTCCCAAGGGTCGCCCTGGGTGCCGAGGAACGGCTCCGCCGCGATGCCGCCGATCAGCGCTCCCCACCACTCGACGAGTTCGTAGAAGGCGCTCGCAGCGAGCACGACGCAGACGCTGAGGAACGCAAGCCAACGCCCCGGCCGCAGCGGCGAGGAACGCAGTAACACCTCGCGCGCGACGATCACCGGCACGAAGCCCTGCATGAAGTGACCGACGCGGTCGTAGTGATTGCGGGCGAGGCCGAGCGCATCCCTCACCCAGTCGCCGATTGGAACGCGCGCGTAGGTGTAGTGCCCGCCGAGCAGAAGAATCAGCGCGTGCACGAAGACGAGGCGGTAAGCGAGCGGGGTCAGCGGGAAGCGCCGTCGCGTCGCGATCAGCAGCGCGGCAGCGATCACGGCGGGCGCCACCTCGGCCAGCCAGATGACGCGATCGTGCGGCCCGATGCCGGACGCGATGAGCGCGAGCCCTCCGAGCGCGAGCAGCGCGGCCGGTTCGCGCGAGTGGGGGCGCGCCTCTTCGCTCACGCCGCGTGCCCCTTCAGATACGCATCGATTAGGTCGCCCAGATAATGCATTTGCTCGTCCCCCTGGGCGTGGTTCATCGGCAGGATCAAGCCCTGTTCCATCACGCGGTCGGCGTTGGGCAGGCCGCGTGGGTCGCTGCGCATCGCGATCTTCTTGAAGGCGGGCTGCCGCGCGGCGTTGCCCGTCCACACCATGCGCGTATCGACGCCGCTCTGCTCCATCGACTGCTGGAAGTGCGCGCGCCGAATGCCCGACTCCGGCCTGATCAGCACGGGGTACATGTGCCACGCAGTGTCGATGCCGGGCGTGGTGCGCGGCAGCGTGAATACGGCCGGGTGGCGCCCGATGCGCTCCGTCAGCAGCGCGAAGTTGCGCTTCCGGCGCGCGAGGTTCGCTGCGAGCTTGTTCATCTGCACCACGCCGAACGCGGCGGAGAGTTCCGACGGCTCGAAGTTCCAGCCCACCTCGTCGAAGATGAACAGGTTGTCGTACTCCATGCCGTCGAGATCGCTGAAAAACCTGTCGCCCATGCCTTTGCGGCTACCGAACAGTTGGATTTCGCTGCGCCGGCCCCAGCGCCGCAGCACCAGGCAGCGGTCCGCGAGCGCTTCGTCGTCGAGGCACAGCATCCCGCCAGTGCCGGCGGCCGTAATGATATGCGCGAGCGCGAAGCTGGTGACGCTGATGTCGGCGCGCTTGCCGGTGGGTGTGCCGTTTTGCGTGGCGCCGAGGCAATCGCAGGAATCCTCGATCACGCGCAGGCCATGGCGATCGGCGATCCCGCGGATGGCGTCCCAGTCTGGGCAGTTGCCCGTCAGATTGGGCATCAGGATCGCTTTGGTGCGCGGCGAGAGGTTGCGCTCGATCGCGTCCACGTCCACCTGATAAGTGTCGGGCGTGATGTCCACGAACACCGGCACGAGGCGGCTCTTCACCATCGGCGCGATGTCGGTCGAGAACGTGAGCGGCGACGTAATGATCTCGTCGCCCTCGCTGAGTCCGAGCAGTTCGATCGCGAGGTAGAGCGCCGACGACCCGGAGTTGCACATCACGCCACGCCGCTTGCCGAACGACGCCGCCACGAGTCTCTCGAACTCGCGCACGTGCTTGCCGATGCGCAGCGCCGAGGGCCCGCCGCGCAGCACCGAGACCACCGCCTCGATCTCTTCTTCGCCGTGAACGCTGCCCGCGTACTCGATGCGCACGGGTTCCTCCAGAACGGCCCGCATGATGCGCTACCACCGCCGCGCGCACATCCCATGGAGGCCCCGATGAACCTTTACGCCCACCAAGTCGCGCAGCACATCGGTCAGGGCGAACTGCCCTGGGTCGAGATCGGCGGCGGCAACAAGCTG
>JANNDT010000512.1:0-22524 GCA_031387905.1 Deltaproteobacteria bacterium
GATTTCCTGCCAGTTCGCCCACAGCGCGAGCCCGGCGACCGCCGCGAACGCGAGTAAGACGACGAGCTTTCGCATCGCGTGCTCCTCCTCGGCCGCTGCGAGAGCGGGCCGGTTGTGGCAGTCTAAGTGCCACAAGCGGAGGAAAGCAATGACGATCTCGCTCTACCCGGTGAAGGAACAGATCGAGACGCTGCTCGCCAGCGCGTCGGATCAGCCGGTCGTGATGCTGAACTTGCTGCGCTTCAAGGAGCGCGCGACGGCGCCGGACGAAGGCGCGAGCGGAATCGCCGCCTACCAGCGCTATGGCGACGCGATGCGAAAGCTCGTCGAGAGCCGCGGCGGGCGCTTCCTCTGGATGGGCAGCGTCGACTCTCAAGTGATCGGCGAGGGCGCGGAGCGTTTCCAGATGGCCGCGCTCGTCGAGTACCCGTCCCGCAAGGCGTTCGTCGAGATTGCGACGAGCAAGGAGGTCGCGGAGATCGGGGTGCATCGCGCTGCCGGGCTCGAGGGCCAGTGGCTGCTCGCAACGACTACGCGCACCGCGTAACAAGGAGAACCCTGTGGACTTCGTACGCACCCCCGACGAGCGCTTTCGCGATCTACCGAATTGGCCCTACGCGCCGCACTACGCGAGCGTGCCAGACGGCGAGGGCGGCTCGCTGCGCATGCATTTTGTCGATGAGGGCCCGCCCGCCGCGGCGCCGATCCTGTGCTTGCACGGGCAGCCGACCTGGTCGTATCTGTATCGCAAGATGATCCCGGTGTTTCTGGCTGCGGGTCAGCGCGTGATCGCGCCGGATCTCGTGGGCTTCGGACGTTCCGACAAGCCGACCCGCACGAGCGATTACAGCTACGCGCGCCACGTCGCCTGGCTGCGCGCGCTGCTCGAAGCGATCGATCTGCGCGGCGCCACGCTGATCTGTCAGGACTGGGGCGGGCTGATCGGGCTGCGCGTGGTGGCAGAGGCGCCGGAGCGCTTCGCGCGCGTTGTTGCGTCGAACACTGGCCTGCCCGACGCGCAGGGGATTCCGGAGAGCGCGGCGCCGGCGCTGCGCGCGCTCTACGCGCAGATCGCGGTGCCGCAGACGATGCTCGAGGTCGCGCAAGGCTTCGCAGCCGCGGGCAAAGGCGGAGCGCCGCCGTTCATGGTTTGGCAGAAGCACTGCGCCGATTCGCCGAGCTTCACGCCGGGCGGCGTGATGCGCGCGATGGCGCCGAAACTCTCGCCGGGCGAAGCCGCGGCTTACGACGCGCCGTTTCCCAACGAGAGCTACGTCGCGGGCGCGCGCCGCTTCCCGACGCTCGTACCGATCATCCCGGACGATCCGGCGATTCCTGATAACCGGCGCGCATGGGAACAGCTGCGCGGTTTCAGCAAGCCGTTCTTGACCGCGTTCACCGATAGCGACCCGGTCACGAAGGGCGGCGACGCGCGCTTCCAGGCGGAGATCCCCGGCGCGAAAGGCCAGCCGCACACGACGATTCGCGGCGCGGGCCACTTCGTGCAGGAAGACGCGGGCGAAGAACTCGCGCAGATCGCGCTCGACTTCATCGCGCGCACGGCCACGGGCTGAGAACTCCGATGTCGCTGCTGCCTCCCGCCGACAACGACTACCGCGGCTCCCAGTTCGCGATTTGGTTCCTGGTTCTCCTGATTGCGGTGAACGCCTTTCGCAGTTGGGTCCACATCTTCTGGGATGACTCTGGCGCTGGCCGCATCGCCGGCATCGACCTCACGCTGAACGGCCCGGTGATCGTCAACCTGCTGGCCGCGATCGGCGTCGATCAGCTGACGTGGGGCGCGGTGCAACTCGGCGCGGTTCTCAGGTACCGGCGCTGGATTCCGCTCGTGCTCGCCTTCACGCTCGCGAAGCAGGCGCTCGCGGTGTGGCTGTTATGGGCCTGGAAACCGCTGCCGGTCGAAGCGCCGGGCAAGTACGCCGCGCTGATTACGTTGCCGCTCGTCGCGCTCGCGTTCTGGCTCTCGCTGCGCGAACGCGAGGTCAGCGCGCCGCGCTCGTGAGGCGCGCGCGCAGCTCCTCTTCGACGCGCCAGAGCCGGTCTTGTCCCCAGGTCGCGTAGGGCGGCGCGCCGCCGCCGCGCACGCAGAAGCTCGGCACGCCCCAGAGCCCGAGCGCGAACAGCGCGGCGCGGTTCGCCTCCAGCTCGGGGCGCCACGCGTCGCGATCCAGATGCGCCAGCGCATCGCACCAGTCGAGCCCAGCCCGCTCACACACGAGCCGCAAGCCCGCATCGGTGCCCGTATCGACGCCCTCTGACCACGAAGCGCGCAGAAACTCCAACAACAGCTCGGCCGCTCGTCCCCGTTCGCGCGCGAAGGGGTAGAGCGAGAAGCAGCGCTCGACGGGCCGGCCCACCGGATCGCAGACGCGCCCGAATGCGACGCCAGCGTCCTCGGCCTCGCGCTTGGTGTCGCGCGCGATGTAGAGCTGCTTTGCGCGCGGCACCGGTAGGCCACGCATCACCATCGGCAGCACGGGGCGAAGCGCGAGCTGCGCACCACTCCGTTTCGCGAGCGCGTAGACGCGCTCGGTTGCGATGTACGTGTACGGGCTGCGCAGCGAGGCGAAGTACTCGAGCACGACAGGCTCGTCCGCGGACGCGTCTCGTTCCGCGCGTGCTGAAGCTCGCTGCGCGGTTCGCGGCTTCGGGCTCGGCGCCACGAGGCCGGCGGCGTCCCCCGCGCGCGCTGCGCCTTCGGTAATTAGGCGTCGCTCGAGATGCTGGAGGCGATCGACGCCCCAGTACCACTCGCCCGCGAAGTAGAACATCGCGCCGAGGTAGTGGCCGAGGCGCTCGCGCAGCGCGGTTCCCGCGGCGAGTGCGCCCTGCGTTTCGGCTTCGCTCGCTTCGCCGAAGTCGCGTGCCGTGGCGCTGAGTGCCGCGGCATCGCCCGCCCACAACGCCGCGCCGACGCGCGCCGCGCGCGCTGCGAATGCATCGCCTGCGAGCGAGCGCACGAGCACGCGCTGCGCGAGCGCGACGTGCTCTGCCGTTGGCGCGTTCGCTGCGCCCGGAAACGTGAGCGACCAGCCCGGCGCAATCTCCGCCGCGTCGCGGCGCGCGAAGGCTACGAGCAGCGCGCGTTCTGGCGCAGCGGCATCGCTCGGCGGCGCGACCAGCTGCGGCGCCAGCGCGACGTCGTAGCGCTCCGCGAGCGCGCCCAACAACTGCGCCGCGAGCTGGCTGTACGGGTCGTCGACCTGATGGAAGTAGTGCAGCTCACGCGGGCGGCCGCGAGCGCGGCGCGTGAGTTCCGCGGCGGCGCGGCGCAAGTTCCGCGTGCGCGGGCTGGTGAGCGCCGACATCGCGAGCGGCGCGAGCATTCGCGCGAGGCTCACGGCGCGCGCTGCGGCGCGAGCGCCGCGTGCAGCAGCGCCGCGGCCGTAATCAGTGCGAGCCCGACGACTAGGCGCGGGCCGCCCAGCTGAATCGCGGGCGCGAACGGCACGGCGATCGTCTTCTGCATCGCCGCGATTTTGTAGATGTGCGCGTCGCGGAAGCGCGGATCGCTCGCGATTTCGATCATGTCGCGCCGGCTGCGGTAGCGCACGACACCAACCATCGACCAGCGCTCGGCGCCCTCGAGTCCCCAAGCCTCAACGGCGGGAGCCGCGGCGCCGCCGCCGATCAGTGGGTGAGACGCGCGCGCGAGCAGCGCCGGCGTCATGAACGCCATGTAGCGATCCAGCGCCTCGCTGGCGCTCTCGCCGGGTCGCATCTTGCCAACTGGCTCGGGCGCTTCGTGGAAGGCGATCAAGTTCGCCATCAGGAACTCGTTCCCGTCGTCGTTTGCCAGGAACTCGCGCAGCTGTGCGATACGCGCGGCAGGCAGGCCGCGCCCGGCGAGGCGCGCGCTGTAGACGTCGATCTCCGCGGGCGTGAGCGGCCCGGCGACTCCGTCGTACCAGAGCCGAAAGAGCGCATACAGCAGCGCGGCCGCCAGCCACGGCACTAGGCGGCGGATGCGTGAGGCAGGAGACATCGGCGCACTCCTCTGCGAGCCGCCTGCATTGTGGCACAACAGGTGCCATATTGTGTGCGCGATGAGCGACGCGGAGCAGTAGCGGCTGTTTTCGTGGGAGCACTCGTACTTCTCGGGGAAGACGCGCGCGTTGCTCCGCTACAAGGCGCACGCGGGTGCTCTCACGTTCGAGGATGTGCTCGCGACGCCGGAGCTGATCGCCGACGCTTGAGGAGGACTTCTCATGGCCGATTCGCTGCTTCGCATCGTGGGCGCTCCCGGTTCGCCTTACAGCCGCAAGCTGCGCGCCGTGATGCGCTACCGGCGCATCCCGCACGTGTGGGTGCAAGGCGGATCGCCTGCCGCGCGCGAACTGCCGCGCCCGCGCGTCGAGCTCTTGCCGCAGCTCATCTTTCCCGGTTCGAAGGAAGCGCTCACCGATTCGTCGCCGCTGATCCGCCGCCTCGAGCGCGAGTTCACAGGCCGCTCGGTGATCCCCGACGATCCGGCGCTGGCGTTCCTCGACGTGTTACTGGAGGACTACGCCGACGAGTGGCTCACCAAGCCGATGTTCCACTACCGCTGGGCGTTCGCCGCCGACGTCGCCCAGGCGGCTGCGGTGTTGCCGCGCTGGCGGCGCATCGATGAAGCGGAAGAGGCCGCCCTCGCGGCCGGGAAGATGTTCGCGGCGCGCCAGATCGGGCGCCTCGGCGTGGTCGGCTCGAACGCGATCACCGCTCCGGTGATCGAGGACAGCTATCGCCGCCTGCTCGATCTGCTCGACGCGCGCCTCTGCGAGGCGCCGTTCGTGTTCGGCGCGCGCCCGGCTGCCGCGGACTTCGGGCTGTACGGCCAACTCACGCAACTCGTGGCTTTCGATCCCACGCCGCGCGCGATCGCACTCGCACGCGCGCCGCGCATCATTGCGTGGGTGGACCTCATGGAGGAGCTCTCGGGTCTCGAACCCAAGGGCGCAGACTGGACCGCGCGCACCGCGATCACGCCCGCGTTACGTGCGCTGTTCGCCGAGGTCGGCCGCGTTTACGCGCCGTTCCTGTTAGGGAATGCCGACGCGCTCGCGCGGCGAGCCGAGCGAGTCGATTGCGAGATCGACGGCCGCCGCTGGCAGCAGCAGCCGTTCCCTTATCAGGGAAAATGTTTGCAGTGGCTGCGCGAGGCGCACGCCGAGCTGGCGAGCGGGGACCGAGCGGTCGTTCACGGCGTGCTCGCGGGCAGCGGCTGCGAGGGGTTGTTCGCGTGAGCCCGCGCGCGGTTGCGAAGCGGACTTCGCGTGCGCGCAGCGCGTCGCCTGCGCGCGCCGTCGACGGCCGCGTACAGCGCGGCGAACGCAATCGCGAGGCGATCGTCTCGGCGATGTTCGCGCTGGTGGGCGAGGGCGCGCTCGAGCCCACGGCCGATCGAGTCGCGAATCGCGCGGGGGTCGGGCTGCGCAGCGTGTTCCGCCACTTCACCGATATGGAGAGCCTGGTCGCGGCGCTCGACGCGCGGCTGCGCGCCGAGGTCGAGCCGCTGGTCGCCGCGGGCGAGCCGAGCGGCGCGCTCGCCGTGCGCTTGCGCAGCGTCGCCCAGCGCCGCGCCCGTTTGTTCGAGCGCATCGCGCCGTACATGCGCTCGGCGAATCTTCAGCGCTCGCGCTCGCCGTTCCTGAACGCCCAGCACGGCGCGCTCGTGCTGCGGTTGCGCGAAGACCTCGCGCGCTGGCTGCCGGAACTCGCGGGCGGTTCGCGAGCCGTTGTGGACGCCGTCGAGCTCGCGACGTCCTTCGAAGCGTGGGATCGCCTGCGCGGCGACCAGGGGCTCTCGGTCGCGCGCGCGCACGCGGCGGTCCTCGAGACGCTGCTCGCGTTGCTCGACCTGCGCGGGCGCTGAGCCTCTGCGACGTGAACTAGTTCGCGGTCTCGACACGCAGCGGCTGCATGATTAGGCCGCGCAGCCGCGCCCACACCCGAGCCATGCTGCTGGTCGCCGCCATCCGGTCGCCAATCGGCACGATGCCCTGTTCGGCCAATTTCGCGTCGACGTACTGAGCGATCGCCGCTTTTTGCGCGAGCCCGAGATCGAGGAACTCGAGCGCCATGCCGTGCGGAAGATTCCGGCGCTCGAAGTCGCCAGGCACGTTCGAGAACGCCACGCGCGCGGGAATTTCCAGACCGCAGCCCGGCAGCGGGATGTGGAGGGAGACGAAGCCGCCCGGGACGCACGGCCGATCGGTCTCGACGTAACAACCGACCGCCGACAGCGAATACACGAGGCCGACTTTCTCGCGCGTACTGAGCCGGATACGCGCGAGGAGATCGGTCGCCGCGCGCGGGTGTGAGCGGTTCTGGCTGCGCGTGTCGTCATGCTGAGCGCGGTTCAATGCGAAGCGCAGCTCGCGATCCGTGTAGGGCTCCCAGAGCGTCGTCTGCACGCCGGCGCGGCGCAGGTTTTCGAGGCTGGCGTCATCCACGCGGGGACCCATGGCGAGGCAGCGCAGGGGGCTGCGCCCCGTGGTTCGCGTCAACCGCCAGAGCGCGCCAGGTGTTAGGAACGGGGCGAGCGTGGGGACGATCGCTGCGCGCACGGGCGCCACTTCCCGCGCGAGGCGCGCTGCCGCTGCGGGCGGGTCGTCGACGCTGATCGGGCGAACTCCGAGCGCGATCAGCCGCGTCGCGACCCCGCCGCTCACGCTCGGGAAGCCGATCACCAACACTGCATCTCGAGGCCGTTCGCGCACCCGCATGACTCCAGCTCGGCCAGAGCGCGGCTCCGGCTTCGCAGCGTGAGTGGCTGGGGCCCGAGCGAAGTGACGCAGTGGAGCGGTCTTGCGGCGCAGTTGCCGCGCACCTGCCTGTTAGGTGCGCGGGCCGCCGCGGTACGACTTCTCCTCGACCAGCGCCGAGCCGAGCTTCACGTTCACGCGCCGCTTGAGCGCCGCGCGCTCGTCGTTGTGCTGGTACACGGAACGGGCGAGCGCCACGAACTCCGCATCGAAGCGCTGCGCCGCTTCTTGCTCGCGGAGCGCGTCCTCGATCTCCCAGAGCGCGCCGTTCACGCGCGCGAGCGCGAGCTCCTCCTCGCGCAGGTCTGCGTCACCCGCCTCTCGGCGCCAGGTTTGTTCGAGCAGCGCGAGTTCGCGCTCGACGTTTGCGAGCTTCGCAGCATCGACGATGCGCTCGGCCTTGATCCGCAGGATCGTGAGCTTGTCGAGCAACTCACCCGGCGAGACCGCCACCTCGATCCACTTCATGCGCGCGATCGTAACAGCGCGTCGAGTTTCTCCGTGACGTCGTTCACCGAGATCAACTCCATCACGCCCGGTCGCTCGATGCGATCTGGCCACGGCATGGCGTCCACTGTCTTCGCGCGGAACTTTCGCGCCGCGTCTGCGAAGCGATCGACGCCGAACGCACGCGAAAAGTAGGGGCCGCTGCGCGCGGGGTTCGAGGTGGCGTGCAGGCACACCACCGCGGTGCCCACCATCGTCGCCATGTGCGCGGGCCCCGAATCCGGGCAGATCAGCGCGGCCGCACGCGCGAGCAAGCCGAGCAGCTCGGGCAGCGTGTCTTTGCCGATTTGGTTGACGAGCGGGTTGCGAGCCGCGCGCTCGATCGCGGCGCCAGCGACGCGTTCCTGCTCGCTCGGGCCGCCGCACAGGATCACGCGCATCCCGTGCCGCTCCGCCGCGTAATCCGCGACCGCGGCGTAGCGCTCGGGCAGCCAGTCGCGCGCGCGCACGCTCGAGCACGGCGAAAGCACGAGGGTGGGCGGCGAGCCCGCCGGGATGAGCTGCTCGGCATACCGCGTTGCGGCCTCAGGCAGCGCGATTTCCCAGCGCGGCGTGCGATCGGCGATGCCGCACGCCTCTGCGAAGCCCATCACGGCATCGAGCACGTGCTCGCGCTCGCGCGGCCGAATGCGCGCGTTGCTGAACAGCCACTGGCCCTCGACTGCGCGCGCGCGATCGAAGCCGAGTTTCACGCGCGCGGGAATTAGGGTCGAGAGCAGACTCGCGCGCAGTGCGGCTTGCAACATCAGCAACAAGTCGAAGCGGCGCGTGCCGAGGCGCGAACCGAGCTCGCGAATCGCACCCAGCCCGGCGCGCTTGTCGAACGGGATCACCTCGACGCAGTCCACCAGCGCGAGCAGCTTCGCCTCGGCTTTGCCCACGATCCAGGTGAAGCGCGTCGTCGGCCACGCGCGTTGGAATGCGCGCAAGAGCGCGATCGCATGGCACACGTCGCCGATCGCGGAGAGGCGCAGTAAGCACACGCTCTCGGGTGGCGACGCGAGCAGCGGTAGGGCGCGGAAGGGTTGACTCACCATCGGAACGTCGCGCCCGCCCCGCGAGCGCTCAGGCCGGATCCTTGAACTTCGGCGCGCGCTTCTCGAAGTTCGCGCGCACCGCTTCCAGCTGGTTCGCACTGCCCGCGAGTCGCCGCTGCAAGAGTTCCTCGCGCTGCAAGCCCGCCACTGGCGAGACGAGCGGCGCCTCGTTCAGCAGCAGCTTCGCCGCGCGCACCGCATCGGGGCTGATGCCCGCGATCTCGCGCGCGAGCGCCATCGCTGCCTCGTACGGCGTGTTACTGACGTGCGTGGCGAGTCCGAGCGCGAAGGCTTCCTCGCCGGAGATGATGCGCGCGCTGAAGGTGAGTTCCTTCGCGACGTCCGGGCGTACGAGGCCGCGCAGCAGCTGGCTGCCCGCCATGTCCGGAATCAAGCCCCACACCGATTCGCGGATCGAGAGCCGCGCGTCGGGCGCGACGAAACGAATGTCAGCGCCGAGCGCGATCTGTAGGCCTCCGCCATACGCGACGCCGTGCACCGCAGCAATTACGGGCGCGGGCATGTCATGCCACACCCACGCGGTTTGCTGCGCGAAGTTCGCGGGGCTGCCGCCGTCGCGATCGAACAGCGCGCGCTTCGGGCGCGGCGCGGCGCTGGGCGCGGCGTCTCGCGAGCCCGCGATCGCCGCCATGCTCGCCATGTCGAGCCCCGCGCTGAACGCGCGCCCCTCGCCAGAGAGCACCACGACGCGCACCGACTTGTCGTCCGCGAGGTCGCGGCCCGCCTCGATGAGCGCCTCGAACATCGCCGGATCGAGCGCGTTCATCTTGTCAGGGCGATTCAGCCGAACGTCGGCGATGCCGTCTTTGCGAATCACTCTGATGCGGTCTTCGGTCATGAATGGCTCCGTGGTCTGCGTTCTCTGCTGTCGCTCGTGCGGACGTGGACGCGCCCGAGGTCAGAGGTCAGGAGGCGCGCAGCGCCGCGCAGGATCCGACTCACTCATGATGCCGACGTGGTTTCCGTCCGGGTCTTCGACGATCGCGTATCGCGAGCCCCAGAAGGTGTCGTAGGGCGGCTGCGCGCTCGCATGCCCGAGAGCGGTCAGCTTCGCGTGGATTCGGTCCACCTCCTCTCGCGAGGCGACTCTGAAGCTGAACACGTTCCGAGTGCCGGACCCCGTTGGCTCGCGCCAACCGCGGTCGTAGAACTTGGCGAGCGCGGCACTGTCGAAATGCACGATCAGGCCCGAAGGCATCGTCAGGTCGACGTGGTGCGCGCCGCTGCCGGTGCGCCAGATCGCCGGTTCCGGAATTGCGACGCCGAGTGCGCGGTAGAACGCGATCGTCGCATCCATGTCGCGCACGACGAGGTCGATCTGGTTGAGGTCGGGAGACACCGGCTCTACTTCTTCTGCCTCAGAAACTCGCTCAGGCCGTAGCCGACATGATCGCCGAGTCTCCACTCCGTCATGCCCTCGCCGATGAACGTCTCCATGTTCTCGCGGCGGTTCCGCAGCGGGATGAAGCCTTTCACCGTTCCGGTAATCGTGTGCTCCGCGCCGCTCTCTGTCTTGACCTTCGCGGTCAGGCTCTTGTGGTAGAGCCCGTTGTCCTCGTACTCGGCGGTGATCTGCGCGTCGACGATGCGCTCCATCTCCATGCCGCGAACGATTACGCCGCCGCGCGAAGTCTCTTTGCCTTCGGGGTCGCGCTGCACGATCGACACCATCGCGCCGAGGCCCTCGCCGAAGTTCATGGTGAGCCACTCGTAACTGTGGATTGCCTGCCAGAAGCGCGGGCCCCAGGAGTGGTCGCGCAGGCCGAAGCCCTCGATGCGGTGCGTTTCGCCGTCGATCGAGAGCGAGCCGGTCACGCGCATGTGCTGCTCGAAGTGCGCGCGCGCGAAGCCCTCGCTCGCGACCTCGCCTGGCTTCTCTTCGGCCTTGTGCCCGTAGAGTGGGCCCACCGCGACGTGCTCGAGATCGAACGTCACGCGTTTCTTCGGGTTGTTCTTGAAGGCGTCTTTCGGGTCGGCCATCTGCCGAGGCTCACGCAGCTCGACGACGTTGCCGTCGAAGGTGGTGCGGTGACGGTCGGTCAGCTCCAGCACTTCGAAGCGCAGGCCGCCTGCGTCGTGAGCGTCGTTGTTGGAAATTGCGGGCCGGCCGAAGCTGAACAGCACGCGGCCATCGGGGAGATACAGGCATACCGTGCGCTCGGCGTTGCCTTCGTTGGCGCGATTGCCGATGCGGAACCAGCCGCCCAGCGAGCGCTTGGTGTCGAAGAAGTTGTAGTACGCGCTCTCGTTGAAGTTCAGCTCGGGCCCGAGCGGATGCATTAGGTCGTCTTCGGGAGCGAGGTTGCCGATGATGCGCGCCATGTGCGGCTCCTTGGGTGTGGAGCGGCAGGCTATCGCAGTGACATCCCTCGGCTTGGCGAAGCCGCGAACATTGAACCGTGTCAACGCCCGGAGGCCACCGTTCGATCTCCGCTCGGCTTTGCCTCGCTGCGCGCGGCGAAACGCCGCTTGCTCAGCGCGTCGCCGGGACCCACACGCTGAAGGGCACGCGCGTCGCGAAGCTGAGTTGCGCGCTCGTGAACTCGAGATCGATCTCGTAGGCGCCGGGCGCGGCCTCGGGCGGCAGCGCGATGAAGGTGTCGACGGCCCAGCGGCCCGGCAGAACGCGGTAAGCGGCAGTGTCATCGACGACGACCGTGCCGCCGAAACGAATGCGCGTGCGCAGCTTGCCTGCGGCGCCATTCTGCCTACGGGCAGGGCAGAGCGCGTACACGATGCGGTGCGCGAACTCTTCGCCCGCTGCGAGCGGAGTCGGCCGAATCGAGCTCTGCTCGAGCACGAGCAAGGGCTTCCCGCGCGCGGCGCAGGCGTACTCGCGCGCGACCTCGGCGGCGGGCGCGAGCAGCTTGGGCCCGGGCAGCTGCGGGTTGTGTGGCCGCTGCGCGGGCGGAGGCACCGCGACGCAGCCGCTGGCCGCGATCGCGAACGCCGCGAGGAGTGCTCGAATCAGCGTCGAATGACCCAACCCGATTCCTCCTGCGCCGCCGGCTTCGGCTGGGCCGGCTCGGCTGCGCGCAGCGTCTTAGGCCGTTCGCGCTGCGGTTCGCGCAGGCGCTCGGGCGGTGCCTCGGTGGCGCTGGAACGATCCGCGTCCTGCGCGGGTGTTAGGCGCTGCGGGGCGTTGGCGGGAAGCCGGGCCGCGGGCGGAGGCGCTGCTTCCTCGGTGCGGCTCGTGAAGCGTACGGCGCCAAACGCGAGCGCTAGGGCTGCGAGCAGGCCACCGGCGATTAACAACCCAGCGGTTCGCGTCGCGCCGCCCGGCTCGTTGCCGAGCGCGCGCGCGTGTGCCGCGAACGGCGCGTCCTCGAGCATGCGCGTCAGCGGCGTGGGCTCGAGCTGCGCGGTCTCCTCGGTCGCGTCGATCACCAGCGTTGCGAGCGCGCCGCTGCGCGGCGGAAGCACGCCGGGCGGCGCCTCGCGCGCGTGCAGCGTAAGCGCTTCGCTCCTCGCCGCGGCGGGCGCGAGTGCGTTCCAGGCCGGCGCGATCGCGCGTGCGAGCCGCGAAGCGCCGGCATCGACCAAGCAATCGTTCAGCTCGCGCGTGGAGGCGAAGCGCAGCGCGGGCTGCTTCGCGAGTGCGCGCAAGAGCGCTTTCGCGATGCGCGCATCGAGGTCGGGCCGCAGCGCCTGCGGGTCCTCCGGCGCGTCTTCGAGTTGCGCGCGCATGAGGTCGAACGTGGACGTCGCGCGGAACGGCGTGCGGCCCGTCAGCATTTCGTAGAGCACGATGCCGAGCGAGTAGATGTCGCTGCGCAGCGTCGCGTCCTCGCCGCGCACCTGCTCCGGCGACATGTACTCCGGCGTGCCGACCAGCTTGCCCTGATGCGTCGTGCGCGCCGCGCCCGCCATGCGCGCGATGCCGAAGTCCATCACCTTGACGCGGCCGCGCGCATCAACCATTAGGTTCGCGGGCTTGAGATCGCGGTGGACGACGCCGGCCTCGTGCGCGTGGCCGACCCCGTCGAGGACCTGGTGAAAGAGCGCGAAGGCGCTCTCGAACGGCAGCGGCCCCGAGGTCGCGAGCAGCGCGGCGAGCGTGCTGCCCTCCACGTATTCGAGCACCAGGAACAGCCCGTCTTCGTCTTCGATCAGGCTGTGGAGCGAAGCGACGTTCGGGTGTGCGAGCCGCGCCAGCGTGCGCGCCTCGATGCGGAAGCGCTCGGCCATGTCGCCGTCCGCCGCGAGTTCTGGGCGCAGCGCCTTCAGCGCGACGATGCGGCCGAGCGAGACGTCCTCGGCCTTCCAAATCATTCCGGCGCCGCCGCTCCCGAGGCACTCGAGGATCCGGAAGTTGCCCAGCGTTTTGCCGACTCGTGTCGCGCCCATGGCCCCTCGAGCGGGCGCACTCCGCGCGCGCCAGCCCAGAGCGTTTCATCGGGTCGCCGGAGGAGGCGCTTGATGCGGAACGCCCGGCTTGCGGTTACTCCGCGGGCCCTTCGCGCCGGTTCGCAGAGTGCTCGGCGTACCAGTCGATGGTGTGATCGACCTTGCGCCGCTCGGCTTCGAGGAAGTGGGCGATGGCCGCGCGCAGGCGCTCGTCCGCGATGAAGTGCGCGCTGAAGGTCGCGGTCGCGTCGAAGCCGCGCAGCTGCTTGTACTCGCCGCCCGCGCCGGGCTCGAAACGCGTGAGCCCCCGCGCGATGCAGTGCTCGATGCCCGCGTAGTAACAGACGTTGAAGTGCAGGTGGCGGAGCTGGCGGAACGCTCCCCAGTAGCGGCCATACAGCGTGTCACCCTTCTGCACGTTGATCGTGCCCGCCACAAGTTCGCCGCCGACGCGCGCGCGCATGAAGCAGAGCCGGTGCCGGAAGCGCTCCCGCAACAAGTGGAACAGCCGACGGTTCAGGTACTGCCGGCCCCAGGGGTTGTTCGAGACGGTCGTCAAATAGATCTCGTACATCGCGTCGAACTGCTCGTCGCCGAGCGCGTCGCCCGTCAGCGCGTCGATCACGACGTCCTGTTCGCCGAGTTCGCGCCGCTCGCGCTTCGCCTGGTTGCGGCGCTTGCTGGTGAGGCTCGCGAGGTAATCGTCGAAGTTCGCGAAGCCGCGGCTGCGCCAGTGGTACTGGAAGCCCGAGCGCATGAGGAAGCCGGCGGCCTCGAGTTCCTCGCGCTCGTCCTCGCGCAGGAAGTTCACGTGCACGCTCGAAAGGTCGTTGCCGATGCAGATTTCTTGCAGCGCCTCGGCGAAGCGGCGGATCCAGGCGCGCCGGTCTTGGCCCGCGGCGATTAGGAAGCGCGAGCCCGTGACCGGAGTGAACGGCACGCCCACGAGCAGCTTCGGGTAATACGAGATGCCCGCCCGCTGCGCGGCGTCGGCCCAGCCGAAGTCGAAGACGAACTCGCCTTCGCTGTTGCCTTTCACGTAGAGCGGGCAGGCTGCCACCAGCTTGCCGTTTTCGCGCGCCACGAGCGGCCGCGGGGCCCAGCCGGTTTGGCCGCCAACGCAGCCCGCCTCTTCGAGCGACGCGAGCCAATCCCATTCGAGGAAGGGCGATTCGTCGGCGACAAGCGCGTTCCACTCGTCGCGCGGGATCTCGCGGACGGATTCGAGTAGCGCGAGGTCCGGCATGGCGCGCGAGTGTAAGCGCATCTCCGGGGCTACGCGGCTTCGCTGCACGCCTTCCACTCCGCATCGCGGCTATGTTGCGGCGCATGGCAGGGGCAGGACAGGACCGCGATCGGCAAGGCAGCGTGCTCGAACGCACGCGCGACAAAGAGGCGCGCCCGCCGCGCTTCAAGGTGGTCTTGTACAACGACGATTACACGCCCATGCAGTTCGTCGTGAACGTGCTCGAGACGATCTTCCGCAAGAGCCCGGTCGAATCGAACGCGCTGATGCTGCGCATCCATCGCTCCGGCTCGGGCGTGGCGGGCGTGTTCACACTCGATGTCGCAGAGACGAAGCTCTCGAACGTGCATAAGCTCGCAGAAGAGCGCGGCTATCCGCTGCGCGCGGGGGTCGAGGCCGAGTGAGTCAGATCAATCGCGAACTCCACATGACGATTCAGGCTTCGCTGCGCGAGGCCGTTGCGCGCCGCCACGCCTTCCTCACGGTGGAGCACTTGCTGTACGCGCTCGCTCACGACGACGCGGGCGTGATGGTGCTGCGCAACGTGGGCGTCGAGGTCGACACGCTGAAGGAGGAGATCGACGCCTACTTCGAGGCAGAGCTCGAGAAGCTGCCCGAGGGCGCGCGCGAAGAGACTGCGCAGACGCTCGCGTTTCACCGCGTGCTGCAGAGCGCGATCCAGCATGCGGAGAGCGCGGAGAAGGAAGAGGTCGAGGCGGGCGACTTGCTCGCCGCGATTCTCAACGAGCCCGATTCGTTCGCAGTCGATTTGTTACGGCGCCACGACGTCTCGCGGCTCGACGTGCTGCGGTGGATCTCGCACGGCGAGTCGAAGGCGCGCAAGCCGGCCAAAAAAGCTGGCGGCGAGAAGCGCGAGAAAGCGGCCTCGCGCGGGGGCGATGACGCGGAGATGCCGAGCGACCCGCTCGCAGCGTTCGCCTCGAACCTGACCGAGCTCGCTGCGCAAGGGAAGCTCGACCCGCTGGTCGGCCGCGAGAGCGAACTCGATCGCGCGATCCACATCCTCGCGCGGCGGCGCAAGAACAACCCGATCTTCGTGGGCGAGACCGGCGTCGGGAAGACCGCGATCGCCGAAGGGCTCGCGCAGCGCATTCACGAAGGCAAAGTGCCGGCGAACTTGCAAAGCGCGGAGATTCATTCCTTAGATCTCGGAGCGTTACTTGCCGGCACCAAGTACCGCGGCGATTTCGAGGAGCGCTTCAAGGCGGTGGTGGCGGCGCTGCAAGCGCGCTCGAACCCGGTGCTGTTCATCGACGAGATTCACACCATCTTGGGGGCTGGCGCCGCGAGCGGCGCAACCGTCGACGCTTCGAACTTGCTGAAGCCGCTCCTGCAGAACGGCGGCATCCGCTGCATGGGCTCGACGACTTATCAGGAGTACCGGCACTTCGAGAAGGACCGCGCGCTCGCGCGCCGCTTCCAGCGCATCGACGTGGCTGAGCCGAGCGAGGCCGAAGCGCAGAAAATCCTCGAAGGCCTCGCCCCGCGGTACGAGGAGCACCACGGCGTGAAGTACTCGAAGCCGGCGCTCTCGGCGTGCGTCGAGCTCTCGGCCAAGCACATCAACGACCGCTTCCTGCCGGACAAGGCGATCGACGTGATGGACGAGGTGGGTGCGGCGGTGAAGCTCGCCCCTAACACCAAGACCGGGCGCACCGTGACCGTGCGCGATGTCGAGCAGCTGATCGCGCGCATGACCGGCACGCCGCTCGCGCGCGCGACCGTCTCGGAGAAGGCGCACCTCGAGGCGCTGCCCGAGGATTTGCGCGCTGTCGTGTTCGGGCAGGACAGCGCGATCGATACGGTGGTGCGCGCGGTGAAGCGCACGCGTGCGGGCCTCGGCGGTGCCGACAAGCCGATGGGCTGCTTCCTGTTCACGGGCCCGACGGGCGTCGGCAAGACCGAGCTCGCGCGCCAGCTCGCGAAGACGCTGGGCGTGCCGTTCCTGCGCTTCGACATGAGCGAGTACATGGAGAAGCACGCGGTGGCGCGGCTGATCGGCGCGCCGCCGGGTTACGTGGGATATGACGAAGGGGGGATGCTGGTCGAGCGCATCCGCAAGCAGCCGCACGCGGTGTTATTGCTCGATGAGATCGAGAAGGCGCACCGCGACCTGTTCGACATCCTGCTCCAGGTGATGGACCACGCGACGCTCACCGACAACCACGGTCGCGAGGCGGACTTCCGGCACGTGATCCTCGTGATGACCTCGAACGTGGGCGCGCGCGATCTGTTGAAGGCGTCGATCGGTTTCGCGGGCTCGAGAAAGACCGCGAAGAACGAGGTCGAGAAGCTGTTCAGCCCCGAGTTCAGGAACCGCCTCGATGAGATCGTGAGCTTCAAGGCGCTCACGCCCGACGTAATGAACCGCGTCGTCGACAAGTTCGTCCGCGAAGTCGAGCTGCAGCTGCGCGACAAGAGAGTGACGATCTCGCTCACCGACGCCGCGCGCGAGTGGCTTGCCGAGAAGGGCTACGACCCGGACTTCGGTGCGCGGCCACTGGCGCGCGTCATCCAGACCGAGCTGAAGGACAAGCTCTCCGAGGAGCTGCTGTTCGGGAAGCTCGCGCGCGGCGGCAAAGTGACGGTCGACGCGAGTGGCGACGAGCTGTTGTTACGGATCGAGGAGCGCGCGCCGGCGCTGGTGTGAGCCTCGCGGTCGCAGCGCTTCCGCTCGCGCTCCTCGTCGCGGCGCTCGGCGCCACGCGGCTCGCGAGCGCAGCCGCTCGCACAGGTGAACGCGCGCTGCCGTTCGGCGTGCGCGTGATCGCGGGCCTCGCGCTGCTCACCGCCGCCGCGGGCTGGCTCGTGCTCGCGGGCGTCTACTCGCGCGGCGCGGCGTACGTGTTGTTGGGGATCGCGGCGCTCGGCTTCCTCGTGCGCGGCGGCGCGCGCGAAGCCGCGTCGCTCGCGCCGCCCACAGCGCCAGAAAGCGCCTCGCTCGCGCGCTGGCTCTGGCTCGCGCCGATCGCGGCGTTCGTGCTCGTGCGCGGCTTCGGCGCGCTGCGCTTCCCGCACTACAACCCGTGCGACGATTTCGTCGCGTACCTCCACTTCCCGCGCCTGCTGCTCGAATCCGGCAGCTTCGACGAGCCCTTCGGCATGCGGCGCCTCGGCGTGCTCGGCGCCGGCCCGTTCGTGCAGGGCTTCTTCTGGCCCGGCTTCGGCATCTCGGCGAACGCCGTCGCCGACGCGACGTTCGGGCAGCTCGCCATCATCGGCGGCGCGCTCGCCACCCGCGCTGCGTGCGCGCGCGAGCGCCGCTCCACGCACGCGACGCTCGCGTTCGTACTCGTCGCGTTGCTCGCGACGCTCACGATTCCGTATCTCAACACGCTGCCCTTGCTGCTCCCGTACGGCGGCACGCTGATCCTGCTCGCGCTCCACGCGCGCAGCGCAACGCGCGAACCCGACGCCAGCAGCGCGCGCGACGCGGTGTTGTGGGGCGCGCTCGCGGCGTGGCTGATCGGGCTGCGCGTCAGCAACGCGCTGGTGCCGGCGGCGCTGTGGGCGTTCGAGCTAGCGCGCGCCGGCGTCCGCCGCGATCGCGCGCGGCTGCGCCTCAGTCTCATCGCAGGCGCCGCGACCGGCCTCGCGCTGCTGCCGTGGTGCCTGGAGTCATGGCAATCGTCCGGCACCCCGCTGTTTCCGCTGCTCGCTGGCAACCACCGCTTCCCCTCGGTGTTCACCGAGCCGCTCACGACGCGGCAGCTCGTGAAGTACGTGGTGGAGTGCGCGAGCGCGAATCGCGCGCCCGTCTTGGTTGCGCTCGCGGCCGTCGCCTTTGCGCGGCGCGAGCAGCGCGCGCTCTCCGCGCAGCTCGCGGGCGCCGCACTCCTCTGCGTCGTCGTGACGGCGATCAGCACGACCGCTTTCGATAGCTGGACGCTGCTGCGTTACTGCGCGCCGCTCGTCGTCCCGGTGCTCTTGTTCTTAGGCGCGCTCGTGGCGTTCGCCGAACCCCGCCCAGCGTTCCGCTGGCAGCGCCCCGCACTCGCCGCGTTGGTCGCGGCGTGGCTGCTCATCCCCGTAACAACGCACCGCGTCTTCGATCCCGTGCGCTTCTCGCTGGCGAGCTTCGCTCACGACGATTCGCGCGAATGGATCTGGGCGATCCGAAAGACCTGGAACGGCGGCTTTGCGCTCGAAGACATCCCTGGGCAGCGCCCGTACGAAGAAGCGCAGCGTCTGCTTCCCGCGGACGCGCGAGTCGTCTCCGCGGCCGAGCAGTCCTACCGCTGGCGTTACGACCGGCAAACGATCCACTCGCTCGACTGCCTCGGGCAGGCCAGCCCCGCGCCGGGCATGCCCTTCTTCAAAGGCGCGGAGGCGGTCGCGGAGTACTTCGCGGCGCTCGGGTACACACACCTCGCCTTCACGCCGCCGCGCGCAAGCCTGTGTCTGTACTCGGCGAAGCACTGGCAGATGAACTTGCACAAAGGCCAGTGGATGTGGCGGCAGTGGGCGCCGCTGTTCCTCGATTTCATGCAGACGCAACGCGAGCTCGCGCAGACACGAGAGGTCGTCTACCGCTCCCCGACGTTGGTGGTGATGGATCTGAGAAAGCGCAGAGCGGCGAGCGCGCCACCGGCACCGGCTCCCTAAGCGCTCGCTCTCGAGCCGCCAAGCCGCTTCGACCAATCGCGTCGGCGAAACGCCCAGAGCAGCCACATCGCTCGCGCGACGTGGTCGAGCATCAGCACGGCCCACACCCAGTTCAGCTCGTTGTCCAGCTCCAGCACGTTGGCGACGAGCCACGCCAAGGGCACGCGGAAGCCCCAGTTGCCGATCAACGCGGCGATCAGCGGCGTCCAGGTGTCGCCCGCGCCGCGGAAGGCGCCGGCCAGTGTGAAGTGGAGCTGCATGAACGGCTGCGCGATCGCGAGGCACATCATGAACGGCACGAGCGCTTCGATCGTCTTGGAATCAGCGGTGAAAGCCTCCGCGAGCGGGCGATCGAGCAGAGCGGCGATTACGCCCATGAAGACCGCGACGATCACGGCGAGGCTCGCCGCACGCTTCGCCGCGCGTTCGGCGGTCGCGAGGTCGCCAGCGCCTAACGACTGGCCGACGATCGTCGCACAGGCCTGCGAGAAGCCGTTGCCGGGGATCCACGAGAACGAGAGCAGCCGAACGCCAATCGAATAGGCCGCCATCGCGTAGGTGCCGTAACTGCCGACGGCGGTGAAGTACGTGAGCATCGCGCCCTGCAAGATCAAGCGTTCGCCGACGCCGGGCGCGGCGACGCGCAGCAGCGGCTTGATCATGCCGCGCACGTGGGCGAAGTCGCGGGCGCGCACGCCGAGCGCCGAATCGGGCGAGGCGCGCAGCACGACGAGCGCGAAGCAGAGTGCGGCGACGCCCTGTGCGCCGAGCGTCGCAAAGCCTGCGCCGGTGACTCCGAGCGGCTCCACCCAGCCCGGCGCCCCGAAGATCAAGAGCACGTTGAGGCCGATCTTGGCGATCGTGACCGCGACCGTAATCAGCATCGGCGTCACCGTGTCGCGGGTCGCACGCAGCGCGCTCTCGATCGTGAGACAGAAGCCGAGCAACACGGTCGAGCCCATTACGAGCCGCAGGTAAGGCGTTGCGAGCGCATCCACGCTGCGGTCGTCGTGGATCATGCCGAGGATCCAGCTCGGATCTGCGCCGAGGACGACGAAGATCACGCCGGCCGTGGCGACGGCGAGCACGAGCGAGGCCGCGAGCGTGCGGCGCGCTTCCGCGGGGCGCTTCGCGCCGATCGCGCGGGCCATTAGGGCGACGCACGCGAACGAGAGCGCGAACAGCACGGCCTGCGCGAGCATGAAGATCTGCGCGCCGACGCCGACCGCGGCCTGTGCGGAAGCGCCGAGCCGCTTGACCATCGCGACGTCGACCGCGCCGACAATGCTCGCGAGGCCCATCGAGAGCATCACGGGCCAAGCGAGCCGCAGAATCTCGCTGCGCGTGCGCGAACGCCGCTGACGGCCCGAGATCGTCGCGCCGACTGCCAGCGTGCCCGCCGGGTTCTGCGGGCCGCCCTCCGGGTCGGGTAGCGACTCGATGTCTTCCTCGACTTCGCGCGCTGCGGCCTGCGTCTCTTCGCGTGACGGCTTCTGCTCCGCCATCGCTGCTACTTGCGCGCGCTGGCTGCGTCGAGTCTCGGCAGCTGAAACACCACGCCTTCGTCCACCACGGGCTGGCTCTCGACGCGGCTGCCCGCGCCGCCGAGCGCGCGCAGCCTCGCCACCACTTCCTGCACGATCGACTCGGGCGCCGAGGCGCCCGCCGTAACACCTACGCTGGCGACGCCCGCGAGCCAGGCCGGCTGCACGTCGGCCGCGCTTTGCACGAGGTGCGCCGCCACGCCGGCCTTCTGCGCGATCTCCACCAGCCGGTTGCTGTTCGAACTCTCGGGCGCGCCGACCACGAGCACGAGGTCCGACTCGCGGATCAGTTCCTTCACCGCGTTCTGGCGGTTCTGCGTGGCGTAACAAATGTCGTCTTTGCGCGGCAGCTTGATCTCGGGGAAGCGCGCGCGCAGCGCCTCGGTGACGTCGCGCGTGTCGTCCACCGAGAGCGTCGTCTGCGTGAGCACCGCCAACTTCTCAGGCTGCGCGATGGCGAGCGTCGCGACGTCGGCGACGTTTTCCACCAGCCGCATGCGCTCTGGCGCGTGCCCCATCGTGCCCTCGACCTCGACGTGGCCGGCGTGACCCACCAGCACGATCTCGTAGCCCTCGCGCGCAAAGCGCTGCGCCTCGACGTGCACCTTCGTCACGAGCGGGCAGGTGGCGTCGATCGTGCGCAGGCCTTGCGCGTCGGCCGCCTCGCGCACCGCCGGCGAAACGCCGTGCGCGCTGTAGATCAGCAGCGCGCCGCGTGGTGCGTCGGCGGGGTCGTCGACGAAAATAGCGCCCTTCGCTTTCAGCGATTCGACCACAAAGCGGTTGTGCACGATCTCGTGCCGCACGTAGACCGGCGGGCCGAAGCGCGCGAGCGCCTGCTCGACGATTTCGATGGCGCGATCGACTCCCGCACAGAAACCACGCGGACTCGCGAGCAGGATGCGCATCGCGGCGCAGGCTAAGCAATGCGACGCGAATCTGCCGGGCTACTCTGCGCGGCTTCGCGAGTGGAGGAGTCGCCCATGTCCGATCTCGAAACGTTCCGCGCCGAAACGCGCGACTGGCTCGAAGCGAATGCGCCGCAAGGCTTACGCGGCAAGCCTGCGAGCGAACTCGAAGGCGTCTGGGGCGGCAAGAAGTGGAAAAACCCGGACGCGGATCAGAGAGCCTGGCTGGAGCGCTGCGCCGCGCGCGGCTTCACCGCCCCGACCTGGCCGAAGGAATACGGCGGCGGCGGGCTCGCGAAGGAGGAGGCGAAGGTGCTCGCCGAAGAGACGCGGCGACTGCGCTTGCCGCCGCCGCTCGTGGGTTTCGGTCTCACCATGATCGGGCCGACGCTCTTGCAGTACGGCACCGACGCGCAGAAGCAGGAGCACCTGCCGAAGATTTGCCGCGGCGAGATCCGCTGGTGTCAGGGCTACTCCGAGCCCGGCGCGGGTTCGGATCTCGCGGGCCTGCAAATGCGCGCCGAGGATCGCGGCGACCACTACATCGTGAACGGCACGAAGATCTGGACCTCTTATGCCGACCAGGCCGACTGGATCTTCGCGCTGGTGCGCAGCGATGTGAAAGCCAAGAAGCAAGAAGGCATCACCTTCATCTTGATCGACATGGAGACGCCCGGCGTGTCCGTGTCGCCAATTCTTCTAATCAGCGGCAGCTCGCCGTTCTGCGAGACGCACTTCACCAACGTGAAAGCGCTGAAGAAGAACATCATCTTCAAGGAGCACGCGGGCTGGACGGTGGCGAAGGCGCTGCTCGGCCACGAGCGCACGATGGTGGCCGAGGCGTTCGGCGCGGGCGGCGGCACGCGCAAGACACTCAGCGAACGCGCGCGGCAATACGTCGCGAGCGACGCGAGTGGACGCATTACAGACGCAGCCTCGCGCGAGGCGCTCGCGCGCATCGAAATGGACACGCGCGCCTTCGGCCTCACCATGCAGCGCTCGCGCGACGCCGCGAAGGCCGGCCACCAACCCGGCGCCGAGAGTTCGATGTTCAAGGTCTACGGAACGGAGCTGAACATGCGCCGGCAGGAGATGCTCGTGCGGCTCGCCGGGCCGCAAGCGCTCGGCTGGGAAGGGCCGGGGTTCACGGACGAAGAGATCGCGACGACGCGCGACTGGTTGCGCTCGCGGGGCAACTCGATCGAAGGCGGCACCAGCGAGGTGCAGCGGAATATTATTGCCAAGCGCGTGCTCGGGCTGCCGGATTGAAGGGAACGTGGAGATCGCGGGGCTTTCGGGATCTCGCTGCAGCTGGCGGCGCTGCGCGCCGCAGCTGAGCGGAGCGTCAGACAGGGTTCAAGAGAGATAGGAAGAAGACGCCATGGATCTCGTACTGACCGAAGACCAGGAACTGATTGCCAAGACCGCCGCGGACTTCGTGCGCGAGAAGTCGCCGGTGGCGCGGATGCGCGCGCTGCGCGACGCGAACGACGCGACGGGCTTCTCGCGCGCGCTCTGGAA
>JANNDT010000549.1:0-2946 GCA_031387905.1 Deltaproteobacteria bacterium
CGCCGCCGTCTGGACCTACGGGCATCTGTTCAGCGTGGTGTTCCGCAGCCACTTCAATCGCACAATTTTCCGTAAGCATCGGCTGCACTTCACGCTCGTGCCGATCGGGTTGTACGGCGTCTTCGCCGTCTCGAAATTCGCGCTGGTCACCGGCCTCCTCCTGATCGCGGTCTGGGACGTCTATCACTCGAGCATGCAGAACTTCGGGCTGGGCAGAATCTACGACGCCAAGGCCGGCAACGATCCCGCGGCGCATCGCCAACTCGACGTGTGGATGAACCACGTGCTCTACATCGGACCGATCCTCGCAGGCGCCAGCCTGCTCCCCACACTCGCGGGCTTGCAGGCGTTCCCAGCGGTCGGCTGGGAAGCTCCCGTGCGTGCACTGCACTGGGTCGCCAGCCATCGCGAGGGGATTCGCGGCGTCACGATGTTCGGGGGCGCGGCTTATCTCGTTTATTACGTAGACACCACGCTGCGGATGCTGAAGAGCGGCTACCGCCTGCCCGTGCAAAAGGCGGCGCTACTGGTTTCAGTTGGCGTCGGCTCGACCCTCGCGTGGGGCGTCCTGCCGCCGCTCGAAGCGTTCATGATCTCGAATCTGTTCCACAGCTTGCAGTACTTCGGAATCGTCTGGTGGACCGAACGCAGCAACCTCGCGAGCACGCTGCATCTCTCGAACGCGGGCGCTGGCCGTTGGCTCACCTTCGCCTGCTTCGCGCTGCTGATCGCCGGCGCCGGGGCATTCCACGAGAGCGTGAAAGCCGACTCGTGGCGCTGGCTAATCCCAATTCCGATGGTGATCTCGCTGATGCACTTCTGGTACGACGGCTTCGTCTGGTCCGTGCGGCGCAAGGAAATCTGAGCGCCGCGGCGGGACTCAATTCCCGCGCGCGCCGCGCACGAGCCGGCCCGGCAGCACGCCCGTGTGCGCGCCCTCGCGGAACGTGACCTCGCCCGACACGATCGTCGCCTCATAGCCGCGCGCGCGCTGAATCAGGCGCCGCGCGCCGGCGGGTAGATCGTGCGCGACCTCGGGCAAAGCGAGCTCGAGGCGCGCGAAGTCGATCACGTTCAGGTCGGCTCTCTTGCCGGGCGCGACCACGCCGCGGTCGCCGAGGCCGTAGAGCTGCGCGGTGTCGCGCGTCATCTTGCGGATCACCCACTCGACGGGCAGCCGCGGCCCGCGCACGCGGTCGCGCGCCCAGTGGCTCAACAGGAAGGTCGTCATCGAGGCGTCGCAGATCGCGCCGCAGTGTGCGCCGCCGTCGCCGAGGCCGAAGGCGCTATCGGGATGCTCGAGCATCTCGCGCAGCGCTTCGAGATCGCCGTCGTGATAACTGAGAATCGCGAGCATCAAGAGCTGGCGGCCTTCGAGCTCGAGCATCTTGTCGTAGAGCACTTCGAACGGGTCGCGGCCCTCGCGCTCGGCGATCGCTTTGATGCTTTTCTCGGGCGCCGGCTCGTAATCCGGCGGATCGCCGAGCGGGAAGATCTTGTGCAGGCCCGTTGCAATTAGGTGTGTGACGATCGCGACGCCGCGCTCGGCGTTCTGCGGCGGCTGCTCGCCCAGGATTCGCCACTTGATCGCGGGATCGCGCAGTCTCGCGACGCGCTCGGCGAGCGGTAGCGCGGCGAGTCGCTTGTAGGTCGGGCGGTGCGAGAACGGATGGAAGGTCTGGTGCCCGATCAAGAGCATCGTCGGGCGCGAGCCGACCTGCGGTGTTAGGCGCGCGCCGTCGGCGTTCGCCTCGCGGCAGAGCGCGAGCACGCGCTTGTACTGCGCTGGCTCGACCTCGTGCTGCGAGAGCGCGAACGAAACGGGCCGCCCCGTCTCGCGCGAGATGCGGCGCATCCAGTTCACTTCTTTGTCGGGCGCCGAGAGGTCTTCGCCCATCACGCCCGCCGGCGCGAGTTCGATGATGCCCCGGCCGAGCCTCCCGAGTTCGCGGCAGATGCCGAAGATCTCGTCCTCGCTGGCGTGCGTGCCGGGCACCACTTCGCCGTCGATCGCGCGATGCATCAGGGTGCGCGACATCGAGAAGCCGAGCGCGCCGGCCTCGACCGCCTCGCGCACGATCGCCGCCATCTCGCGCACGTCTCGCGCGCTCGCTGGCTCGTTCTTCGCGCCGCGCTCGCCCATCACGTAGGTGCGCACGGGGCCGTGCGGCACCTGCGTGCCGAGGTCGAGCACGAAGCGGCGGCGCTCGAGCGCGTCGAGGAACTGCGGGAAGGTCTCCCACTCCCAGCAGATGCCTGCATGCAGCGCGGTGCCGGGAATGTCCTCGACGCCTTCCATGAGGCCGATCAGAAAATCCTGCTGGCCGGGGCGCACTGGCGCGAAGCCGACTCCGCAGTTGCCCATCACGAGCGTGGTCACGCCGTGCCAGCAGGAGGGCGTCAGCAGCGGGTCCCAGGTGGCCTGGCCGTCATAATGAGTGTGGATGTCGACGAAGCCCGGCGTCACCAGCTTGCCGCGCGCGTCGACCTCGTCGCGGCCGCGCTGCGCGATCTTGCCGACAGCCGCGATCGTGCCGCCGAGAATCGCGACATCCGCCTCGCGCGGCGCGGCGCCCGTGCCATCGACCAGCGTGCCGCCGCGAATCACGAGGTCGTGCATGGCTCGGCTCCTTGTCAGGCGATCTTGGGCGGCCAGAGTACGGGCGCGCGGGCCGGGATAGCTACCTCAATCGTGCCAGCCGCCGCGCTGCGCACCGCGAACGTGGCGACGGCGCGGCGAATCGGCGGGCGCGCCGGCCGCCCATCGCGCAGGTCGATGCGCCCGCCGTGCTGCGGGCACTCGAGCAGCGTGCCCTCGATCGCGCCGCCTTCGAGCGCGGCCTGCACGTGCGGGCAGACGTTCTCGATCACGTAGAACGTGCCGCCCGCATTGCAGAGCAAGAGGCAGCGCGAGCGCACCTCGAAGGCGCGTGAACCGCCGAGGGC
>JANNDT010000057.1:0-5486 GCA_031387905.1 Deltaproteobacteria bacterium
GACCATGTCGGGCGTTGGCGTCAGCACCGCCGCCACGATGAACGAAACCAGCACGGCGTACTTGGTCCAGCCGAACAGTTGCCGCGGCGTCACGATCCCCGACATCGCGACGAAGAACACCACCACTGGCATTTCGAAGCACACGCCGAACGCGAGCAAGAGCTGGGTGGTTAGGGAGAACACCTCGGCCATCGTCCAGGCCGGTGCGACGAAGTCGGAGCCAAAGCTCGCGAAGAAGCTGAACACGGACGGAAAGACGAGCTGGTGTGCGAAGACGCCGCCGCCTACGAACAGCAAACTCGAAACGAACACGAACGGCAGCGCGGCCTTCTTTTCGGAGGGGTAGAGGCCGGGGCCGATGAACGCCCAGATCTGCCAGAAGATCACCGGCGCGGAGATGACGAAGCCGGCGAGCAACGCCGACTTCAAGTAGGTGAAGAAGATCTCGGCGGGCGAGATGGCTTGCAGGCGGGCGCCCGGTCCGAGCGCTGCGACTGCGGGCGCAAGCAGGGCCGAGAAGATCTCTTCGCTGTACGTCCAGGCGAGACTGGTGGCGACGATCCAGGCGACGAGGATTCGCCCGATCCGCTTGCGCAATTCTTGCAGGTGGTCGGTGAGCGGGAGCGGCGTGTCGTCCATGCCTAAGCGATCGGCTCGCCGGGCTCCGCAGGCGCAGGCTGCGCGGGAACCGCCGCCCCGGGCGCGCTCGCCTGCGTAGGCAACGCGGCGGCGGCCACTTCATCCGCAGGCCCCTGCGGCGGCTTCGGCGCAGGCGCCGGTGTATCGGCTTCCATGATCGTACGGCGCAGGTCGTTCGAGGCGCGGCGGAACTCCGCGAGGCTCTTGCCGAGCCCGCGCGCGAGTTCGGGCAGCTTGTTCGGGCCGAACACCAGCAGTGCGACCACGAAGACGAGCGCGATTTCTTGGAAGCCGAGTCCGAACATTCCGCCAAGCTAGCCGCGCGCGAGTCGCGCGGAAACGGTGGAGATCGCGCGGGAGTTGCCGGCGCGCGAAGCGGCGCTGCGTCTCAAGCCGCGCCGCGCCGAGGCCGATCTAACAGCGATGCGTCTTCTTGCGCGAAGCGTCGCGATAGCTCTGCTCGCGGCGGGGCTGGCCAGCCTCGCGCACGCGGAGATCTACCGCTGGACCGACGCGCGCGGGAACGCGCACTTCACGCAGGACCTCGCGCAGGTCCCCGCGAGCGCTCGCGATGACGCAGAGCGCTCGGCGCGCGCCGAGTCGCAGCGCAGTTCGCCAAGTTCGGCGGTCGCAGCTGTCGCGCGCACACGCGTCAGCGCCAGCGGCGTGCTGCAGATTCCGTTCGAAAAGCAGGGCAACGCGATGATCGTCTACGCGCGCGTGAACGACCTTGTGACCGCCCCGTTCATCGTGGATACGGGCGCGAGCGACGTGCTCGTGCCAGCGCACGTCGCGCAGGCGGCGGGCATTTACATCGGTCGCGACACGCCACACCAGACCTACCAGACCGCGAACGGCCTCGTCGAAACGCCGATCGTCACGATCGGCTCGATCCAGGTGGGCGACGCGCGCGTCGAAAACCTGCGCGGCTCGGTGAGCGGCGCGATGTCGATCGGTCTGCTCGGCGGCACGTTTTTCAACAACTTCACGTTCCAGGTCGATCCGGCCGCGAACGTGATCACGCTCTTCCCGAACGCGCAGGTGCGCAGCGGCGCGAACCAGAACGAGTGGCGCGCGCGCTTTCGCGAGCTGCGCGCTGCGCAGAGCGCAATCGACGAGCATCTCGGCGGGCCGGAGTCGACCGACCCGGCGCGCGTCGCGGTGCTCGAGCAGCGGCGCGAAGCGGTCGCGGCCGAACTCGCGGCGCTCGACGCCGAAGCCAACCGCGCCGGTGTGCCGCAGGCATGGAGGGATTAGGGATGCAGCGCCTCACTGCCGCGCTCGCGCTCTCGCTGCTGCTCAGCGGCGCCGCACACGCGGAAATCTTCAAGTGCATTGGCCCGAACGGCGACGTGCGTTTCACGAGTAACTCCGCGCAGTGCCCGAACGCGCCGCCGCACGCGCCGAAAGAAGCCGCGGTGCAGCGCATCGAGAAGCCGCAGCCGCTCGCGACCGCGCGGCCCGGCGCCGTACCCGCGCAACGCCGCACGTCTGCGGCAGCGTTCGATGAAAACGCGGGCGCCGAAGCGCTCTGGCGCAAGAAGAAGGCCGACGCGCAGCAGCAAGCGCGCGACGTCGAAGCGCGCATCCGTGGCCTTCAGCGCGCGGTGCGCTGGTGCAACGACGGCAACTTGTTGTGGGTCGAGGACGACCGCACGGGCATTCGCCAAGACGTGCCGTGCAGCCAGATCGACGCGATGAAGCGGGAGTTCGACCTAGAGAAAGTGCACGTCGAGCAATATCTCGCGGAAGGCCTCGAAGAGGAGTGCCGCCGCGCGGGCTGTTTGCCGGGCTGGCTTCGCTAGGCCGGATTCGCCTCAGCTCGTCAGGTTCCCGCCGTTGAGGCCGATCGTCTGGCCCGTCAGCCAGCTGGCTTCGTTCGACGCGAGGAAGACGCACGCGGCGCCCACGTCCTCCGGCGTGCCGAGTCGCCCGGTCGGCACGGTCTTCGCGAGCGCCGCGGTCACGTCGCTGCCTCCCGCGTTCGACATCAGCCCCAGCGCGAGCGTGTTCGCCGTAACACCTGCGCGCGCGTTCTCGAGCGCGAGGTGGCGCATGAACGCGATCTGCCCGCCCTTCCCCGCGGCGTAGGCCGAGACGCCCAGCGCGAGCCCGCTCTGGCCCGCGCCCGACGAGATCGTGATCACGCGGCCGAAGCCGCGCGCGCACATGCCCTCGATCACCGCGCGGCAGCAGTTCATTACGCCATAGACGTTCACGTCGATGTAGGCGCGCCATGCCTCGGGCTGCGTGGTGCGGAACTGCGCGACACCCATGCCTTCGGGAATGCCAGCGTTGTTGACAAGAATGTCGATCGGGCCGAGTGCGCGCACGCTGGCGTCGATGCCGCGCGACACCGCTGCGAAATCCGCGACGTCGAACGGCGCAGCGAGCGCGCGCCCGCCGCGCGCCGCGATCTCCGCCGCCACGCGCTCGGCGCGTTCCGCGTGCAGATCGTTCACCACGACCGCCGCACCCTGTGCAGCCAGCGCGCGCGCGATGCCCGCGCCTTGGTTCTGCCCAGCGCCCGTAATCAGCGCGACGCGCCCGGTCAGGTCGAACATGTAAGTAGCCTCCGGCCGCTCAAGTTTGCATACCCTGGGCTGCATGCGCGAAACGAAGCCCGCGATCTGCCGCATCTGCCCGGCTTACTGCCCGATTCTCGTGACACTCGAAGACGGGCGCGCGGTCGCGGTGACAGGCGACCCGGAGGCGCCGCTTTACGGTGGCTACAGCTGCCCGAAGGGCCGCGCGCTGCCCGAGCAGCACGCGAACCCAGCGCGGTTGTTGCACTCCCTGAAGCGCGGCGAGCACGGCCTCGAGCGCATCGCGAGTGAGCAAGCTGTTACGGAAGTGGCCGAGCGCGTGCAGCGCATCGTCGCGGAGCACGGGCCGCGCGCAGTCGCGCTTTACATCGGCACGAACTCGCTGCCGTATCCGGCGTCGGCGCAGCTGGCGAGTGCGTGGCTGCGCGCGCTCGGCTCGCGGATGCTGTTCACCTCGAACACGATCGATCAGCCGGGCAAGCAGATCGCGATGGCGTTGCACGGCGCTTGGCATGCGGGCGGTCAGGCATTCGCCAGCGCCGGGAGCTGGCTGGTTGTTGGGCAGAACCCGCTGATCTCGAAGAGCGGCGCGCTGCCGATGCAGAATCCAGGGCGGCAGCTCAGCGAGGCGCTGGCGCGCGGCCTCGAGCTGATCGTCATTGACCCGCGCCGCACGGAGACGGCGCGCCGTGCGCATGTGCACTTACAGCCGCGTCCCGGCGAAGACCCCGCGCTGCTCGCTGCAATGCTGCACGTGATCTTTGCCGAGGGGCTCGCCGACGCAGGGTTCCTGCGCGAGAACGCCGCGGGTACGGAGGGACTGTGCGCGGCCGTCGCGCCGTTCACGCCCGCCTACGCCGCCGCGCGCGCCGACGTGCCCGAGGCCGAGATCGCGCGCGCCGCGCGTACATTCGCGAGCGCGCGCAGCGGCGGCGGGGCTGCGGGCACGGGCCCCGCGTTCGCGACGCGCGGCAACCTCAGCGAGTACCTAACACTCTGCTTGCTCACGGTGTGCGGCTTCTGGCCGCGCGCGGGCGACGCTGCCACGCGCCTGAACGTGCTGCTGCCGCCGTACGAACCGAGAGCGCAGCCGTACGCGCCTTACCCTGCCGTCGGCGGCGGCGAGAAGCTGCGCGTACGCGGGCTCGAGAACTGCGCGGCAGGCTTGCCAACCGCCGCGCTCGCCGACGAAATCTTGCTCGAAGGCGAGGGCCGCGTGCGCGCGCTGTTCGTGCTCGGCGGTAACCCGATGATGGCGTTCCCCGACCAGCGCAAGACGCAGGCCGCGCTCGAGAGCCTCGATCTGCTGGTCACTTTCGATCCCGAGCTATCGGCCACTTCGCGCCTGGCTGATTATGTGATTGCGCCGAGACTCACGCTCGAAACGCCCGGCATGAGCCAGTCCGCCGAGGCGCTCAAGTACTTCGGCGCGAACGTCGGTTACGCCGCGCCCTTCGCGCAGTACGCGCCCGCACTCGCCCTGCCGCCCGTGGGCTCCGAGCTGATCGAAGACTGGGAGTTCTTCTACGGCATGGCGCAGCGCATGGGCCTCGCGCTCAGCGTCGTCGGCTTCTACGGCTGGGGCGCGCACCTCGAGAGCCCGCTGGTTGTTACGAAGCTCGACATGCAGCGGAAACCCACGACCGACGAGCTGTTCGAAGTCTTCACGCGCGGCTCGCGCATTCCGCTCGCCGAGGTGAAGCGCCATCCGCACGGCCGCGTGTTCGAGGAAGTGCGCGGAGTGGTCGCTCCGCGCGAGGCGGCGTGCAGCGCGCACCTCGAGCTCGCCGCGCCCGAAATGCTGCGCGAACTCGCCGAGGTCGCCGCGGAGGACTGGCGCGCGCGCCACGAGACAGCGGCCTTCCCCTTCCGCCTAATCCCTCGCCGCTCGAATTTCTTCGTGAACTCGAGCGGGCGTTCGTTGCCTTCGCTCACGCGCGGCAAACCCTGGAACCCCGCGCACGCACACCCGGGCGATCTGGCCGCACTCGGCCTCGCGAGTGGCGACATCGTGCGCATCCGCTCGCGCCACGACGCCGCGCTCGCGGTGATCGAGGCGGACGACACGCTGCGCCGCGGCGTGGTCGCGATGACGCACGCGTTTGGCGGCAACCCGAACGAGCCCGAAAACCCGCGCGCGCTCGGCACACCACTCGGCCGCTTGTTACGGGACGACGACGAGTACGACCCGATCAGCGGAATCCCCAGAATGGGCGCGCTGCCGGTGGCGATCGAGCGCGTGGAGTAAGCGCCGGGCGCGCGCTTCGCGCCAGCGGTTAGCGCGTCTGCGACTCGCTCTCT
>JANNDT010000041.1:0-2639 GCA_031387905.1 Deltaproteobacteria bacterium
GCGGCTTGCACGAAGTTCGAGGCGCGTCGCCGGCACTCCTTGTTGCCTCCGCTCGCCTCCGAAGACTGCGGCTCGCTGCGCGCTTCGCTTGCGGCCTCGCGCCCGAGCTGGCAGGCGCTCCGGCAGCGAGGTTGAACGGGCATTTCAGCGAGTTCGGTGGAGCGGCGGGCGGGGCGTTGGCTAGATTGCCCCGCCTTCGCGACAGAGGAATCACGCGCCCATAGCTCAGTTGGATAGAGCGCCAGGTTGCGGACCTGGAGGTCGCAAGTTCGAGTCTTGCTGGGCGCGCCAGCAACTGCGGGGTTCGGTGAGGAATCACCGGGCCCCGTTCTCTTTTCGGCTCGCCGCGAGCCTGGTGGACAGATCGATGCGCTTTCTCGCGCTCTCGTTCGCTCTCGCACTCTCGTTCGGCTGCGCCGCGTCTCCCGCATCGCCCGCCTGGTCGAACACGGGTACGCAGATCGCAGCCGCGCTCGCTGCGCCGGGTCGCAGCGCGAAGGATCTCGAGCGCGATGCACGCGATCACCCCGAAGCCACGCTCGCGCTGCTCGGCCTAGCGCCGGGCATGCGCGCAATCGACGTGTTCTCGGGCGGCGGGTACTACGCCGAGATCGCGGCGCGCGTCGTCGGCGAGAGCGGGCAGGTGTTACTGCACAACAACGCGGCGTATCTCGGTTTCGCGGGCACGGCGCTGACGGAGCGACTCGCGGCGCGGCCGTTCGCGCAGATCACGCGCTACGACCGCGAGATCGAGGCGTTCGATCTGGACGGCACGCTCGACGCCGCTGTGATCGTGATGGCGTACCACGACGCGTACTGGCAGCCGAAGCCCGAGGAAGGCAGTTGGACCGTCACGCGCGATCCGCTGATGGCCGCGCTCTTCCGCGCGCTGCGCCCGGGCGGACGCATGCTCGTCGTCGATCACTCTGCCGTCGCGGGCTCGGGCAGCAGCGCGGCGCAAGAACTGCACCGCATCGACGAGGCGTTCGCGCGCGCAGATTTCGAGCGAGCGGGCTTCCGCTTCGTCGCAGCGAGCGACGTGCTGCGCAGCGCCGCCGACGACCGCACGACGAACGTATTCGACCCCGTGATTCGCGGGAAGACGGATCGCTTCGTGCTCGTGTTCGAGAAGCCGAGCCGCGGACCCCGCTGATCGCAACCGAGCGCCGCTGGACACCGCTTCGCGTTCGCGGTTCCAATCTTTTGCGCGGCCTCTGGCTTTCGCGCGGGTGAGCGCGGTAGTGTGCTCGCGCCCTTGGCGGGGCATCACCGTTCACTAGGGGGATCCCATGTCCATACGTCAGCGCGCCTTCGTGTGGAGCCTCGCGCTCCTCGCATTGTTCGTGTTCAACGCGACATCGATTTCTGCGCAGGATGCTGCACCGGCCGCGGCTGCGGCCGACGAGAAGAAGGGCGGCATCGAAGAGATCATCGTGACCTCTCGGCGCAAGGAAGAGTCCGTAATGGACATTCCGATCGCGGTCAGCGCCTTCTCGGCGGACGACCTCGCGACCTCGAACATCGACGACGTCGCGGACGTGCAGTTCAACGTCCCGAACCTTTCGTACACGAAGACGAACTTCTCCGGCGCCGGCAACATCTCGATCCGCGGCGTCGGCAACCTCGCCACCGCCGCGAGTTCCGAGAACGGCACCGGCATTCACATCAACGACGCGCCGTTCCCCGGCTCGCGCATCTACGAGACCGAGTTCTACGACGTGGACCGCGTCGAGGTGCTGCGCGGTCCGCAGGGCACCCTCTTCGGCCGCAGCTCGCCAGGTGGCGCGGTGAATGTCTACACGAAGGTGCCGGTGCTCGAGGAGTGGGGCGGCTACGGCGCCGTCGACTACGGCGACTACAACCACGCGAAGGTGCGCGCGGCTCTGAACATCCCGATGGGTGAGCACTTCGCCGGACGCGTCGCTGGTTTCTACTTCCGCCGCGATGGCATCACGAAAGTGCATGAACGGGCATTCGGCAGCAGCCAAGGCGGCACCGACATCGATGGCCGCAACGTCTATGCGCTGCGCGCATCGCTACACGGCGAGTGGGACGATGCGAACTTCACCCTGATGGGTCAGTACTTCAAGGCCAACGACGACCGGATGCGTATCAACAACCAAGGCTGCACCGCCGATCTGACGCCCTGGCCGAATGGCATCGGCTGCCTCGGCGGCGATAACAAGGTTCAGAACGGCGGCATCAACTACAACTCGACGCTTGGGTACTCGAGTGGAATCATCGCGGACACGTTCAACTTCTTCGGCGCGGCTCCGCGCTTCCTGAGCGGCCCGCTCGGAATCTTCACTCCCTACGCGTTCGCCGCTCCGGGAGTCGCCGCATACTTCATCGGGCATCCGTGCACGCTCACGCCAGGTACGAACACAGGCGCTTGCCCGGGCTATGTGCTCGACAACGCGACGGCCACCGCGAACTTCGGTCCGCGTCCGGGTGGCTACGGCCTTCCGTTCGAGTACTACAACGGGTCGAACCGCCCGCAGGGTCGACGCGACGTCAACACGCAGATGGTCCCGAAGTACGCCGCGGACGAGATTCAGATCACGTTCACGGCAAACTTCGATGTGACTGAGAACCTCTCGATCGGGACGGTGACGGGCTGGCATCAGGCGGGCGTCGAC
>JANNDT010000460.1:0-7149 GCA_031387905.1 Deltaproteobacteria bacterium
GCTCGCGCGCTGCGCGCTGGCGGCACTCGCGGCGAACCCCGGGCGCGCGATCGCCTCGCTGCATGCGGACTGGCTGGCGCCGGCAGATCCGGCTGTGCCGCTCGCGCTGCGCGTTGCGTCGCTCGCAGGCGATGCGTCGCGCTGCGAGGTGCTGGGCGGCGCCGCTGCGTCGCCTTGTTGCCGCGTCCGCGCGAGTTTCACGGGTGGCGGCGCTGCGCTCAGTTATCAGGACGCCGCGCTGCCGCCACGCCTCGCGCACCCGGAAACGCTGCCGACGACGGTCGAGTACGCGCGCAACGAAGGCTGGCCCGAAGCCTACGCCGCCGGGCCGGTCGAGTTCCGGCGCATCAGCCCGCTTCGCCCGGATCGCACGCGCGGCGAATCCACGGAGCAGCTCACCTGGCTGAAGCTGCGCGCACCGCTTCCGCGCGACGCGCAGCTCGAACAAGCGGCGCTGGTCTTCCTCGCGACGTTCTACGACCACTGGGAGTTCGAGCGCCGCATCGGCGAGCGTTTCGATTATGGGAAGCTCGCTCTGCGCGCGCATTCGGTTTGGCTCCATCACGCCGCGCGGCCCGCAGGCTGGCTGCTGCTGCGCGCCGCGTCGCGAGTCGCGGCAGCGGGCCGCGCTCTCGGCATGCGTGAACTCTTTTCGCAGGACGGCGCACTGCTCGCGACGGTCGCGAGCGACGCGCACTACGACGGCGAAGCCTGAAGGGTCTCATGGGCAGCGACGCACTCCCGGCCGCGCTGCGCGACGAGTTGCGTGCGGCCTGGCACCGCTACATCGACCTCACCGCGCCACTCCGGCCCGCGCTCCACGGCTACTGCCGCCGCCTCGCCGGCAACTTGTGGGACGCGGAAGATCTCGTGCAGGAGACGCTGCTGCGCGCGTTCGCGACGCTCGGCAGCATCCACCACGAGATCGAGAACCCGCGCGCGTACTTGTTGCGAGTCGCCTCGAATCTCTGGATCGACGCGGAGCGGCGGCGCGAGAGCGAGCGCCGGGCGTTCGCGCAGCAGCCGCCCGCGGCGGGGCGCAGCGCCGCGATTCCCGAGCAGCTCGGCGACGCCAGCCGCGCGCTGCTCGAACGCCTGTCTCCGCAAGAACGCGCGGCGCTCGTGCTCAAGGATGCCTTCGAGATGAGCCTCGAAGAGACCGCGGAGATCCTGAACACCACGACCGGTGCGGTGAAGGCTGCGCTGCACCGCGGGCGCGAACGCCTGCAGGGCGACGCGCCCGCGCTGTCGCGCAGGCCTCGCGCTTCCGCCGAGCTGGTCGCGCGCTTCATCGCCGCCTACAACGCCGCCGACCTCGAGGCGTTGCTGGCGTTGATGCACGACGGCGGGCAAGTCGAGAACGTCGGCTGCGGCCTCGAGGTTGCGCGTAACAACTTCCGCACTCGCCAGAGCTGGTTCCACGCCGCGCTAAAGGGCCATCCCGAATGGCCCGCCGAGCTGCAGTACGAGGCGCCGCGCATGCAGCTCGCCGAGGCGGGAGGCGAGCCCGTCGCGCTCGGCTTCGTGACGCGCGGTGGCCGCGAGGCCCTCGAGCAGGTGATGCGCATCGACGAGCAGGGCGGCCGGATCGCGCTGCTGCGCGGCTACGCTTTCTGCCCCGAGACGATGCGCGCGATCGGCGAAGCGCTCGGCCAGCGAGTGCGCACCGGGCTGTATCGCTACCCGACTGCGGCGCCAGGCAAGAACTTCGAGAGCCGTTGATCAGCGGTCGCCGCTCTCGTGTTCGAGCAGCTCCGCGATCGCTCCCACCACGCGATCTGGCTTTGCGGGCGCGCTCGCGGGAATGCCGTCGCGCGCGTGATCTACCCAGACCGCGCGAATGCCCGCGCCCTTCGCGCCTGCGATATCGGAGCGCAGATCGTTGCCCGTCATTAGGGCCTCTTGCGGCTCGGCGCCGAGCGCGCGCAGCGCGCGGGCGAATACGCGCGGGTCGGGCTTGCCGAAGCCGAGTTCGCCCTCGACGAAGACTGCGTCGAACAGCGGCGCGAGTTCGAAGCGCGCGATCTTTTCGCGCTGGAAGACCGCGCCGCCGTTGGTGAGGAGCGCGAGGCGATGACCCCGTTCGCGCAGCGTGTGCAGCGTCTCGAGCGCGCCGGGGAAGAAGTGCATGCGCTCGCTGCGCGTTTGCGTGAAGGCGTCGCCGAGCGCGTGGGCAAGCGCGAGGTTGCGCAGACCGAGGCGGCGGAACGCTCGCTCGGCGACGGCGCGGCGCGCCCACGGCATCGCAAGCCGGCCGGTGCGCTCGCGCGCGGGGTCGTCCCAGAACCAATCGCGCGCGGCGAGCACCGCGGCGTGCAATTCGCCCGGGGCGGCGCCTGCGCGCGGCGCGAACGCATCGCACATTTCCGCCCACAGGTTCTCGTCGCCGGCGCTCTCGCGCACGATCGTGTCGTCGAGGTCGAAGAGCAGCGCGCGCGGAAGAACGCTCATGGCTTCGCGCCCGCGAACGAGCTCGGCGGTTGCCACGCAGCGAAGCGATCGAGCAGCCGCGCGGCATCCGTGTCGACGTGAAGCAGTGCGCGGTGCTCGGGCGCGAGGAAGCCCTCGGCGACCGCGCTGTCGAGCATCGCCAGCAACGGGCTCCAGTAATCATTCACGTTGACGAGCCCGCACGGCTTCGCGAACAGCCCGAGCTGCGTCCAGGTGAGTACCTCGCTGAGTTCATCGAGAGTGCCCATGCCGCCGGGGAGCGCGACGAACGCATCGGCGAGTTCCAGCATGCGGCCCTTGCGCTCGAACATGTCGCGCACCACGACGCGCTCCGTGAGGCGCGCGTGCGCGACCTCGCGCTCCACCAGCGAGCTGGGGATCACGCCGATCACCTCGGCGCCGCCTGCGAGCGCAGCGTCGGTAACGACTCCCATCAGGCCGAGCGCGCCGCCGCCGGTGACGAGACCGAGGCCGCGCGCCGCGACGAGCGCGCCGAGTGAGCGCGCGGCCGCGGCATAGGCAGGCTTTGCGCCGTCGCGGGCGCCGCAGAACACGCAGACGCGTTTCATGCGCAGCAGTTTCGTCGAGCAACGTCCCCGACGAAACGGCTGACGGCGCTAGCGGCGGCGCTCACGGGAAGCAGCGCGGCGCGCGCGCAGAAATGCAGCGCCAAGTGCGAGCGCCGCAGCTGCGAGCAGCGCGGGCGCGAGATGCGCGAGCTCGAGGCCGTGAAGCCAGCTCGCGGCGGAGGCGGCGCCGTGGCCTGGGTGCGCGAATGCTGCGTCGGCCAGCAATAGAGAAGCAACACCGAATAGCGCCTGCATCATCGAGAGCCTCCGGGGCGAAGTTGCCGGCGCGTGCGCCGGAGCGCGCACTCTACCTGAGCGCAGCGCAACCGCGCGCCGGCCCAAGCGTTGAAGAAGCATCCAGTTCGCCGGCCAACTCGAGCGAACTGAACCCCACGAGAAGGAGACCCCATGAAGACTCTGAAACTTGCAGCACTGGCCTTCGCCACCAGCTTCCTGTTCAGCGCTGCGCCGATCGCCGCGCACGCAGATGCGGGCGACCGCATCGAGCGCAGGCTCGACGGTAAGGGCGACCGCATCGACCGGCGCCTCGATCGTCGGGCCGACATCGCCGACGCGAACGGCCACGAGCGCCGCGCGGGCCGTCTCGACCGCAAGGGCGATCGCATCGACGGCCGACTCGACCGCAAGGGCAACCGCATCAACCGCCGCCTGGAACACCGCGGTCACTGAGCGTCGCGCCCGCGCAACGAGCGGGCGCAGTGGTTCGCTTTTCCTCACACGCCCCGGACGGAGGCGAGCTCCGCCCGGGGCGTCGTGTCACGCGGCGCCGAAGGCCTCGCGCTCGATCACGTAGAAGACCTGCGGAAGCCCGCCCACGATTTCGCGCCGGTCGAAGCGCATGCCGAGCCGCCGCATTACGCGCTCGCTCGCCTTGTTCTCGAGGTCCGTGCCCGCCCAGATCCGCGCGAGGCCGCGCGCGAAGCCATCAGTCATTAAGGCGCGCGCGCACTCGCTCGCGAGACCGCGGCCCCAATGCGCGGGCAGGAAGCCGTAGATCAGCTCGAACTCGCCGCTCGCCATCGGGCGCAGGCCGGCGAAGCCGATCGACTCGCGCGCATCGCGCGCACCGGCTTCGCAGATGCACCACACCCCGAGGCCGTGCTCCCGGAAGCACGCCTCGCTGGCAGCGATCACCGCGTCGACGGTCGCGAGCGAGACGAGCTTCGAGTCCCAGAGGTATCGGCGCACGTACGGGTCGCGGAAGATCGCGTGGAGGCGCAGGCGGTCGCCCGGCGCGATCGGGCGGAGTGCGAGGCGGGCGGTGGCGAGGTCAAGACGTCGAGCGTAGCTTCCGATAGCCATGACAGGAGGCTATCTGGTGGCCATCAAAGCGGTCAACGTCGCGGAACTCAAGAACCGCCTCTCGCACTACCTGCGGCTCGTGCGCCGCGGCGAGGCGCTGCTCGTGCGCGATCGCAATCAGGTGATCGCGCGCATCGAGCCTGCGGGCAGAGGCGACGACGACCTCGGAGATGACGAGGCTCGAATCGCCGATCTCGAGGCGCGAGGCATCATTCGACGCGGCCGCGGGAAGATCACGCTGAAGATGCTCGAGGGCCGGCCGCGCGTGAAGGGCGACATCGTCGCGGCGGTGCTCGCGGAGCGCGAGGAGGGCTGGTGAGGTTCTGGGACACGTCGGCGCTGGTGCCGTTGATCGTTCAGCAGACGCGATCGTCCGAAGCGGTCACCTGGGTCGCGGAGGACGCCGGCATCGTGGCGTGGACGCTCACCCAGACGGAAGTGCTCTCCGCGATCCGTCGGCTCGTTCGCGAGGGAGGCCTCACTGTGCGAGCCGCGACCGCGGCGGAGCGCGTCGCGCTCGAATTGATGACGCGATCGCAGGTCGTAACAGATGTCGAACCCGTGAAGGCGCGCGCCGCGCGGCTTCTCCGCACCCATCCGCTTCGCGCCGCCGACGCGCTTCAGCTTGCCGCCGCGCTCGCCTGGGCGGACGACCGGCCGAGCGGCCACATCCTTCACACCTTCGACGTGAAGCTCGGGCAAGCTGCCGAGCGCGAAGGCTTTCTCGTGATCCCTGACGCTTAGGCTGGATCGCAGCGCGCGGCTTGCCGATGCACGCGCATGCCCGAAGCGCTGCTCGTGCTCGGTTTCCTCACCGCGCTTGTCGGTGGTGCGCTCGCGTGGAGCGCATTCGCGGCGGACGCTTTGTTCCTCGGCGGCCTCTGGGTCGTGGCCGCGGGCTTCGCGTTCGGAATCCCGACCGGCTTCTGGTACCACCTCGAACTGCGCCGCGTGTTGTTACGGCGCGGCGCGCTGCCTGCGCGCTGGTGGTTGTTCCCGACGCGCCTCCACGGCGCGATTCCCGAGGAAGCGTGGTGGCGCGTGATGGGCTGGGGTTATGCCGGCGCGCTCGGCTGGCTCGTGACGTTCGCGGGCTGTTGCGTCGTCGGGCTCGGCGCCGCGAAGTTGTTGATCGCGGGCTAGCCGCGTCTCAATCCTTCACCGCGAGCCCACGCACGAGTCGCCGCAAGAATTCGAGCCCGTCGTAGAACTGCGCGACGCCGAGCCGCTCGTCGCGGCCGTGGGCGCGGTAGTCGTCGATGTCATCGAATAGGCCCGAGACCCCGTACGCGGGAATCCCCGCGAGCCGGAAGTAGGTGGAGTCGGTCGCGCCGGTGCCCATGATCGGGATCACGGGCAGACCGGGCCATAATGACTCGGACACGCGCGTCACGCTGGCGAGGAACTTCGCGTCGATGCGCGCGGGCGGCGAGCTCTCGCGCTCGCGCAGCGCGCTCAGCTCGATGCTCGCGTCGGCGATTGCGGCAACTAGCGCTGCCTGCACGTCGCTCCGTTTGTGGCCCGGCAGCGCGCGGCAATTCACCAGCGCGCGTGCCTCCTGCGGCAGCGCGTTCGGCGCGTGGCCGCCGCTGATCTGCGTGGCCACGCAGGTGGTGCGCAGCGTCGCGTTGTAGCTGGGCTGCGCGGAGAGCAGCGCCGCAGCGCGCGCGTCCTTCGGGTTGCGCGCGAGCGCGGCCATCGCCTTGGCTACGTCACCGCGTTCGATGCGGGCGAGCCGCTCGAAGTACGCGCGCGTCACGTCGTTCAGCGTCACGGGGAACGCGAGCTTCTCGACGCGCGCAAGCGCCGCCGCGAGCCGGTAGATCGGGTTGCCCGGCGCGGGCCGCGAGCTGTGGCCGCCCTTGTCGCGCGCGACCAGCTCGAAGTTGATGCTCGTCTTCTCCGCGGCTTGGAGGGCGGTGTAGAAGGGCTTCCCACCGCGCTGCGCCGCATGGCCGCCCTCGTTGATCACAAGGCCAGCGTCCACGAGCTCGCGATGTTCCTCGACTAGCCAGCGCGCGCCGTTCTCGCCGCCGCCCTCTTCGTCGGCTGTTAGGGCGACGATCACGTCGCGCCCGAGCGGCGCCAGCTCGCGCGCGAGTTCGATTGCGAGCGCGACGAAGATCGCCGCCATCGCCTTGTCGTCGATCGTGCCGCGGCCGTAGAAGAAGCCGTCCTTTTCGGTGAGCGTGAACGGATCGAGGCTCCAGTCTGCGCGCTTCGCCTCGACCACGTCGAGGTGCGCGAGCAGCAGTAGCGGCTTCTGCTTGGGCTTCCCGCGCGCGCGCAGCCGCGCGACCAGGTTGCCCTTGCGCTCGGGCCCGAGCACGCGCACGTCCTCCTTGCGAAAACCCGCGGTGCGCAGCCGCTTCGCCATCGCCTCGGCTGCGCGCGTCGTCGAGCCCGTGGAATGCGTCGTGTCGATCTCGATCAACTCTTCGTAGATCTCGCGCGCCAGCCGCTCGCGGGCGCTGTGCTCCTTCGCGTGCGCCGCCGCTCTCGTAACAAGCACTGCGACCGCACACGCCGCCACGATCGCGAGGGTGCGCCTCACGTCGCGAACTTCCCGCCGGCCGCCACCCAGCGCTTCATCAGTCGCTCCGCCTCGCGCGGGTTGTAGAGGTCTTCCTGATGACTCCACAGCCCGTCGCCCGCGTACTCGAGAATCGTCACGCAGCCGAAGCGGTACTCCTCGCTGCCGCCCTGCGGATCGGGCATCACCTGCCACGGGTAATAGACGACGCGGTTGCCGGAGGTAGCGTGCCACGCGACGGGGAAGGTCATCATCGGCACCGGCTTCATCACC
>JANNDT010000086.1:0-4331 GCA_031387905.1 Deltaproteobacteria bacterium
GTCGCCCTCGTGGATCGTCACTGTCACGATCAAGCCTTTTTTAGTGGCCTCGACTTCCGGATCGCCGACTTCCGCCTGGATGTAGCCGTGGTCGAGGTACAGCTCGCTCACGCCCTTCAGATCCTGCGCAAACACCGGCTCGGAGTAGCGCCCAGACTTGTCGATGTACGTCATCACCAGCGAGTACCAGCGCCACTGCGTGGTCTTGAACTTGTCCATCAACTCGTCGTCGCTGTAAGCCTTGTTCCCGACGAACTTGATCTTGCGCAGCTTCGACTTCTCACCTTCGGTCACGAGAAAGTTCACCGCGACGGCGTCGGCCGGGAGCTGCTCGATCTCGAACTTCACCTCGGCGAGGTAGAAGCCCTCGGCGCGGTAGAGCTGCTGGATGCGCTGCACGTTCTCGGTGAGCAGCGGGTAATCGAGCGTTGAGCCTGTCGTGAGCGTCAGGTTGTCTTTGATCTTGTCGCTCTCGACTTCGTCGTTCCCGGTCACAGAGACCTGACGAACGATCGGGTTCTCTTCCACCGCGAAGGTGATCGCGACGCCGCCTTCCGCGACGTCCTCGAGCACGCGCACATTCTTGAAGAAGCCGAGCGCGTAGATCTCGCGCACATCGCGCCCGAGCCGCGCGGCGTTCAGCGCTGTGCCTGGCGCGGTTGTTACGCGCGCGCGGATCGCGGCTTCCTCGATGCGCCGGTTGCCGCGTACGCGCACTTCGACCACGCGCGCGCCGGCCGTCTGCTCGCCGCCTGGCAACAGCCGCGCGCTCTCGACTAGCTGGAACACGACATCGATTCCGTCTTCGGCTTGCGTCGATTCGACGCTGGCGTTCGCGACGCCGGGCAACAGCCCGAGTTTCTCGACATCCGCGCGAGCGACCTCGCCGTCGAACGGCTCGCCGGCTTTGGTGGCGAGCACGGCGTTCGCCGCCGCTTCGTCCGGCGCGCCCTTCACGGTGACGCTCGCGATGCGTGGACGCGCTGCACGGCCGCCCACCACCTCAGCAATTTGCGCGGCGAGATCGCCGATGCGATCGAGCAGCTGATCGTCGCCGCTTGCCGCTGCGTCGAGCGAGGACGCGGCGCCGCCCGCGGAAGGCGCGACGCGCAGATCGAGGCTGTACTGGCCCGCGAGTTCGGTGAGGCTGCCGGCGATCACGAAGCGCGCGCCACGGTCGCGCGCGATGGCGCGCAGCTCGGGCTCACTGCCCGTGCCGCGGCGGTACGGCTCGAGCGCGGCGTCGGCCTCGAGCACGTCCACGCTGCCGCTCGCTTCGAGGCGCGTCGTCAGCAAATCCGCGAGCGACTTCTCGAGGTACGCGAGCTGCCGCGCGCTGTGCACTTGAAACGGCAGCACGATCACGCGCACGCGCGACCGAGGAACGGGCTGCGCGGCGACCGGCAGCGCGGCCACCAGGCACGCGACCAGCGCGGCAAGCAATCGCGTCAAAAGGTCATGGGCGTGGCGCACGGCACCCAACGTCGGCTGTCCCCCCAGGTTGGGTCCGGCAAGCTACTTAGTTTCTCGGACTCCGCTCAACCGTCTGCGGTTTTCCCTGAGCGCCCGTGACGAAAGAAATCCGGCGCGCGTTGGGATCGAAACAGAGTCGGAGGGCGAGGCAAAGGGCTGCAGCGAGACGTCCGTCATCTCACTCGCGATAGAGACCGGCGTTCGCGGGCCCCAAAGGCGCGCGCACTCTACCCGCGCGGTTTCGGCGTCGCAATCGAAACACCAAGGATTCGCGAGAGAATCCGCGCTCTTAGCCCGGGCGCTTCGCGCCCGCGGCGAGCGCGTTTGCTTCGTTCGGCTCCGCCTCACTGCGCGCGGCGAAGCGCCGCTTGCTAAAGCGCCGCGGGCTCGAGCCGCCCTTCGCGCAGCACAAGTGCGCGTCCCATGCGGCGCGCGAGATCCTGGTTGTGCGTGACGACGACGAGCGCCGTGCCGCGCGCGCGGTTGAGGCCGAGCAGCAGCTCGTGCACGCGTTCGCCCGTCTCGGGGTCGAGGTTTCCAGTCGGCTCGTCGGCCAAGACCAGCGCGGGATCCATCACCAGCGCCCGCGCGACGGCGACGCGTTGCCGCTCGCCGCCCGAGAGCTTGCCGACGCGCTGATCGAGCCGATGCGAGAGGCCGGCCTCGTCGAGGATGCGCGTGGCTTTGGCGCGCAGCTCGGCGCGCGGCATGCCTCCGATCAGGCCCGGCATCATCACGTTCTCGAGCGCGCTGAACTCGGGCAGCAGGTGGTGGAGCTGGAACACGAAGCCGAGCGCTCGGCCGCGAAAGCGCGCGAGTTCGACGGGCTGTTTCGCGAAGGCGTCCTCGCCACGGAACAGCACGCGCCCGCTGCTGGGCTTGTCGAGCGTGCCGAGCACATGCAGCAGCGTCGATTTGCCGACGCCCGAGTGCCCGAGGATCGCGACCGTCTCGCCGGGCGCGACCGAGAGCTCGAGTTCGCGCAGGATGTGGATGTCGCCGCCGGGGGTCGAGAAGAACTTCGAGAGCGCTTCGGCGCGGAGGATGGGTTCGCTCATGGCGGGCGCTGCGCACCCGCGTCCTTCTCGGTGGACTTCGCTCGCCTTCGGCTCGCTGCGCGCTTCGCTTGCCATCAGCTCACTCCGCCCGCAGCGCTTCGGCGGGGTCGAGCTTCGCGCCGTGGCGGCTCGGCAAGAGCGTCGCGCCGAGCGCCAGCACCATCGCGATCGCGACTACGATCGCGACCTGGCCGGGGTCGATCTCCCAAGGCAGCGTGCCGAACTGGTAGATGTTCGCCGGCAGCACATCAATGCCGGTGACCGTCTCGATCTGCTCCTGCACCCAGGGCAGGCGAGTCGTTACGGCGATGCCAGCGATCACGCCGCACACGGTGCCGAGCAGCCCAATCAGCACGCCCTCGATCGCGAAGATGCGCTCGATCGTCGCGTCGGTGGCGCCCATCGTCTTCAGAATCGCGATGTCGCTCGACTTCTCCATGATCATCATGATCAGCGTGACCACGATCGCGAAGGCCGCGACCACCATGATCATCGTCAGCAACACGAACATCATCACGCGCTCGGTCTTCAGCGCCTGGAAGAACGCCGGGAAGAACTCCTTCCAGTCTTTCGCGAAGTACGGGAAACCGAGCTTTTCCTGGATCGCATCGGCGACGCGTCGCGAGCGATAGAAATCCGTGGTGCGCACCTCGATACCGTCGACGACATCGCCGGCTTTGCGGAAATCGCGCGCGGCGGCGAGGTCGACGAAGGTGAAGACTTCGTCGTACTGAAAGAAACTGGTCTGGAAGATGCCCGCCACGCGAAAGCGCTTGAGGCGCGGGCCGGGGCCGAGCGGCGTGGGCGGCCCGCCGAAGGGTGAGATCACCACGAGCGAATCGCCGATGCCGACGTTCGCGGTGACTGCGAGTTGGCTCCCTAACAGAATGCCCGGCTCGAGGGCGCCGTCCGCGCCGAGCTCGGGCGCCAGATGCGCGAGCGCGTCCTCGGAGCCGTACAGCAGGTCTTCGCGCAGGTCGCTCACGTCCGCGACGCGCTGCGGATCGATGCCGCGCACGCGCACGCCGACGATCTCTCCGTTCGGCCCGCGGATCATGCCCTCCGCGTCGAGGTAGGGCGATGCACCGGTCACGTCGGGCACGCGCCTGATGTCGCGAATCACGTCTTCGTAGTGCTCGATCGGGAGGCCGCGCCCGTCGAACACCGTGAGGTGCGCGCGGTTGCCGATGATCTCTTCGCGCCAGACGTTCTCGAAGCCGTTCATTACGGAGAGCACCGTGATGATCAGCCACACGCCTGCGGCCACGCCCGCGACGCAGATGCCCGTAATGACCGAGATGAACGTCTGGCGGCGCTTGGCGAACATGTAGCGGCGCGCGATGAACCATTCGGCGCTGCCGCGCGCGCCGAGGAAGCCGGCGGCGGCGAGCGGCGCGAGTCCGAGCGCGACGAGCGCAGCGAAGGCGCCACCCGTGAGCGCGCCGTAAGCGCCGAGCAGCGGCTGCGAAGTGCCGCGCATCGCGAGCGCGACCGGAATGCCCGCGGCGAGCGCGAGCGCGAGCAGGCCCGCGAGCCGCTCGTCGATGCCCGGGGCAGTAAACCCCGCGCGCTTGCGGCGCGCGCGCAGCGCGAACGCGACGACGACCGCGAGCGCGGCGGGCGCTGCGACAAAACCGAGCTTCGCGAGGCTGCCCGCATAGAGCGCGAAGGCGAGCCCGAGCACGGCGACAGCCGCGTAGGCGAGCGTGCGCGGCGGCACGAAGCGCAGCACGAGCGCGACGCCCGCCTGCGCGAGCGCGACGCCGACAAAGCCCGCGGCAGCGAACAGGCCCCAGGCTT
>JANNDT010000106.1:0-5965 GCA_031387905.1 Deltaproteobacteria bacterium
CAAGTGCTTGCGCACTTCCGCGAACGGCACCTTCTTCGCGGTAATGCGTGGCCAGCGCTCCTGCGGCGGTTTCTCGAAATACGCCCAGCGCGGGGTGATGAAGCCTTCGGGCTGGCCAGTCGTATCCAGCCAGTTCGGGACGCCCGGATCGCGGTGCGCAATCACGTAGCGCAGCAGGCCATCCGAGGAGCGCTCGCTCTGCATGCCGTTCAGGCTGGTGAGACGATTCGCATAATCAAACGACTCGCCCCAGAAGTTCGCGAGGTGCATGCCGATGTACATCGGCTCGACTGGAATCTCGTTCTCGATGATCAGCGCTTCATCGGGCGCGAGTTCGTAGACGCCGCCGGCGTAGAGGTTGGTGTTCATGCCGCCGCCTGTCGCACCACTCGCGGAGTTCAGCTCGTTGAAGGCGTTGCGCGGCATGAAGCGCTGGCCGTCGCCGTTGCGGTCGCCGTGGGTCTCGAGCAGCACGTCGTAGAACTCGTTCCAGAAGTGCAGCTGTCCGCGTGCGAGCGCGCCGGCGCGGCGTAGCTGCTCGGCGGCCAGGGCGGGGGCGTACGCCGGCGGGTGCTCGCGCTCGGCGCCGACGCGAGTGATTACGAGATCCACCGGCTCCTCGCGCTCCCAGTCATAGAAGAGCTGCCGGCCAGAGACGTAGCTGCTGACGTACTCGCGCTCGCGGCGCTGCGTCTTGGTGGCGATGAAGTTGCCCGTGAAACCTGCCGGCTTCTCAGGCGCGAGCAGAATCTCGAACGTGTCGTCTGCCGCGACTGCGAGTGTCGAGATGTCGAGCAGCCCGCTCATCGCCTTCACGCCGGGGCGCACTTCCGCGAGCGATCCCGAATCTCCCGTGAAGCCCGAGGCGCACTCGAAGATCAGGTATTGCGGCGCGAGCGGGCCCGTCTTCGCGCGCGGCTCGCCGCGCCAGTGGCGCGTGCTGCCCGCCCGTCCCCGCAGCAAGTACGCGCAGTTGCCGTCGATCGGCATCGAGAAGTAGATGGCGTCGGCGTTGTCGATGGTCGCCTTCGAGATCGCCTGGATCGCGCGGCGCACGTACGGGAAGCGCGGATCCTCGAAGAAGCCGCGCTCGATGCCGGCATAGACGAGAGTCATCAGGTAGCGGTAGCCCTCGGCCAGCACGCGATCGCTCGGCGGCGGCGCGTACAGCCTCGGATCGTCGATCGCGTCGCGCGCGCGTTGCAACTCGCCAATCATGTCGTCCCACGCAGCGCGCAGTTCGGCTTTCGCGTCACCCGGCAATTCGTTTCTCCTCGCCCTTGGGAGGCGGCGCCGCCGCGGGCCAATTGAAGCGCTCGAACAAATCGCTCAGCCGCTCGCGAACCTCGTCCGCGCGCAGCCCGAACTCTTCGAGGCTGTAACTGTGGCTCGTCTCGTGTTTGCGCGCGCGCTGCTCTTCCGCGGCGAGTACGGCCGCGAACTCCGGCGTCACCTCGAAGCCGAGCTCCGCGTACATCGCCTCGACCGCGCGCTTCGGCGTTTCCACCAGCTGTGCATAATCGATCAGCGCGCGCTTCGTCTCGGGGTGCTGCGCGAACACCGCGAGCGGGTGCTGGTACGTGTCGAAGGAAATCTCCGCCTGCGCGCGCAGCGAGCGCTGGGCCTCGGCCGGATCGGTGCCGTGGAGCCTGTACGAAACGCTCAGCAACTTGAGCAAGCTGGGGATCGTCTCGTTGGGATTGCGCAGCGTGACGCCAAAGCGCGCGTCCGGAAACTCCTCGATCAACGCCGCCACGCGCCCCGCGAACACGGGGCTCTTCGACGTGTAGATCTTCTCCGCGCCGTCGAGATAGAGCTGGCGCTGGATGCACTGGCGATAGAAGCGCAGCAGCCGGCGTCGCTTCCGTTCGGGCCAGCGATCGACGTGATAGAAGTCGAGCTTCCCGAGATACGGAACCTTCGTCATCCAGTAGCCGGACGCGCAGGAATAATAGAAGACGATGTCGTCTTCCTCGGGCTTGAAGAGGCCCATCGCGTGGATGTCGCGCGTCGCGCGGTACTTGCGCTCTTCCCAGGCGCGAACGCGCCGGGCGATGCGCTTGCCGAGAAAGCGTCGGTCGAACGCGCCGAGCGCCCGCAGCAATTTTTTCTGCAAGAGCGACGGGAAGTAGAGCTCGTAGAGGCGGAACGAGCAGAAGCGCTCGCCGTCGAGGCTCATTAGGCGGTGCAAGAGCGTGGTGCCGCTGCGCGCGTGGCCGACCAGAAAGACGGGAGCGCGCACTTTCACCGCGAGCACGCGCGGGAACAGGATGCCGTCGAGGAAGAAGCAGACGGCGTGGAAACTCGCGACGAGCGGCACCCACAGCAGCAGGCGGAACAGCAACCAGGCGCGCAGCGAGGCGCGTTTTTCGCCCAGCGCGAGGCCCAACATGCGGGCCCAGGTGGAGAAATCGAAGTAGAAGAGCATTGGGGAGCGCACTCTATCGCGCGGCGCGAGGGTGAGAGCGAGGCCGCGTGCTACTGCACGCAAACAGGGAGGCGCTGTGAACTCGAGGGTTGCCAAGGAATGCGAGGGGCGCGTCGCGCTCGTGACGGGCGCGAGCCGCGGTATCGGCGCAGCGATCGCGGAGCGGCTCGCCGCTGCGGGCGCGCGCGTCGCGTGTGTTGCGCGCAGCCTCGATGCGCCAGGCGGCAAGGAGCCGGGCACGCTGCGCGAAACGGTCGCGCGCATCGAAGCGCACGGTGGCAGCGCCATCGCGATTCGTGGCGACGTGCTCGATGCGCAGTCGCGCACAGCCGCCTTCGAGCGTGCGCGCAGCGAACTCGGCGCGATCGACATTCTGATCAACAACGCCGCGCTCGGGCCGTATCGCGCGTTCGAGAAGTTCAGCGCGCGCGATTTCAGCACGGCGTTCTCGGCCAACGTGGAAGCCGCGCTGCACTTCTCGCAGCTCGGAGCGAAGGAGATGCGCGCCCGCAAGCGCGGCTGGATCGTGAACATCTCCTCGGCCACCGCCGAGCCGCCGCAGGGGCCGCCGTACATCGCGTGGGAGCAGCGCGGCGGGCATCACCTCTACGCCGCGAGCAAAGCCGCGCTGAACCGCCTCACCCAGGGCATCGCGGCTGAGCTGTCGAGCGACGGCATTGCGGTGAACGCGCTCGCGCCGGTCGCGGCAGTGATTACGGCGGCGGTGCGCCTGACCGGCGCGGACAAGTGGATCGAGCCCTCGATGGTGGAGCCGATTGAGGCGATGGCGGAGGCCGCGCTGGCACTCTCGTGCTGCTCGCCGAGCCTCACCGGACGCATTGCGTACAGCCTCCCGCTGCTGCGCGAACTCGGCCGCGAAATACGCACGCTCGACGGCGCCGCGCCCTACGCACCGGAACGCGCCGCGCAGCGCTGAGCAAGCGGCGCTTCGCCGCGCGCGATTGAGCGCGCACCGAGTTTCGCGTTAGCGTGCGCCTCCACTCAACCGGAGGACCCATGGCGCTCACGGGACATTGTTATTGCGGAAAGCTCAAGTACGAGGCCGGCGGCGCGCCGCTGATGAAGCTGATGTGCCACTGCCGCGAGTGCCAGTATTTCAGCGGCGGCAACTCGTTGCCGCTGATCGTCACGCCCGAAGCGGAGTTCAAGTACACGGCTGGCGAGGTGAAGTCCTTCGCGCGCACAGACCTCGCCACACCGGTGAAGCGCGAGTTCTGCCCGAACTGCGGCACCCACGTCGTGAGCCGCGCGCCCGGCATGCCCGGCGCCGTAATCATCAAGGTGGGCTCGCTCGACGACCCGAGCGTATTCGACAAGCCGGGGGTCTCGATCTTCACGATCGACAAGCAGAGCTTCCATCACGTGTTCGAAGGCGCGCCGGCCTTCGAGCGCACGCCGCGCTGAAGCGAGGTTGAACTGAATGCGAGAGCTGAACGGCGGAGTGGCGGTGGTGACGGGCGCGGCGAGCGGCATTGGGCGCGCGCTCGCGAAGCGGCTCGGTGCGGAGGGCATGCGCGTCGTGCTCGCGGATATCGAGCTCGCGGCGCTCAGCGGCGTCGCGAGCGAACTCTCGGCCGCCGGCGTGCCGAACGTCGCGGTGCGCACCGATGTCACGTCGCAGGACTCGCTGCTCGCCCTCGCGGAGCGCACCTTTGACGCGTTCGGGGCCGCGCACCTGCTCTGTAACAACGCGGGCGTGTTCGCCGGCGGGCTCTCCTGGGAAGCGCCGCTCAGCGATTTCGAGTGGGTGCTCGGCGTCAACACTTTCGGCGTACTGCACGGCATCCGCGCGTTCGTGCCGCGCATGCTGAAGCAGAACGAGCCGGGCCACATTCTGAACACCGTCTCGATGGCGGCGCTCACCTATGGGCCCATGAGCTCCGCTTACTTCATGAGCAAGCACGCAACGCTCGCGCTCTCGGAGAGCCTCTACCTCGAACTGCGCATGAAGAACGCGCAGATCGGCGTCACGGTGGTGTGCCCGGAGTTGGTCGCCACGAAGATCGGAGAGTCTGAGCGCAACCGGCCGCTGCACTTGAAGCGTGGCGATGAGCCGGCTTCGCCGGAACGCGACGCGGTCGAAAACGCGATCAAACTCGCGACGAGTTCTCAGGGGCTCGCACCCGATACGATCGCCGAGCGCGCGATCGCCGCGATTCGCGAGGACCGCTTCTATGCGCTCGCGCCGGAGGGCGAGATGTGGCGCCGGATGAGCGACGCGCGGATGGAACTGATTCGCACGGTGAGCAATCCGCAGCTGCTGTTCTGAGCGCCCTCAGCTTCCCATGTGCCTCGCGAGGTGCGCGAGCAACTCTTGCGTGATCGCCTCCGGCGCTTGATCCGTTAGGAAGTGCCCCGCACCCGGCACGACGACGAAGCGATACGGCGCGGCCACGAGTTCGCGCGTGGCGTCGGCGGCGAAGCGCCCGACCGTCGCGTCGGCGTCGCCCCACACGAACAGCGTGGGCACGCGCACCGCCGGCACGTCGGCGGCTGCGAGCGCTGAGCCTCCGCTGAACGCCGCGCGATACCAGTTCAGCGCGGCCTCAATGGCTTCGAGCGACGAGAGCGGCACGATGTACGCGTCGGCATCCGCCTCGGGTACGCCCTGCTCCCTGAGCATTCTCCGCAGACGCCGCGCGCCGTCCTCGATCAGCAAGCTCGCCGTGTTCGGATCCTGGAACGCGCGGTGATGCTTCGAGCGCTCGCTCTGCTTCGCGTCGCTCGCGAGCGCGCGCGCGAACGCGGCCGGATGTGGGCGCGAGAGCACTGTTAGGGAGCGCAGGCGCTCGGGGTGCCGCGCCGCGAGCAGCCACGCCAGTTGCCCACCCCAATCGTGACCCACGAGATGAAAGCGCTGTGCGCCGAGTGCATCCGCGATCGCGAGCGCGTCGCCGACGAGTGCGTCGGCGCCATAATGCACGGCACCGCTAGGGCGCGCGCCGGGCGAGTAGCCGCGCTGATCGGGCGCCACCGCGCGAAAGCCCGCGGCGGCGAGCGCCGGGAGCTGGTGGCGCCACGTGTACCGCGTCTGCGGGAAGCCGTGCAGCAAGAGGACGAGAGGCGCGCTCGCCTCACCCGCGCTGTCGGCGGTGAAGCGGAAGGAGTTGGCGGAGATCTCGATGGCGGTCACCACAGCTCCTCCACGTACCGATCCGTCCCCGGCACCGTCCTGATCAGCGGCGCCACGAGTTGCGCCTTGGCGAGGCCGGCGCTCTCGAGCGCCTGCGTATAGCTGCGGAAGCGCTCTAGCGGCGCGCGTACATCGCCTGTCAGGAAGAACAGCTGGCACAGGCGCTCGGGGCCGCCGGCGCGCGAACCGAGGTGCATCGGCACGTTCTTGGGTTCGTTCTCGCCCGCGCTCGGCGTCCACGAGGAAGCGATCTCGACGCTCGACTCGGCGAGCAGCTGCGGCACGAGTTCCTTGCCGAGATCGTGGGCGAGCGTGCGCGCGTCGCGGCCGGCGCCGTCGAGCCACACGGCGATTAGGCCGTCGTAGCCGCGGTCGAGGGCGAG
>JANNDT010000467.1:0-3551 GCA_031387905.1 Deltaproteobacteria bacterium
CCGAGCCCGCAGTTGGTGAAGGAACTCTTCACGGACGCCTCGGTCGGCGCGGAAATCACCATCACCGAGGAGCCGCACGAGGCGCTCGCGGACTGCGACGCCGTCTACAACGACGTGTGGGTGTCGATGGGCGAAGAGCACCTGGTCGCTGAGCGGGTGGCGCTGCTGCGCGGCTTCAAGGTCACGCGCAAGCTGATGAACCTCACCGGACGCGCCGACACGATCTATCTGCACTGCCTGCCCGCGCTGCACGACGACTCGACCGAGTTCGCCCGCGCGCACCCGGAGTTGTGCGAAGTGGATGACGACGTGTTCGAGCACCCGCGCAGCCGCGTGTTCGACCAGGCCGAGAACCGCATGCACACGGCCAAGGCGGTGATGGTGTTGACGCTCTAGCGCTCCCAAGGAGGACGTCTTGAGGATTCTGAAGCGCGTTGTGCTCACGCTGGTCGTGGCAGTTGTTGGGCTCGCCGGGCTCTACATGGCGATGGCGGAGCGCGTCGAGGTGGTGGTGCTCCACTCGCACGGCGCCGACGGCGACCACGAGACGCGGCTCTGGGTGGTCGACGACGCGGGCGCCGAGTGGTTGCGCACTGGCGCAACGAACGCGACTTGGCTGCCGCGGATCCGCGCGAACTCTGCGATCGAGGTCGAACGCGGCGGCGAAACGCGCGACTACAGCGCGGTCGTGATCTTCGAGCCGGGGGCCGTCGCGCGCATCAACCAACTCGAGCTCGAGAAGTACGGCTGGTCCGAGAAGTTGCTGCGGTCGATGGGCAGCGCGCCGACGGGTCAGGTCGCGATCCGCCTCGATCCGCGCTGAGTAAGCGCCGGTCCGCTCAGGCGTGCTCGCGGAGCCGCTTCGCGCACTCGCCAATTAGGGCGGGGCCGCGGTAGATCATGCCCGAGTAGACCTCCACGAGCTGCGCGCCGGCCTGTACGAGCGCGCAGGCGTCGTCGCCCGAGAGAATTCCGCCGACGCCGATGCGCAGCTGCTCGGCGTGCGCGAGTTCGCGGAGTGCGCGCATTGCGCCGAGCGCGTGCTCGCGGAGCGGCGCGCCCGAGACGCCGCCGGGCGCGTCCGACTGCGCGTGTGGAGACTTCGCGAGCGCGAGGCCGCTGCTGGTGTTGACCGCGACGAAGCCGTCGCAGACATCGAGCTGTGCGAGCGGCGCCACCAGCCCGCGCAGCGCATCGGCGCTCCACGCCGCGCGCTCGGGGGTCTCGGGCGGCAGCTTCACGAGCAGCGGCGTGGGCTCCCTCCGGCCCGTCTCGCGCGCGAGCGCCTGCAAGCGCGCGCGCGTCGGCGCGACGATCTCTTGCGCGAAGCCCTCGCCGTACAGCACGCCGCGCAGGCCGCTGGTGTTAGGCGAGCTGAGGTTCACCACGAAAAACTGCGCGTGCGGGTGCAGCGCCGTCACGAGTTCGTCGAGCTCGTCGCGCACGCGCTTCGCGAAGCCGGCTTCGCCAGCCGTGCGAACGGTCAGCGGATGCGGCGCGATGTTGCAGCCGACCACGAGGCGCGCGCGCCGGAAGCGCGCGAGGCGCTGCGCGACGCGCTCGAGGCCATCGCTCGGGAAACCGAGGCGGTTCCAGATGCCGCGCTCCGCGTGCAGGCGCGCCATGCGCGGTCGCAGCGGATTCCCGGCCCAGGGCCGCGTGAGGATCGTGCCGATCTCGGCGAAGCCCGCGCCAATCCCTTGGATTCCTGAGAGCGCGACGGCGTTCTTGTCGAAGCCCGCGGCGACGCCTGCACGATTCGGAAAATCGAGGCCACGCCAGCGGAAAGGATCGGACACGATTTCAGCGCCGAACGAGAAGCGCAGCTGCAAGCCGAGCAGCGCGAGCCGGTGCCCGAGATTCGGCCCGAGCGGGCGCAGCACGAGCTTGTCGAGCGTTTCGTAGAGCGTGCTCGTCACGCGACGAGATCCCCGAGCTTGCGCAACTCCGCGACCGCGTCCGGCGGCAAAACCGGCGGCGGCTTGCCGAGTGCGTAACAACCGAGGATCAGCTGCGCGGAGCGCTCGATGATCTCGGCCATGTCCGCCGCGCGGCGCAGCGAGCGGCCCGCCACGAGCAGGCCGTGGTTCACCAGCAGCACGGCCCAGCTCGTACGCATCGCTTCGCGCACCGCAGCAGCGAGCGCCTCGGTCCCGGGCATGATGAACGGGATGCGCGGCAACTCGCCGAAGAACGCGGCCTCGGTGGAGACGGGCAAGAACGGCAATCCCGCATTCGCGAGGATCGTCGCGTTCGGCGCGTGCGCATGAATTACGGCCTGCGCCTCGGGCCGCGCGGCGTAAACGGCGCAGTGCATGAGCCGCTCGCTAGACGGCGAAGGCCCGCTGGTTGCGCGCGGGCCGCCGTCGACTCCGATTCGCACCATCGCCTCCGGGCGCAGATCGCCCTTGAAGAGCGCGCTCGGCGTGATCCAGAGATCCTGAGAACTCGGCACCCGCGCGCTCACGTTGCCGCCGGTCGCGGTAATCAAGGATTGCCGGTAGAGCTCCTCGACTACAAAGACCATCTGCACGCGCACGTCGTCGGGCGGCGCCGCCATGCGCGCGGGTTCGGCGCCGCCGCCGAGCGTCGCGAGCGCACTCAGATCGCCCGCGCTCTCGCGCGCTGCGCTCCATAAGCGCTGCAGCTCGGGTTGAATCTGCTGCAGCGTCATCGCCTTGCCGGCGTCGCCCGAGAACGCGATCCCGCCGGACATGGCTTCCTGCATCGCGTTCACGCGCCCGCTCAGCATCCCGTCGAGAATCGCCGCGCGCATGCGCAGGTTCACTTCAGCAGGCGGCGCGGCCTCGCCGAGCGCGGCGCTCACGCGTTCGCCGCGCAGCGCGAGGTGAAAGACGAGCGCGGCGTCTGGCAGCAAGAATTGCAACGCGACGCTCTTGCTCGCGGCCGCGGCGCGAAGTGCAGCATCGCTCGATGCGGCCGCGCAGAAGCGTTCGAGCACCCCGCGAAAGCGCAGGGCGAGTTCGGGATTCGCGCCGGCTTGCGGCGCAGTTATTGCGGGCGGCGCGTTCCGCGCAGCTGCGGGCGCAGGCTTCTTGTCGCGCTGCAAGTCCGTCACCGCGGGCGCGGGATGCGCGAGCAGCTCCGCCCGCAGCGCGTCGCTCGGCGCAGCGCGCGGCGCTGCCAGGTTCACGTTCGCCCAGGCGCTCGGGTCGGCGAGGTGGCGCGGACGCTCGCCGCGCATGAGGCGCGCAAAGTCATCGCTCACGATCTGGCCCTGATGAATCGCCACCTCGAACGTGTTGCCGCCGACGTGCGGCGTCGCGATCAAGTTGGGCGCGGCCATCAACGGGTGCGCCGCGCCCGGCGGCTCGATGCTGAACACGTCGAGCGCCGCGCCCGCGAGCCGGCCGCTCTCGAGCGCCTCCGCGAGCGCGTCCTCGTCGACGAGCGCCGCGCGCGCGGTGTTCACGAGACACGCGCCGGGCTTCATCTGCGCAAACTGCGGCCTACCGATCAGGCCGCGCGTTCCGTCAGTCACCGCGGCGTGCAGCGTCACGAAGTCGCTCTCGGCGAGCACGCGCGCGAGC
>JANNDT010000137.1:0-6463 GCA_031387905.1 Deltaproteobacteria bacterium
CTCGGAGCGGCCTTGGGGTGGATGTGGCGCTTTTGGTGTGCGCGCATTCGCTGAAGGCGGTCGCTGAGCTGGGCCGCTCCTGCGCTTTACCTCAGCGCAGCCGGCCCCCGGCCCACTCCGCTTGCTTCGTGCGTGGCTCCCACACACGAACTAATGGGTGGGAGGGCGGCGCTCGGCGCGCCGTTGAGGCGCGCTCGCGCCGTTCGCTGCGCGGCGTAGGATGCGACTTTGGTTGCTTGGGTCGGGGAGGAAGAGAGACATGGCGGGGTTTCATTTTCAGGAGCTGTTCGAGTTGGGTGAGGACGAGACCGAGTACCGCTCGCTCGGCGCGGAGGATGTTTCGACCCAACGGCTCGGCGGTCGCGAGATTCTCGTCGTGCAGCCGGAGGCGCTCCGAAAGCTGGCGGCGGCGGCGGTTCGCGATGTTTCGCATTTGTTTCGGACGGGGCATTTGAAGCAGTTGCGGTTGATTCTCGACGATGCGGAGGCGTCGGAGAACGATCGCTTCGTGGCGCTCGAGATGTTGAAGAACGCGAACGTTTCGGCGGGCATGAACTTGCCGAGTTGTCAGGACACCGGCACGGCGATCGTGATCGGGAAGAAGGGCGAGAACGTCTTCACGGGCGCGGATGATGAAGAAGCGCTCGCGCACGGGATCTATGACACGTACACGGGCACGAACCTGCGCTACTCGCAGATGGCGCCGATCACGATGTACGAGGAGAGGAACACGGGCAGCAATTTGCCCGCGCAGATCGAGCTCTATGCGAAGCCCGGCGACGAGTACGAGTTCCTGTTCATCACGAAGGGCGGCGGCTCGGCGAACAAGTCGTTCTTGTATCAAGAGACGCGCGCGATGTTGAATCCCGAGGGCGTGCTGAAGTTCTTCGAAGAGAAGATGAAGTCGCTCGGCACGGCGGCGTGTCCGCCGTATCACCTGGCGATCGTAATTGGTGGCATGAGCGCCGAGTTCAACCTGAAGACGGTGAAGCTCGCGAGCACGCGCTACCTCGATTCGCTGCCGAGCACGGGCAACGAGCACGGGCGCGCGTTTCGCGATCGCGGGCTGGAGGAGCAGATCTTCAAGCTCTCGCAGCGCATCGGCATCGGCGCGCAGTTCGGCGGTAAATATTTCTGCCACGACGTGCGCGTGATTCGTCTGCCGCGGCACGGGGCTTCGCTGCCGGTCGGCATCGGCGTCTCGTGCTCCGCGGACCGTCAGGCGATGGGCAAGATCACCAAGCACGGAGTGTTCCTAGAAAAACTCGAGACGAACCCGGCGCAGTTCCTGCCGGAGGCGACGCACCAAGAGCTCGGCGGCGAGGTGGTCGCGATCGACCTCAATCAACCGATGAGCGAGATCCGCAAGCGACTCTCGCGTTACCCGGTGAAGACGCGGCTCGCGCTCTCGGGCTCGCTGATCGTCGCGCGCGACATCGCGCACGCGAAGCTGAAGGAGCGCATCGATCAGGGCCTCGGGCTGCCGCAGTACATCAAGGACAGCATGATTTATTACGCCGGCCCGTCGAAGACGCCGGTCGGCTTGCCGTCCGGTTCCTTCGGTCCCACCACCGCGGGCCGCATGGATTCGTACGTCGATCTGTTCATGCAGCACGGCGGCAGCTTCGTGACGCTCGCCAAAGGCAACCGCAGCAAAGCGGTGACCGACGCGTGCAAGAAGCACGGCGGCTTCTACCTCGGCTCGATCGGCGGGCCCGCCGCGATCCTCGCGCAGGAGTGCATCAAGCGAGTCGAGACGATCGAGTATCCGGAACTCGGCATGGAGGCGATCTTCAGGATCGACGTCGTGAACTTCCCGGCGTTCATCATCGTCGACGACAAGGGCAACGACTTCTTCGAAGGCGTCGTGAACAAGGCGATCATCGAGACCGACAAGTAGGCGTAGCGTTCGTCGCCGAGGTCGAGGGCTCAGCTCGGCTTCGGCGCCGGCGCGTTCATGTAGTCCCGGTAGTAAGTCAGCTTGTCGCCGCGCGTCTTGTAGACGCCGACGCCGTGGATGTCGCCGGCCGGCGTTTCCGCCACCCACTGCGCCCAGCCCGATTCGCCAGCGCCCGCGATCTCGATGGCGCGAAAGCGCGTCTTCCGCGCGCGCATCTCGCTCACCATCTTCGTCATGAAAGCGCCGATCGCCTGGTTGCCGCGGAACGTTCCGTAAACCGGGTCTTCGAGCACCGCGTCCTCGGAGAACAGCGGCACGAGCTGCGTGTAGTCGTCGGCGTCTTGAATCCGCCAGAACTCGCGGATCACGTCGAGTGCGTCGCTCATGGGCAACTCCTCATGCAAGGTTGCGCACGCTACCAGGAATGGGCTTGTCCCTGCGCAAGAGTTGCGGCGACGATGAGCACACTTCGGGCCGGGAGAGAATCCGAAACGCAGAGGTGCCCTCGCAGGTGGGTCCCCTCATGCGAACGAACCGCTTCATCAGCTGGATCGCTGCCGCTCTCCTCGCAGCCGCGAGCGCGACGGCGCAGGCGCCCGCTCCCGTCCCGCTGGCAGCGTTCGAGAGCTGGGCGCCGCTCGGCGAGTACGAACGCGCCGCGTTCGCTGAGCAAGGCTCGCTGCGCATCGTGATTCCCACCAAGCTGCGGAACGTCGAGATCGCCTTCACTCCGCAGCCGCTGCTCGACGAGGATTACGGCGCGCTCGAAGTGGACGGCCGTGGCACGCGCACAGGCGTAGCGACGCCGCGCTTTACCGCGTGGGGCGGCCACGTCGAGTCGAACTCCGGGCGCGACTTCGCGAAGCTGAGCGTGTCTGCGGTGCGCGGCAAGCTCGAGGGGTTGTTACGCATCGACGGCGCGTTCTACGCGCTGGGCGCGAACCTCGCCGCTGGCGATTACTTGCTGAGCGTGCAGGAGGTGACCGAAGACGAAATCGGCGCGCTGCTGAAGAGCTGCGGTGTTACGGAGGGCGAGCTCAATGCGGCAGCCACCGCGACGCCAGCCGCAGCGAGCAGCGGCGGTTCGCCCGCCGTCGCAGCCGCGACAGCACTGCGCGAGATCGAGCTCGGCACCGAGGCCGACGCGCTGTTCGTCGCGCAGACCGGCAGCGCGAGCGCCGCCAACACGCGCATCCTGTCGATCGTGAACATGCTGAACGGCATCTACGAGACGGACCTCGGCCTCACCAACCGCGTCGTCACTCAGCGCACGCACACCGGAAGCGACCCGTACACGACCACCGACTCCAGCAATCTGCTCGATCAGTTCTCAGATGAGTTCGCTTCGCACGTCTTCGTGGGTTACGACGACGCGATGCTGTTCAGCGGCCGAAACTTCGACGGCAACACGGTCGGCGTCGCTTACCTCGACGCCACCTGCCAGCCTTGGCGCTTCGGAATCGCGCAGTTCCTGAATCAGAGCGACTTCTACACGAGCCTGATAGTCGCCCACGAGCTCGGCCACAACCTCGGCGCGAACCACACGAGCGACGGCATCATGGCGCCGGCGATTACGGGCGACGCGTACTTCAACCAGGCGAGCAAAGACGAGATCGCTTTCTACACGAACCGGGTCGGCTGCCTTGGCCTCGCGTCGGGCTCAGGCTCGAACACGGCTCCTGTGCTGAACCCCGTCGGGCCGCAGATCGTGGACGAGGGGCAAACGCTTGCGATCCAGCTCTCCGCCACGGATGTCGACGGCGACGCGATCAATTATGGCGCGACGCCGCTTCCGCAGGGCGCTTCGCTCAGCGCGAGCGGACGCTTCAGCTGGACCCCGCTGCGCACCGCCGCGGGCTGCGCTGCCTGGACCGAGACGACGGTGCAGTTCACCGCCTCGGACGGGCTGCTCGGCGCGAACGAAAGCGTGCCGATCACGGTGATCGACGTGCAGACGAATGCGGCGCCGACGCTGCTCGACCCCGCGGATCGCAGCCTGTACGCCGGCCAGTCGCTGCAGTTCCAACTGCAAGCGAGCGACGCCGATGGCGACAGCATCGCGTTCTCCTCGAACAATCTCCCGGCAGGCGCGAGCTTGTCGCCCGGCGGCGCATTCTCGTGGACGCCGAGCGCCGCGGCGGCCGGTACCACGAACGTGACGTTCGTGGCGACGGATTGCACCGGCCGCGCGGCGTCGCAGAGCGCGCAGTTCGGCGTGAGCATCCAGCCGGCGCCGCACCTCACGTCGCTTTCGAAGACAGCCGGGTGGTACGGCGAAGTACTCACGCTCTCGGGCGTGGCGCTGTCGGGGAATCAGCTGCGCGTCGTGTTCGTGAATCGAGACGCCGCCATTCTGAGCGTCGCGGACGACTCCGTCAGTGTGCTCGTGCCAAAGGTCAAGAAGAAGTACCGAAAGCGCGGCGCGCAGCCGGTGTTCCTGATCCGCGACGGAGTGCAGTCCGACAACACGCTGAGCTTCGACTACGTGAAGCCGTGAGCGTCACGGCCGGGGCTCGCCGGGGTGGTAGGTCTTCGCGCCGCCCGCGAGCAATTCCGCCTCCGTGAGTGGCACGCGCTTGGTCTTCTCTGCCGCGAACAACGGGAGCTGATCGGCGTAGTGCGGCGAGCGCGCGTCGAGCGTGGCGCTGCCGAACTGATGGATCGTCTCGATGGTTTGCGCGCCAGCGGCGTCCCAGGTCGAGAACAGGATCAGCGTGTCGCCGGTTTGCGCGGCGAAGTGGCCGTCGGCGCCGAGCGCGTTCGTCTCGACCGCCCGTAACACGTCGGGCCCGCCGCCGACGCCGAGGTCGAGCTTGCCGCGCCGGATGCGGTTCACCTCGCGCCACGGCGGGTCGAGGCGGCCGTAATGCTTCATCAGCTCTGCGGCCGCGGCGCGCAGCGCTGCAACCGCGTCGACGGGTGGCTTGCCTTGACGCTGCGCCACCACGATCGGCAGCGCCGTAGCGATCGCGAGCGCCGCGCTCGTGTCCTCCGCCTCGGCGGTGAGCTGCCAGCGCGCGAGCACGGCGCGCGCCGCGCCAAGTTCGGGATCGCCCGGAGAAACGCGCGCGAGCAGCTCGTCCGCGATCCTCCGCGCCTCGCTCGCGCGCGAATAACGCTTGTCGAACTTGTAGGCGCGGAACTCCTCGGCCGTGATCGATGCATCGGCGCCGAACAGCTCGAGCGCGCGCAGCGCGCGGTTCGTCTTGTACTTCTCGATGCCGGCTTCCGCCGGAAAATCCTCGGGCCGCGGATTCTCAGGGTCGCTGGTCGCCGCGAACGGCGTGTGGTTCATGCTCACGACGAAACCCGAGCGCGGGTTCACGACCATCGGTAACGCGTCGAACGGCAGCGTCTCGCGCCAGATCAAATCGCTGCGGTCGCCGGGCAGCACGCCGCGCCAATCGAAGCCGGGCAGACGCTTCGGGATTCGCGCGTTGTAGACGTAGGCGATGTTGCCCGCGCGGTCGGCGTAGACGTAGTTCGTCGACGGCAACGCGTGCAGCCGCATCGCCTCGAACCACGCGTCGAACGTGCGAGCGCGGTTCTCGCGGTAGATCTGCTCGAGCTGGCCCAGTTCGCCCATGCCGGCGTAGCGAACCGCGTAGGTGCCATGCGGGCGCCTAATTACCGGCCCGTGCTCCGAGCGCAGCGTCTCGCGGCGCAGCGTCCAGTGCAGCCGGCCGAACATTCTCACCGAGATCGTCGCCTCGCCCACTTCGAGCTCGCGCCAGGCTCCGTCGAGCCGGTAGCGGTTCGGGTTTTCTGGGTCGATCTCGAGCCGATACACGTCCGCGAGGTCGGGCAGATTCACCGTGTTCGCCCAGCCGAGCGTCGGGCCCGCGCCGTGCAGCACGACCGGCGAACCCGGAAACACGCCGCCCGTCATATCCCAGCCTTCGTCGCTTTGGAGACGCACTTCGTACCACGCGACCGGCCCGGTGTACGGCTGGTGCGAGTTCACGAGCAGGCGCGTCGCGCCATCGGCCGAGCGCCGCGGTGAGACGGCGATCGCGTTCGAGCCGATCTCGTGCGGGCCGCTGATTAGGCTGTTCGCGCTGCGGACGGGCGCCTTTGGCGGCTCGTCCTCGAAGAGTGCGCCGAACGTGCGCTCGAGCCCGTAGAAGAACGGCGTCTTGAAGGCGAAGCCGGCGACCACATCGACGCCCGTCATCGGGAACGCGCCCGGAAGCGCCTCGGCCGGGTGCAGCGCGGCGTAATAATTGACGCCCGCGGCGTAGCCCTCCGCGAGCGCGCGCACGTCCGCGGGAACCTCACGCTCGTAGCGGCGCCCGACGTCCTCGTAGACGCCGAGTAGCTGCGCGAGATAGTCGATCGGCGCGGCGTCCGGCCCGTTCACGCTCGCGAGTCGACCTCGGGTCGCGAGCGCGACTTCCTGAATCGTGCGGAAGTCATCCTCGCAGTGCGCCCAGGCGAGCCCGTAAGCGACGTCGGCATCGCGCGCGCCGCGAATGTGCGGAACACCGAACGGGTCGCGCGCGATGCGCGCTTCATAATGCTTCGCGGCGGCGATCAGCGGCGCGGGGTCGAAGTCCGGCGGCT
>JANNDT010000060.1:0-2671 GCA_031387905.1 Deltaproteobacteria bacterium
GCCGCGGCGGCGGCGCATCCCGAGGTGGGCCTCCTCGGCCCCCGCCTCGAAGACCCGGACGGCACCGCGCAGGAGAGCTGCTTCCGCTATGCGACGCCCTGGAGCGAGCTGACGGCCGCCGCTGCAACAGGCCCCATCTCGCGGCTGCTGAGCCGTTATCAGGTCGCAATGCCTGCCGAAGCGGAACCGCACGACGCGCCGTGGATCAGCTTCGCGTGTGTCCTGATCCGCGGGCGTGCGCTCGCCGAGATCGGCCCCCTCGATGAAGGCTTCTTCATGTACTTCGAGGACATGGATTACTGCCGGCGCGCATGGGAGAAGGGCTGGCGGGTGCGCTACGAGCCGTCCGCCCACGTGGTCCACCTGCGCGGTGGTAGCTCTCCGGTGAAACAAGCCTTCGCGCAGAGACGCCGCGTCCCGCGTTATTTCTTCGCGGCACGCTCGCGCTATTTCGCGAAGCATTATGGCGGTGTCGCTGGCGTGCTACTCGCGAACTGCGCGTGGCTGGCCGGTCGAGCCGTTTCCCTCGCGCGCGAACTGCTGGGCAGCAAGCGTCCGCACACGGCCGAGCGTCACGCTCGCGACCTCTGGACCGGATGGCGCCGCCCGCTCGCGCCGCCGGAGCGGCCTGCCTCGTGATAGACGGCCCCGACTTCATGATCATCGGCGCGATGAAGTCGGCGACGAGCACGCTTCACGCGCAGCTCGCCGCAAACGCCGGATTCTTCATGAGCCGCCCCAAGGAGCCGAACTTCTTCAGTGACGACGAAGTCTGGTCGCGCGGCCTCGATTGGTATGCGGGGCTGTTCGCTGGCGCGCCGTCGGGCGCACTCCGTGGCGAATCGAGCACGCACTACACGAAGCTGCCGACGCATCCGCATACGCTCGAGCGTTTGGCGGCGAGCGTGCGCACCCGCCGCTTTGTGTACGTGATGCGGCAGCCGATCGAGCGACTCGTCTCGCACTACATCCACGAGTGGACGCAGGGCGTCTACCGCGAGCCGATCGACGAAGCGCTCGAACGGCGTCCGGAGCTCGTGGACTACGGTTGTTATGCGCGCCAGCTCGCGCCTTGGCTCGCGCGCTTTGGACGCGCTGCGGTCCTGCCGGTGTTCTTCGAGCGCCTGACCGCCGAGCCCGACACAGAACTCAATCGCATCGCGCGCTTCCTAGGCCACACCGGCGCGATCTCGTGGAACGCCGCGCTCGGAGCCCAGAACGCCTCGCGCGAGCGCATGCGCTCGAGCGCGCTACGCGATGCGCTAGTGGCGTCGCCGCTGCTGACTTCGATGCGCCGCCGTTTCGTCCCGCGCGCGCTGCGCGAGCGCATCAAAGCGCGCTGGCAGATGCGCGAGCGCCCGTCTTTGTTGAACGAGGCGCGCGCGCAAGCGGAGCGCGCGTTCGACGCGGACCTCGCGACGCTCGGCGCCTGGCTTGGCGTGGACTTGCGCTGCACAAACTTCGTAAGCGTCACCGGACAGCGCGCGCTCGAATGGCGCGACGCACCGTGACGCGCATCGGAGTCGTCGCGATCGGGCGCAACGAAGGCGAGCGGCTCGTGTGCTGCCTCGACTCGGCGCAGGGTGCGGGCCGAAAGCTCGTGTACGTCGATTCGGGCTCTGACGACGACAGCGTTGCGTGCGCGCGTGCGCGCGGCGCCGAGGTCATCGAACTCGATCGCGACGCTCCGTTCACCGCCGCGCGCGCTCGGAACGCAGGCGTCGCGCGCTTGCTCGAGGTCGATCCCGCCGTCGAGTGGGTGCAGTTCGTCGACGGCGATTGCGAGTTCGCACGCGAGTGGTGGACGGCGACCGCCGCGAGACTCCCCGGGGATGCGGCCACCGCCGTGTTATGCGGCCGGCGCCGCGAGCGCCACCCCGGAGCCTCGGTCTACAACCGCCTTTGCGACATCGAGTGGGACACGCCGGTCGGTGTGGCGACGTCTTGCGGCGGTGACGCCCTCATGCGGATCGCTGCGTTCAAGTCCGTCGGCGGCTTTGACGCCTCCCTGATCGCTGGCGAAGAGCCCGAGTTGTGTTTTCGACTGCGCGAAAGAGGACACCGCATCGAGCGCATCGCGGTGGAAATGACGATCCACGACGCCGCGCTGTCGCGCTTCTCGCAGTGGTGGAGGCGCGCTCTGCGCGCGGGCCATGCGTATGCCGAGAACTTTGCGCTGCACGGCGCGTCGCCGGAGCGCTTCCGCGCGCGCGAGCTGCGCTCGATCGCAGCGTGGGGCGCCGCATTGCCGCTTGCTGCGCTCGCGCTTTCGCCAGTCACTCGCGGCGTCTCGCTCTTCGCCGCGCTCGCGCTGTATGCGCTGCTGTTCCTGCGTGTGTGCACGGCTCGGCGGCGCGCCGGCACGCCATTGCCGGACGCGGCGTGGTACGCGCTGTTCGTCGTTGTCGGCAAATGGGCGCTGGCCACAGGCGCTGCGTGGTACTGCTGGAATCGCGCGCTCAGGCGGCGCGCGGCGCTGATCGAGTACAAGCGCTCGGGGTAGGCCGCGTTCAGCGAGCGGGCACGGGGACCGCACTCACCGGCGCCTCCGTCGGCCACACTCGCGCCAGCTCCGGCTCGAGTACACGCGCGAACGACACCAGAAGCGCCCGCGCCGCCGCGCGATCGACGCCGACCAGTGGCGTCGAGAGCCGTATCAGCGCGCCGTCGG
>JANNDT010000151.1:0-6663 GCA_031387905.1 Deltaproteobacteria bacterium
CTGAGAACTCGCGCCGTACAGCGTGCCCTGAGGGCCGGCGAGAGCTTCGACCCGCGCGATGTCGTAGATGAGAACGTCGAGCGCGCCCTGGATCGTGGTGATGGGTTGCTCGTCCAGATACATCCCGACGCTCGGCAGCGAACCGGAGTGATTGCCGTTGTCGCCGCTGCTGACACCGCGGAAGAACACACGCGAGAAACCAGGCCCAGTGCTCGTGTACGAGAGGCTCGGGAGGAACTTCGCGAAATCGTCGAAGTCAGCGACGCCCAGCTGTTCGAGTTCCTCGTTGCCCAACGCCGTAATGCTCAGCGGGACGTCCTGCAGGTTCTCTTCCCGCTTCTGCGACGTCACGATGATTTCCTCGAGCACAGGCGGTTCGCTCTGGCTGTCCTGCGCCTGCGCCTCCGGCGTCGCGATTGAAATGGCTGCGGCCAGCGAACCGGTCGCGGCGATGCTTCGCGTTCGCTTGGTTTGCATGCGCTTCAGTTTTCGGAGTCGGCTGCGAGTCATTGGGATCTCCACTTGTTGAATCGGGGCCGGAGCCGCGTCCAAAGGCCATCGTGCGGCGTCGAGGGATACGTCGTCAAGACAGGGCCGAGCGCGCGCTCGAGCGGACCGAGCCACGGCTCGTAGTTGCGCCAGTGATCCTTGCCTTCGCGATAGATCGGCTGGCGCACCTGCTCGGAGCTGGCCGTGCGAACGGGACGCTCGTTCTCGTGGAAGCGCAAGCAACGCTCGTCGAACGGCAGACCGCAGTAGTCGAGCAAGCGCCGCACTTCGGCCTCGGTGTCATCGACGATCTGTTCGTAGATCACGCGGTGGACGCGGCCCGGCAGAACGCGGTCGAAGTGCGCCATCAGATCGACGTAGTCCCGGTAATACTTCCCGATGTCTTCCAGGCTGTACGTGAAGTGCTGCCCGCGCGTGAAGTGCTGCTTGAAGCCCGAGAAGCAGCAGCCGAGCGGGTGCCGGCGGGCGTCGACGATCTTCGCGTTCGGCAGGATCAGCTGGATCAAGCCCACATGCGCCCAGTTGTTGGGCATCTTGTCGATGAAGAACGGCGCGCCCGTCTTGCGCTGGATGCGCGTCTGCTTCAGGTAGCGCTCGCCGAGTTCGCGCAGTTGGTCGGCTTCCAGCTCCTCGAGCACCTCCGGATAGTCAGAAGTCTCCACGCGCGGCTTCTTGCCGCCCAGTTCGCGCGCGATCGCGATGATGTCGGGCAGCTCCTGCGTGCCTTCGACGAGCGGATGGCTCGCGAGAATCTGCTCGAGCAGTGTCGACCCGGAGCGCGGCAAGCCGACGATGAAGATCGGATCGGGCGCAGCACAACCCTCGCCGGCGCGTTCGGCGAAGAGCGCTGGGGTGAAGAACGCTCTCGAGCGCCGCACGTGCGCCGTATTCTCGCGCGCGTCGTAGGCGATCACGCTGCGGCGCAGCGCATTGCCCTTCGCGAAATGTTCGAACGCGTCGTCAAAGCGCTGCTCGTCTTCGAGCGCCTTGCCCACGGCGAAGTGAAGGTGGAAGCGATCCTCGAGCGCGAGGTCGACGCGCGCGAGCTGCGTCTTCATCGTCTCGAGATCTGCCGCGGTGAAGCGAACGGTCTTCAGGTTCGCGAGGCTGAACCACGCCTCGCCGAGCTGCGGCGCGAGTTCGAGCGTGCGCCGGTATGCCGCGACGCAGTCCGCCTGGCGCCCCGCGCTCTTCAGCGCATGGCCGTAGCTCAGCCAGACCTTCGGGTGACCCGCGTACTCCGAGAGCACACCGGCATACAGCTCGGTCGCCCCATCGACGTCGCCGATCCTCGCCAAGATCCCCGCCTTGAGGTTGCGGTAGGCGGGGTTGCGCGGCTCGCGGCCTAACAGGCGGTCGATCTCGGCAAGCGCCTCCGCCGGCTTTCCTGCGCGATGCAGCACGAACGCATAGTTGTGACGCGCGGGTGCAAAGCTCGGCGCGAGTTCGAGGCAGCGCGCGAGCAGGCTTTCCGCATCGGCGTAGCGACCGAGACGTGCCGCCACCTCCGCGAGCATGCGAATCGCGGCGACCTCGGTCGGACGCCGCTTCAGGTGCGCGCGCAGGAGCGCCTCGGCCACGGCGAGCTTGTTCTCGCAGAGGGCCGCCGCCGCCGCGAGGAGGCGCGGGTCGCGGGTCGAGTGCTTGATGTGCTGCGCGTAGGCGGCATCTGCAGCCTGCGCGTCGCCGATTGCAAAAAAATGATCGCCGAGCGCGCGCCAGGCATCGGGCAGGTTTGGCGCGAGCCGCACCGCACGCTCGAGCGCGCTGACTGCTGCCATGCCCTGGCGATCCGCGCCCAAGGTGATGCCGAGCTCGTACTGCGCCGCCGCCCAGCTCGGTTGCGTCTCGACGAGCGGCTCGAGTGCGGCCAGCGCGCCCTTCGTGTCGCCAATCTCGCGCCGGGCGATACCCAGGATCAGCGTCGCCATGGGCTGATCCGGCACGGCGTTCAGGATTTCCGCGGCCTGCTCGGCGGCCGCCAGCAGGTCGGTCCCCAACAAGTGGCGCGCGTGGTCCAGCGCCACTTCGAGCGTGCCTACCGGTTCGGAACTAGAGGACATCGATTTGGCCCGGCGAGAGGTAGGAGCATCCTACCCCGAACGCGGTTTTCGTTGCTGCTAATCCGAGTCCGAGGCAGGTGGCGACGGGCCTAGGCTGCCGAGTTCACGGGTGTCGGCAGCGCGCGCGCGAAGCGAACAGTTCGCGAGCTTCGAAATCGCTCGACCCGATTCAGCGGCCTCGCCGAGCGGATTGGGTCGGCTACCTGCGTTCGCTCTGCCGCCTCGCCAAGGGCTCTGGGAGATTCCGTTAGCTCTTCGGCGAGATTCTCCGATGCTAGTTTGTGCGACCGCGCGTAATCGCCGCCCTGCGGTCGGGCTCATCGAATGGCGACCGGAGTGACAGCATGGCGATTCGCGACGCGGTCTTCGACGTCATCGCGAGCGTGGCCGAGACCGACGATCTCCACGCCCGACCGAACTTGGACCTGTTCGGCGCGCGGATTCTCGATTCCTTGCAAACCGTCGAGCTGATCGTTCGACTGTCCGACGAGTTTCAGGTCGAGCTGTCGCCGGCGGAGTTCGACCGGGCTGCGTGGGCCACGCCGGAGCTGATCGCGGTCGACATCGAGCGCCGCATCGGCTCGGCTGCGCGATAGCCGCGACTCGAATGCATCCCGACGCTGTCGGACTCGGTCCCGCGCGGAAGCTCGCCCGACTCGAATCGGCCTTGTGCGCCGTCGTCGGTTTCATCGTTCTCGCGCTCCTGCTGCGGTTCGCGAGCGAAGCGGTGGCGCGCCGCGAGATGAACCGGATCGCGCCGGTGGTGCGCGCAGAGAAGAACCAAGGCCTGCTGCTGGCGAGAGCCGCGATTGCTCGACCCGATCTGTTGTTGCTTTACGGCAGTTCCGAACTGATTCGTCCGAGCGAATATCGCGCTGCCGATTTCTTCGCCTCGTTTCCGACGGGCTTCGCGGTCGTCCCGATCGGCGACCTCGGAACGCCTCCGCTGGTCGCGCTGGAGCGGCTCGCCTCGCTCGGCGATCGCCTTCGCGGGCGCAAGGTCGTAGTCCTCCTCACTCCAAAAACCTTCACTGCCGCGCCCGGCCTGCCCGATCGGCAGCCGTATCTCGGCGTCGCCTCGCGGCTCCAACTGGGCGACGTGTTGTTCGGAGGAGCACTCGACCGCAGCCTACGGCGCGAGCTCGCAAGCCGGCTGCTCGCGTACCCGGAGGTCCTCGCTGGCGACTCGTTCCTCGCGACTGCCCTCGAGGTCGCGACCTACGACAGCACCGCGGCGCATTGGGCGGCGGCGGTGATTCGCTGCCTGGGTCGGGTTCAGAACCGCGTGCTCGAGCTCTCCGACCAAGCGAGGGTGCTGCTTCTCCCGTGGCGCCTCGGCGCGGTGCGCGCTGAGGCGGCCCGATACCCGGTTACTCCGCCGGACTTCACCGCGCTCATAAAGCGAGCCGAGATCGAATACGGCGAGGAAGTTCGGGGCCATGCGTTCGGCTTTCGACCCGCGATCTGGGCGCATTCCGAGCATGTGGCTCAGGTCAAGGGCCGCGCGACGGATGCTCAGTTCCTCGCGGCGCTGTCAGCGTCGCCGCGTTGGGTCGACCTCGAGATGACCTTCCAGCTACTCGAGCACCATGGAGCCGATGCGCTCGTGTTGAGCCTGCCGTTCGCCGGAGCGTTCTGGGATCACACCGGAGTATCGGCTGCGGCGCGCCAAGCCTACTATCGCCGCGTTCGAGAACTCGCCGAGAGACACCGGGTTCGCTGCCTCACCTTCGAATCTCTCGAGTACGAGCCGCTCTTCTTCAAGGATCCGTACTCTCATCCTAGTCCGAAGGGCTGGCTGATGTTGGATTCCATCATCAACGACTTCTATCACGATGCTCTCCACTAACGTGCGGCTCTTCGTTCTCCGCGCGCTCTATTACCTCGCGATCTTGGTCGCGATGACGGCTTTGACATCGCATCAGCTGGGTCAACACCCGAGCTTCGTATATCAAGGCTTCTGAATTGCCATGAATTTACTCGAAGCGGTAGAGCACTGGGCACACGCGACTCCCAATCACCCGGTCCATGAGAGCAGCGGACGAACCCTCTCGTACGCGGATCTGTATGCAGGCGCACAAGCCGTCGCGCGCCACATCGCCCAGCATGAACTGAGCCCTGGCACGCCGGTCTTGGTGAGCGCCCACAAGGAGGCCGAAGCTCTGATTGCCTTCGTAGGAGCAGGCCTCTCGGGGCATCCATACGTTCCATTGGATTCCGGGCTTCCCGAGTCGCGGCGCACGCTGATCCAAGAGTCGGCGAACAGCCCGCTCACCCTCGACGCCCAGAGCGTCGCTCGCGTGGTTGCGGAGGGCGGTGCATTCCCGCGCTTGGCGCGTCCTCACGATCAAGTCCAGTACGTGATGTTCACGTCCGGGAGTACCGGCCGACCCAAGGGCGTTCCGATTACGCGCGGTAACTTGGCGGAGTTCCAGCGCTGGCTCTTGGCCGAACAGCGATTCACGCAGGGCCACGAGCGAATCCTCGACCAAGCCGTGTATTCGTTCGACCTATCGGTGATGAGCGTGTTTCCGGCGATCCTCACCGGCGGGACCCTGGTGAGCATCACGCGGGAGGACCTGGCCGATCTGGGTCGGCTCTTCCGGAGCCTCGCGAGTTCCCGCATCACGACCTGGGTTTCGACGCCGAGCTTCGCGCAGCTGTGCCTCCACGAGCCTCGCTTCGGTGCAGGCATGCTTCCGGGGCTCGAGCGATTCCTGTTCTGTGGCGAGACGTTGCCGGCGGCGACCGTGCGGACTTTGCTGGATCGATTCCCAGGGCGGGCCGTGTGGAACACCTACGGACCGACCGAGGCGACCGTCGCCGCGACCTCCGTCGAGGTCGACCGGGCCCTAACGGATCGGTTCGAGTCGCTGCCCATCGGCCGGATCGGGGAAGCGTGCCGTGCAAGGGTCGTGACGTCGGATTTCAAGCTCGCGAGCCCCGGTGAGCGAGGCGAGATCTTGATCACTGGCCCTCAAGTGAGTCCGGGATACCTCGGCGCGCCGGAACTCACCGCGCGTGCATTCCTCACCTGGGAGGGCGGTTGGGCTTACCGGACAGGCGACCTAGGCCACGAGGATTCTGGCTATCTGTTCTTTGACGGCCGCAACGACGACCAGATCAAGCTGAACGGATTCCGCATCGAGCTTGGAGACATCGAGGCCAATCTCGCCTCGCTGCCAGGCGTTCACGCGGCGGCCGTCATCGTCAACTGGCGTGCGGGATCTCCTGAGTCACTGACCGGCTTCGTCGTGCTCGATGCAGAAACGTCGCGCTCCGGAGAGGATCCTGGAACGGCCCTCAAGGCCACGCTTGGAGCACGGCTTCCGAGCTACATGGTGCCGCGTCGGATACGAGTCTTGGAGCGCCTCCCGATGACGCCGAATGGCAAGGTCGACCGGCGAGTTCTGGCCGAGCTGCGTCGCTAGCTCGAATCGTGCTGCCCTACACCGACCTTCCGTATTTCCTCGTGATCCTGGCGGTGGCGCTGCCGGCACTGTTGTTGGGCGCCGCGGGCCGGTCGCGTTCGGGCTGGCTGCTCGCAGCCGCGGCCCTAATGGCAGTGGTTCATCACGGGCCGCGAAGCGTTCCGCTAGCCGGCCATGCCGTCAGCGAACTCGCTCTCGTTCTGTCGTACGCCGTGTTTCAGCTGGCGCTGGCCTTTGCGTTCGCTCGCTTCCGCGCGAGACGGCGCTCGCCGCGAGTCTTCGCGCTCGCCGTCGCCGCCAGCCTGGCCCCTCTCTTCGCGGTGAAGCTGGGAAGCCTGCTTCGGCCTGACTCGCTCGTGGGGTTCATAGGGATCTCGTACGCGACGTTTCGCGCCGTCGACGCCCTGATTCACGTTCACGATGGGTTGACGCCCGCCTTACGTCCCGCTGCCTACCTCGCCTACCTGTTCTTTCCTGCCACCGTCTCCTCGGGCCCGATCGACCGCTACCGCCGCTTTGTCGCGGACTTCGAAACGACTCCGTCCCGAGACGATTTTCTAGAGCGCCTCGACTTTGGCGTCGGCCGCTTGTTTCAAGGCCTCCTCTACAAGTTCGTCGTCGCTGGCCTGGTCCAGGAATTTCTCGTGGCTCCATTCGAG
>JANNDT010000155.1:0-23166 GCA_031387905.1 Deltaproteobacteria bacterium
GCGAGTGCGTGGCGCAGGCGCACGTTCAGCACGCCTTCGCCGAGCGCGGCGATCGCTCCGCTTGCGCGGCTGTCGTCCACGACGGCTGCGACGACGCGCAGCGCGCCGCCTAATACATCGACGAGCTCGCGCAGCGCACGCCCGGTGGGTGCGGGGAGCGCACTCGCGTCGTCGACCAGCAGCACGAGCGGCGCGCTCGGTTCACGCAGCGCGGCCGCTGCGAGCGCGATCGTGGCGCGCTCGGGACCCGCGCCCTCTCCAGACAACGCGAGCGCCCAATGCGCGAGCTCCTCGATGCCGAGCGCGGCGTACGGGAGATGCACGCAGCGTGCGGGCGCGAGTCGCGCCGCGAGCACGTGCAGCACCATCGTCTTGCCCAGCCCGGGCGGGCCGGAGAGCACGCTCACGCCGCGGCCTTGCGAGAAACCCTCGAGCAGCGCCGCGAGCGCGGCCTCGGTGCCGAGGCGCGGCACGTACAGACGCGTATCGCAGGTGACGCCAAACGGGTCCACGCCCCTGCATCGGACGCCCGCTGGGTGCTGTGGAGCGAGCTGCCGGCTACCGCGTCGACTCCGCTCGCCTTCGGCTCGCTGCGCGCGGCAAGGCGCCGCTTGCTCTCACTGCAGCGAGGCGCGAACTTCGACCAATGCCTCGCGGATGCGCCGCAGCCGGCTGCGCGGATCGCCATCGAGCGCGAGGTCGAGCTGCGGCGCATCGAGGGCTTTCTCCACGCCGAGCTCGCGCAGCTTGCGCTTCGCACCCTCGATCGTGAAGCGCTCGACGTACAGCAAGCGCTTGATCAGCTCGATGATCTCGATGTCGCGCGCGCGATACAGCCGCTGCTTCGAGCGCGACTTGGTGGGCGACATCCAGCGGAACTCGCTCTCCCAGTAGCGCAGCACGTAGGGCTTGATCGCGGTGAGTTCGGAGACTTCGCCGATGCGGTAGTAACGCTTGTCGAGCAGTGGCGCGTTCGCCTTGCGGGTGGCGGTCTTCCGAGCTGCGCGGCGCGCCATGCGAAATCTCCGACGGCTGCGCCGTTATATCACGCTTGCTCAGTCGTCGAGCCCGTCGTCCGTGCCGGGCGGCCGGTCGTTCAGGATGTTCTTCAGCACGAGGCTCGGCTTGAAGGTGAGCACGCGCCGCGCGGCGAGGCGGATTTCTTCGCCGGTCTGCGGATTGCGGCCCTTGCGTGCGTTCTTTTCGCGCACGACGAAATTTCCGAAGCCGGAAATCTTCACCTTCTCCCCATCCGAGAGCGTGTCCTTGATGATGTCGAACACGCGCTCCACCAACTCGGCGGACTCCTTCTTGGAGAAGCCGACGCGCTCGTAGATCTGTTCGACGATCTCTGCCTTGGTCACGGATCTCTCCTCGGCAATTATCGGAGTTCGCCCCCGAACTGTTGACCCAACAACTCAACCACGCGCTCGGTGGCCTTCGCAACTTCTTGCTCGGTGAGCGTTCGCTCTTTGTGCTGGAACACCAGCCGGAACGCGAGACTCACCTTGCCCTCGGGCACGCCCTTGCCTTCGTATCGATCGAACAGGCTGGCGGACGTGAGCAAGCCGCCGGCCCGCTTGCGGATGGCCTCGATCACCTCGCCGGCCGGCACGTTCCGGGCGAGCAGGACGGCGAGATCCCGCACGCTGCGCGGGTGGCGTGAGACTTCGCGGTAGCGCGGGCTCGGCATCGCGAGCGCATCGAGCGCGTCGACGTCGACTACCGCAAGCGCGCTGGGCACGTCGATCTCGAATGCCGCGGCGCAATCCGGGTGCAGCTCGCCCAGCGAGATCACCGGTTGGCCGGCCACGATGAAAGTTCCGGACGCGGCGGGATGGAGGAACGGCTCGCACTCGCCGGCGACGAATGTTGCGGCCTTACCAAGATCGGCGAGCAGCCGCTCGGCGACGCCCTTCGCGTGGAAGAAAACCGGCGTCGTTGCGCGATCCCAAACACCGGGCTCGCTCGCCGTAATCAGTGCGACGGCTTGCAGCGGCTCGTTCGGCAGTTCGCCGAGCGCACGCGGCGCGAACACGCGGCCGAGCTCGAAGATGCGCAGCGCCGTGGTCTGGCGCGCGAGGTTGCCGCGCGCGACGCGCAGCACGGTGCCGACCAGTTGCGTGCGCAGCGTGGCCTGGCTCGCGTGAATCGGGTTCAAGATGCGCAAGCAGGCGCGACGCGCGTCACCCGGCGGCAGGCGCAGGGCATCGTGCTCGGCGGAGTCGACGCACGTGAAGGTCATCAGTTCGGTGAGACCGGCGCCGACCAGGCTCGTACGGACCGCGTCGAGCGTCGCGCGGCGCGGCGGAAGTGTTATGCCCGAAAGCGCGGCGGTGGGTAGGGTCGTGGGGATCGCGTCGTAGCCGTAGACGCGCGCGATCTCCTCGATCAGGTCTTCGGGAATCGAGAGATCGGCGCGGTAGCGCGGCGGCTCGCAGCGAAGGAGCGCGCCCGCGCGCGACGCGGCGACATCGACGCGCGCGAGCAGCGCGATCATCTCGTCCGCGCTGAGCCGCGTGCCGAGCAGGCGATTCACGCGCCCTGGGTCGAGCCCGATCTCCGCCGTGCGCTGCGCGGGCTCGCCGCTGGCCTCCAGCACGCCGGGCGCCACGCTTCCACCAGCGATCTCTGCCAGTAACAACGCTGCGCGATCCGCCGCGCGGCTCTGCCCATCCGGGTCGACGCTGCGCTCGAAGCGGTAGCTGGCCTCGCTGTGCAGCCCTAAGCGCCGCGCCGTCTTGCGCACGCGCGACGGATGAAAGTGCGCGCTCTCGAGCAGCACGTTCGTCGTGCCGCCCTGCACCTCGCTCTCGGCGCCGCCCATGACGCCCGCGAGCGCGATCGCGCCGGCGTCGTCGGCGATCACGAGATCGCTCGCGACGAGCGCGCGCTCCTGGCCGTCGAGCGTGCGCAGCTTCTCGCCTGCGCTCGCAGCGCGCACGCGCAGTGTGCGCCCGCGCAGCCGATCGAGATCGAACGCGTGCAGCGGCTGCCCGAGTTCGAGCATCACGAGATTCGTCACATCGACGACGTTGTTCACGCTGCGCATGCCCGCGGCTTCGAGTCTCGCGACGACCCATGCGGGCGACGCTCCCACGCGAACGCCGCGCACGATGCGCGCCGCGTAACGGTGGCAACCCGCGCGATCCTCGATCGCGATCGCGGCTTGGCTCGCAGCCGGCTCGCCGGACTCCGTGGGCGTGAGCGCCGGGAAGCGCAGCGTGCCGCCGAACAACGCTCTCACTTCGCGCGCGATGCCGAGCATCGAGGCCCAGTCGCCGCGGTTCGGCGTCAGCTCGAAATCGAGCACGATCTCGCCGGTCCGTAACACCTCGGGGAGCGGCCGGCCAATGGGCGCAGCCGCATCGAGCACGAGGATGCCGTCATGCCCTTCGCCGAGACCGAGTTCGCGCGCCGAGCAGATCATGCCGTTCGAGGTGACGCCGCGAATCTTCGACTTCTTGATGCGCGTGCCGTCTGGGAGATCTACGCCCACGAGCGCGACCGCCACCTTCTGGCCCGCCGCCACGTTCGGCGCGCCGCACACGATCTCGAGCGGCTCGCCAGCGCCAACGTCGACACGGCAGAGCGAGAGGCGATCCGCGTCCGGGTGCTTCTCGCGCGCAACGACGTGCCCGACGCGAATGCCGCTGAGATCCGGCCCCGTGCGCTCGATGTTCTCGATCTCGATGCCTGCGGTGGTGAGCCGCTCGGCGAGCTCGTCCAGCGCGGGAAACTCGATCCACTCCGAGAGCCAGCCGAGCGCGACGCGCATCAGAACTGCTCCAGCACGCGCACGTCGCCCTCGAAAAGAGCCTGGATATTAGGAATGCCGACACGGTCCATGGCGGGACGATCGAGCGACATGCCGAAAGCGAAACCCTGGTGCGCTTCCGGGTCGATGCCGCAGTTGCGCAGCACGGCCGGGTGGATCATTCCGCAGCCGCCCCACTCGAGCCAACGCTCGCCCCAGCGGAAGTCCATCTCGGCGCTGGGCTCCGTGAAGGGAAAGAAGTGCGCGCGGAAACGCAGCTCCGTGTTGAGTCCGAACAAGTGGCGCGCGAAGGCGTAGAGCGTGCCCTTGAGATCGCCGAACGTGACGTCCGGCCCAACGCAGAAGCCCTCGATCTGGTGGAACATCGGGTAGTGCGTCGCGTCGAGGTCCATGCGGTAGACGCGGCCCGTCGTGATGAATCGAAACGGCGGCTGCCTCCCCGTCATACCGCGAATCTGCACGTTCGAGGTCTGCGTCCGTAACAGGTTGCCGCCTTCGACGAAAAAGGTGTCCTGCGTATCGCGCGCCGGGTGGTCGTCGGGGAAGTTCAGCGCGCCGAAATTGTTCCAGTCGGTCTCGACCTCGGGGCCATCCTCGATCGAATAGCCCAGCCCGGCGAAGAACTGGTGCATCGAGAGCTCGACCGCACTCACGGGATGTATGTGACCGCGCGGCGCAGCGGCGCCCGGCAGCGTGACGTCGAGCTTGCGCTCGGCCAGCGCGGCATCGCGCACGGCCGCGCTGAGCACGGCCTCGCGTGCGTCCGCGAAGCGCTCGATCTCCGCCTTCGCGCGGTTCGCCGCGGCGCCGAGTTCAGCGCGTTCCTCGGGCGGCAAAGCGCCGAGCGTGCGCAACACGCCCGACACGCTGCCCTTCTTCCCCAAGAAGCGCGCGCGCAGCTCCACGAGCTCCTGCAGCGAGCGCGCCGCCGCGAGCACGGGCTCCGCCTCGTGCAGGATCGCGCCCAACTGCTCCGCGGCGGAGGGCACGGCGCTGCCTACGCGTTCGCCTTGGCGGCTCTCGCGAGCTCACCGAACGCTCTCGGATCGGCGACTGCGAGATCCGCGAGGTTCTTGCGGTCGAGTGTCACGCCGGCCTTCGCGAGGCCGTGAATCAACACGCTGTACGAGAGCCCGTGCTCGCGCGCCGCAGCGTTGATGCGTGCGATCCAGAGGCTGCGGAAATCGCGCTTCTTCTGGCGGCGGTCGCGGTAGGCGTACTTCCAGGCGCGCTCGACCGTCTCGCGCGCGCGGCGCACGAGCTTGCTGCGCGCGCCCCAATAACCCTCTGCGGCATCCAGGATCTTCTTGTGCCGACGTCGCTTGGTGACGCCGCGCTTGATACGTGCCATGACAGGTCTCCTTTGTCTCGTTCGTTCTTCTAGAGCGGATGCAGCGGGCAGCCATTGAGGCTGCCGCTGATCCGCCTCGCGTTCTCAGTACGGAAGCAGCCGATCCACCTTCTTGGCGTCGCCGGGCGAGAGCACGCCCTCGTTACGAAGCTGGCGCTTCCGCTTGCTGGACTTCTTGGTGAGGATATGGCGCTTGTTGCGCTTCTGGTACATGAGCTTGCCGCTCGCTGTCCGCTTGATGCGCTTCTTCGCGCCCTTGTGCGTTTTCATCTTCGGCATTGTCGTCTCCGGGCGGCCCGCGAACGCGGCACCGCGATTGAATCAGGCGTGTGTGGTTTCGGCGGGCGCTTCGGCGCTCGCGAGCTTGTCGGCTTCGGATTGACGCGCCGCCTCCTGCTCCTCGACCCGGCGCATGGCGTCCGCCACTTCCCGGTTCGGGACGAGCGTCATCGAGAGCGAGCGCCCCATCATTTGGGGGTTGCTCTCGACCGTCACGAGTTCGCCGAGCACGGCGCGCACTTGGTCGAGCTTCTCGTAGCCCGACTTTCGGTGCGCCATCTCGCGGCCCTTGAACGTCACTGTCACTTTGACTTTATCGCCGTCGATCAAGAAGCGACGCGCGTTCTTCAGCTTGAACTGAAGATCGTGCTCGTCGGTCGCGGGGCGCATCTTCACTTCCTTGAGCTGAGCGGTGCGTCCCTTGCCCTTCGCCTTGCCCGCCTGGGTCTTCTTCTTCTGCTCGTACTTGTACTTGCCGTAATCCATGATCCGGCAAACTGGCGGCTTGGCGTTGGGCGCAACTTCGACGAGATCGAGCCCGGATTCGACCGCCTTCTCGATCGCGGCTTCGGGAGTCATTATGCCGAGCTGTTCGCCCTCGGCGCCAATGACCAGAATCTCGCGAGCGCGGATGCGCTCGTTCACGCGTGTCGTGTCCTTCTCGGCGATGCTCGTACCCTCCTTCTACTGCGGCCCTGCGCGCGGACGATCGCCGCGAGCGGCCCTATGACTCCCGCCGCGCGACTCGCGCAGCGAGATCCGCGACGAAGGCGTCGATCGCCTGCGCCGCGGCATTGCGTTCGACTCTCCCGCGATAGCGGGGAGTCACCGTACCGGCCGCCTGCTCTTGGTCGCCAGCGACGACCATCACCGGAACCTTCTGCAGCTCGGCTTCGCGAATCTTGTAGTTGAGCTTCTCGGCGCGGTCATCGAGTTCCACGCGCAGCCCGGCGGCTGTTAGGGCGGCCTGCACTTTCTGCGCGTACTCGTGGTGGCGATCGGCGATCGGGAGCACCACGACTTGCACCGGCGCGAGCCAGAGCGGGAAGTCGCCGGCGGTGTGCTCGATGTAGAGCGCGATGAAGCGCTCGAGCGAGCCGAGCACTGCGCGGTGCAGCATCGCGGGCTGGTGCTCCTTGCCGTCGCGGCCGATGTAGCGGAGCCCGAAGCGGCCGGGCATCGCCATGTCCATCTGCATGGTGCCAAGAGTCCAGGCGCGCCCGATCGTGTCGCGCACGTCGCACTCGATCTTCGGGCCGTAGAAGGCCGCCTCGCCCGGCTTGATCGCGCATGCGAAGCCCGCGCTCTCGACCGCTGCGATCAACTGCTGCGCTCCGCGCTCCCAGTCGGCTGGATCGCCGATGTAGCCACTCTCGGGCCGTGTCGAGACCGCGTAGCTCACGCCGGAGAGCCCGAGCGCACCATAGATCTCGCTCATCATCTCGAAGAAGCGATGGATCTCGCGCTCGACCTGCTCGGGTTCGCAGTAGATGTGCGCGTCGTCCTGCGCGAACGAGCGCACGCGGGCGAGGCCCGTGAGCGTGCCGCTGCGCTCGTTGCGGTGGAGCCGCGAGAACTCCGCGAGGCGCAGCGGGAGGTCGCGGTAGCTGCGCTTCTTCAGGCCGAACAGGTGGCAGTGGCCCGGGCAGTTCATGCCCTTCACGCCCAGCTCTTGGCCTTCATCGGCGAACCAGAACATGTCGTCGTAGAAGTTCTCGTAGTGGCCGGAGGTCTTGAACAGCTCGGCGCGGAACAACTGCGGCGCCATCACTTCCTGATAACCGTACTTGGGATAGAGCGAGCGCACGAACGAGACGAGGCCGTTGTAGAGCGCCATGCCCTTCGGCAGCCAGAACGGCGCGCCCGGCGAGAGCGGATCGAGGTGAAACAGCTCGAGCGCGACGCCGACGCGCCGATGATCGCGGGCGCGCGCCTCCTCGACTCGCGCGAGGTGCGCGTCGAGTTCCTTCTGCGACGCGAAGGCCGTGCCGTAGATGCGCTGCAGCATCGGGTTGCGCTCGTCGCCGCGCCAATAATTACCCGACGATTCGAGCAGCTTCACGGCGCCGATCTGCTGGGTGTTCTGCACGTGCGGGCCACGGCACAAATCGACGAATTGGCCGTGCCGGAACACTGTGATCTCTTCGCCGTCCGGAATGTCGTCGAGACGCGAGAGCTTCAGCTCTTCGCCCAGCCCGGCGAACAGCGCCCGAGCTTGTTCGCGCGTCACGACTTCGCGAGTGAACTCGGCGCCCTCGGCGAGAATGCGCTTCATCTCGGCTTCGATCTTGGCGAGGTCATCAGGCGTGAACGGCCGCGCGACTTTGAAGTCGTATTGAAATTTCTCGCTGTGATCGGATCGGCCGGCGTCCACCTGCGCTTCGGGGAAGAGGCGCTTCACGGCGTCGGCCATCACGTGTTCGGCCGAGTGACGAATCACTTCGCCCGCCTGCGCATCGCGATCCGTCACGATTTGCAGCGCAATGTTGCGGGTAATGCGCGAGCGCAGGTCGACGAGTTTGCCCTCGACCCGGCCCGCGAGGGCCGCCTTCGCGAGCCCGCGTCCGATCTGCGCAGCAGCTTCCAGCACCGTCGCACCGGAAGGCACCGTGAGCGTTCGACCGTCGGGAAGACCGACCTCGACCGAGCTCATGAACGGTGGTGAATCGAAAGCAACATGCAGGATCCGGCGACTCGGGTGCTGTGACTCGCACGATTGGTAGACACGGGCGGGCTCGAACCGCCGACCTCCGCCATGTCAAGGCGGCGCTCTAACCAACTGAGCTACGTGTCTAAAAAGCCTCTAACGGGGCGAATTCAATACCGTTTTGGGCATGGGGTGTCAAACAAAGCGGCGATTCGGCGCGGCTTCTCAGGGCGCGGATGCCGCGGGCTGCGGGGGCGCAGGCGTGAGCCGCACCCGAACGGCTCCCGCTTCCACATCGGACGCGCGCGTTTCGGCCGAGAAACCGCTGGGCGGTTCGCTCGCGAGACGCCGCAACAACAGCTCTGCAGAAAGCCCGCGCACCGAAAGCGCGACCGCCTCCGCGCTAAAGCGCCGCGGCACCACCCGCTCAGCGCCGAGTGCCGTTAGCCGCGCCCGAAGCGCCGCGAGCCCTTGCGCGTCGTAAGGGGCTTCGAGAACAACCTCGAAGGCCGTGCCTCCAGCTTCGCCGCTCGCGAACGCGAGCCCGGCAGACTGGAGCGCCGCGAGCACGCGCTCGGCATCGACGATGGCCTCAATTCGCCAGGCGTGCTCCATCGGGACGGGATCGGAGGCGAGGCGCGGATGCGGCGGCGGATCGCCCGGCAGCAGCTTCGGCTGGACCTCGCGCGGCCCCAGATCCGCCAGCACGCCGTGGCCGAGCGTGTAGCCCGCGAGATCGCCGAGCGCGCTGCGCAGCGCCGCCTCGTCCGCGCGAGTCTCTTCGCGCGCGAGTTGGCTCGCGTAGCTGAGCACCGCCGTCTCGATGCCGTTCGTCAGCGCCGTCTGGCGGAGCGCGCGAAGCGTGGCGGCGTCCGGCGGTCTCGGCGCCGGGTCGCCACGTTTTCGCGCGGGCAGCGCAGCGACTCCGTCGGCCTGCACACGCAGCGCCTCGGACGCGCTGACCGCCGCTGCGGCGAGCACCACGAGCACCGCCGCCGCCGCAGCGAAGCGCCTCACAGCGCGACCTCCGAGACATGCCGCCCGAACAGCGCGTCCACGTCGCGGAGCAGCGCATCGCTGGGCGTCACGCGGAGCGTGTCGGGCAGCGAGATCAGCGTCTCGCTCTCGCCGGGAAGCGTCACGTGCAGCACCACCGAGCAATCGCCACCGTGCTTGCCGAGTACGGCCTTCAACGCCGCGATGCGGTCGCGCGTCGACTCCGGCCCGAGCAGACGGATCGTCACGCGCGCGGCGAGTTTCTCCTCCGCCTCGGCGAGCGAATAGAGATCGCGCACGATCATGCGCGGCGGCTCGGCGCTCTCGAGCGAGCCCGACACGATCACCGGCAGCACGCCGCCGCCCGTTTGCGTCGTGGATTCGAGCGCGCGCTTCAGCAGCGTGCGGTGCACGCCGAACGGCTCGGCAAAGATCACCAGCTCGAAGACGCCGGTCGCGTCCTCGAGCGTCGCAAAGCCCATGGTTTGGCCGCGGCGCGTGCGCGTCTCGCGCAGCGCAGTAATGACTCCACCCGCGCGCACGTCGCGGCCGACGCGCTCGGAGGCGCTCGCGGCGGAGACATCCGTGAAGCGGTCGAGCGCGACTGCATGCGCTTCGAGCGGGTGCCCGGTCACGTAGAAGCCGAGCACTTCCTTTTCGTTCGAGAGGCGCTCCGCTTCGGTCCACGGCGGCGCATCCGGCAGATCGCCAGCTGCGCCCCCGCGCGCGCCGCCCATCTCGCCGAACAGGCTCTCCTGCCCGATCTCGCGGTCCCGCTGCTCCGCGGCGCCGCTCTCGAGCGCAGCGTCGAGCGCGTTCCACACCGCGGCGCGGTTCTTGTGCAGCCCATCGTAGGCGCCGCACTTCACGAGGCTCTCGACGACGCGCCGGTTCACTTTGCGCGAATCGACGCGGCTCGCGAAATCGTGCAGCGACTTGAACGCGCCGCTCTCGGCGCGCACGCCGAGAATCGACTCGATCGCGCCCTCCCCGACGTTCTTCACGCCTGCGAGCCCGAAGCGAATTCCTGACGCCGCCGGCGTGAAGTCGCGCTGCGATTCGTTGACGTCGGGCGGGAGCACGTCGATCTTGCGATCGCGCGCGTGGGCGATGTAGCGCGCGAGCTTCTCGTGATTGCTGGCCTCGATCGAGAGCAGCGCCGCCAGGAACTCGCGCGGGTGGTTCGCCTTCAGGTACGCGGTCTGATAAGTCAGGAACGCGTAAGCCGTCGAGTGCGCCTTCGGGAAGCCGTACTCGGCGAACTCCGCGATCTGGTCGAACAGCGTCGCCGCCTTCTTCGGGTCGATCTTGTTGGCGGCGCAGCCGTCGACGAACTTATCGCGATGCTTCGCAAAATCCTTGGAGCTCTTTTTCCCCATCGCGCGCCGGAGCAAATCGGCCTCGCCGAGCGTGTAGCCGGCGAGCCGGTTCGCGATCTGCAGCACCTGATCCTGATAGACGATCACGCCGAGCGTCTCGGCCAGCAGCACTGCGAGCTCGGGGACCAGGTACTCGACTCGCGCCTGCCCGTGTTTGCGCGCGACATAATCCTCGACCATGCCCGCACCCAGCGGGCCCGGCCGGTAGAGCGCGATCAGCGGGATGATCTCCTTGAACGTGCGCGGCTTCAGCTTCGTCACGAGATCGGTCATGCCGGACGATTCCATCTGGAACACGCCTTCGGTGTCGCCGCGGCATAACAGGTCGAAGGACGCCGAATCGTCGAGTGGAACTCTCTCGACCTCGAAACCGACCACGCCGCTGGCGCGCACGTTGCGTTCAGCGTCGGCGAGCACCGTCAGCGTGCGCAGGCCGAGGAAGTCGAACTTGATCAGGCCGATCTTCTCGACGCAGCGCATGTCGTATTGCACGAGCACGTCGCCGGTCTTCGAATCGCGGTAGAGCGGCGCGAGCTGGATCAGCGGCCGGTCGCCGATCACGACGCCCGCCGCGTGCGTCGAGGCGTGCCGCGTGAGCCCCTCGAGACGCCGGCCCGTTTCGATCAGCTTGGCAATCTGCCCGTCCGCCTCGACGCGCGCGCGCAGCTCGGGGCTTTGCGCGAGCGCGTCTTCGATCTTGATGCCGAGCGTCTCTGGAATCAGCTTCGCGATGCGATCGACATCGCCGTACGGCAACCCCATCACGCGGCCGACGTCGCGCAGCACAGCGCGCGCTTGCAGCGTTCCGAACGTGATGATCTGCGCGACTTTGCGGCCGTCGTCGCCGCGGCCGGGCTCGTCGTACTTGTCGCTCACGTACTTGATGACTTGCGCGCGGCCGCGCATGCAGAAATCGACATCGATGTCGGGCATCGACACGCGCTCGGGGTTCAGGAAGCGCTCGAAGATGATGTCGTACTCGATCGGGTCGACGCCCGTAATGCCTAGGCTGTACGCAACCAGACTGCCCGCCGAGGAGCCGCGGCCCGGGCCTACGGGAATACCGCTCTTGCGCGCGTAGCCGATGAAATCCGCAACAATTAGGAAATAGCCCGCGAAACCCATCTGCTGGATGACGCCGAGTTCGTAGTCGAGGCGCTTCGCGTAGGGCGCGTACTTCTCCGGCAGCGGCTCGTCGGGTGCGAGGCCAAGCCGCGTGCGCAGGCCCAGCCGCGATTCCAGGGCCAGCACCGCCTCGCGCGTGGTGTTGGCCGGCACCTGGAACTCGGGCATGTGATACGTGCCCATCGGAATCTCGAGCGAACAGCGCTCCGCGATCTCCATTGAGCTGTGCACGGCCTGCGGATGATCGTGGAAGAGTTCGAGCATCTCCTCGCCGCTCTTCACGTAGAAGCCGCGCCCGTCGAAGCGGAAGCGATTCGGGTCGTCGATGTTTGCGGCGGTGCCGATGCAGAGCAGCGCGTCGTGGTGCTCGTGATCGCCCTGCTCGAGGTAGTGCGCGTCGTTGGTGGCGAGCAGCGGCAGGCGCAGATCCGAGGCCATCTTGAGCAGCTCGGCGTTCACGCGATCTTGATCGGGAATGCCGTGCCGCTGCAACTCCAGGTAGTAACGGCCCGGGAACATGCGCGAGAACTCTTCTGCGACTCGCCAGGCCGCGTCCATCTCGCCGGCGAGCACGCGCCGCGACACGAGCGACGAGAGGCAGCCCGACGTCGTAATCAGCCCTTCGCTGTGTCTCGCGAGCAACTCGAGGTCGATGCGCGGCTTGTAGTAGAACCCTTCGAGGTAGGCCTTCGAGATCAAGACCATCAGGTTCTGGTAACCGATCTCGTTCGTGGCGATCAGCAATTGGTGGCTGATCGCGTCGAACCCCGACGCGTCCTTGTCGCGCTTCTCCTTGTCGAAGCGCGAACCCGCCGCGATGTAGGCCTCGCAGCCGATGATCGGCTTCACTTTGTTCGCGAGGGCCTTCTCGTAGAACTCGACCGCGCCGAACAAGTTGCCGTGGTCGGTCATTGCGACCGCCTCTTGCCCGAGCGCCTTCATGCGCTCGAACAGCGGGTTGTGCTTGATCGCGCCGTCGAGCAGCGAGTACTGCGTATGCAGATGGAGATGGGTAAAGGGAACGGCCACCGCCCTACTCCCACTCGATCGTCGCGGGCGGCTTCGACGAGACGTCGTAGACCACGCGGTTCACGCCCTTCACTTCGTTCGTGATGCGGTTCGAGATCGTCGCGAGCAGCTCGTGCGGGAGCCGCGACCAGTCCGCCGTCATCGCATCCGCCGACGACACGCAGCGCAGCGCGATCGTGTTCTCGTACGTGCGCTCGTCGCCCATCACGCCGACGCTCCGGATTGGCAGGAACACCGCGAAGGCCTGCCAGATCTGGTCGTACCAACCCGCGCGGCGAATCTCTTCGATCAGAATCGCGTCGGCGCGGCGCAGGATCGCTAGCCGCTCGCGCGTCACCTCGCCGATCACGCGGATCGCGAGGCCCGGGCCCGGGAACGGGTGCCGGCCGACCATCACCGCTGGCAGCCCTAATTGCCGGCCCGCGGCGCGCACTTCGTCTTTGAACAACTCGCGCAGCGGCTCGACCAGCGCGAACCGCATGTGCTCCGGCAAGCCGCCCACATTGTGGTGTGTCTTGATCGTCGCGGAGGGGCCGCGCACCGAGACGCTCTCGATCACGTCGGGATAGAGCGTGCCCTGAACGAGGAAATCAGCGCCGCCGAGCTTGGCGGCCTCTTCGTCGAACACCTCGATGAACAGGCGCCCGATCAGCTTGCGCTTCTTCTCAGGGTCCGCGATTCCCGAAAGCGCGGACAAGAAGCGATCGCTAGCGTCGACCGTAATCAGTCGCACGTGCATGTTTTCGGCAAAGACCCGCTCTACCTCGCCGCGCTCCCCTTCGCGGAGCAGACCGTGGTCGACGAAGATGCAGGTCAGTCGATCGCCGATCGCGCGGTGGACGAGCGCCGCGGCGACCGAGGAATCGACGCCACCTGACAACCCGCAGATCGCGCGCCCTGCGCCCACTTGCTCGCGCACGCGGCGCACCGCGCCGTCGACGAACGCGTCAACCGTCCAGCTTCCCGCGCAGCCGCACACAGCGAGCGCGAAGTTGCGCAGGATCACGTCGCCGCCTTCGGTATGCAGCACCTCGGGGTGAAACTGCACGCCCATCAATGGCCGCGTGCGGTGCGCCACTGCGGCGAACGGCGAGTTCGCGCTCGTAGCGATCACCTCGAAGCCCTCGGGCAAGCGCAGCACGCGGTCGCCATGGCTCATCCAGACGTTGCGATCGGCGTCATCGAGCCCGTCGAACAGCGCATGCTTCTTCTCGACGTGGAGCGCCGCGCGGCCGTACTCGCGCGCGTCGGCCTTCTCGACCACGCCACCCAGCTGGTGCGCCATCAGCTGCTGCCCGTAACAAATGCCGAGCACCGGCACGCCCAGCTCGTAAATGCCCGGATCGACGCTCGGCGCGCCTTCGGCGTACACGCTCGACGGCCCGCCCGAGAGCACGATGCCTTTCGGCGCGAATGCACGGATCTTCGCCAGGGGCCAGTTCGGCGGCTGGATCTCGCAATACACGCGCTGCTCGCGAATGCGGCGCGCGATCAGTTGGCTGTACTGAGCGCCAAAATCGAGAATCAGGATTCGGTCAGCGTGGGCGTCTGCGAGCATTGGCTCTTTCTTGGATGGATTGCCTCGATCGACGGACCAGAGCGAGGCGGATCAGCAGCGACGCGCAGCCTCGCCTGCTGCATCCGCTCTGCAATCAGTACCGAGGCAACCGGGATCCCTGGCTCGCCACGTCCCGGATCTCTCTAGTCAATCCTGTAGTTCGGCGCCTCCTTGGTGATGATCACGTCGTGGACGTGGCTCTCGACGAGGCCTGCCTGCGAGATGCGCACGAAGCGCGCTTTGTCGCGCAAATCGCCGAGCGTAGCGGCGCCGCAATAACCCATGCCCGCGCGCAAACCGCCAATCAATTGGTGGATGCTGCTCGAGAGGCTGCCGCGGTACGGCACGCGTCCCTCGATCCCTTCGGGCACGAGCTTGCGATTGTCTTCGACGTCGCCTTGGAAGTATCGATCCTTGCTGCCGTCGGCCATCGCGCCGAGCGAGCCCATGCCGCGGTAGACCTTGTAAGAGCGGCCCTGGTAGAGGATGACTTCGCCGGGCGACTCGTCGGTGCCCGCGAACAGCGAGCCGATCATCACGCAGCCGGCGCCCGCGGCGAGCGCCTTCACCACGTCACCTGAGTACTTGATGCCGCCGTCGGCGATCACCGGCACACCGAAGCGCGAGGCCGTGCTCGCGGCATCCATTATGGCGGTGAGCTGCGGCACGCCAACACCCGCGACGACGCGCGTCGTACAGATCGAGCCGGGGCCGACGCCCACCTTCACGCCCGACACGCCGGCCTTGACGAGCGCCTCCGCGCCCTCGGCCGTCGCGACATTGCCGCCGATGATCGGCAGTTCCGGAAACGCGCGGCGCACCAGGGCGATCGTCTCGAGCACGGACAGCGAATGCCCATGCGCGGTATCGACCACGATCACATCGACGCCCGCGTTCACCAGCGCCTGCGCGCGCTCGAGCCGATCCGGGCCCGCGCCAATCGCGGCGCCGCAGCGCAGACGGCCGCGTGCGTCCTTCGAGGCGCTCGGAAACTTCTCGCTCTTCTCGATGTCCTTGATCGTAATCAGTCCGCGCAGCGTGCCGCTCGCGTCCACCACGAGCAGCTTCTCGATGCGGTGCTCGTGCAGCAGTTCCTTCGCGCGCTCGCGCGTCGTGCCGGGCGGCACCGTCACCAGCCCGTCCTTGGTCATCACGCTCGAAATCGCGCGGCTCGCGTCCTTCACGAAGCGCAGATCGCGATTGGTGAGAATGCCGACGGCCTTGCCGCCTTTCACGATCGGCACGCCCGAGATGCGGTATCGCGCCATCACGTCCATCGCTTCGCGGATCGTCTGATCGGGCGGCAGCGTGATCGGATCGACGATCATGCCCGACTCGGAGCGCTTCACCTTGTCGACTTCGCCGGCCTGCGCCTCGGTCGAAAGGTTGCGGTGAATCACGCCGATGCCGCCGTGCTGCGCGAGACAGATCGCGGTCGCGTGTTCGGTGACGGTGTCCATCGCCGCCGACACGATCGGCATGTGCAGCTCGATCTCGCGCGTCAGCGAAGTAGTTAGGGAGACGTCCCTGGGCTGCACTTCGGACGCGCCCGGCACGAGCAGCACGTCGTCGAAGGTGAGCGCCTCTCGGATTCGACTGTCGTCCATCGCGCCTCCGCCACTTCTGTCGGCGCCGAGATGCACCTCGCCCAAGAGGAGAGGCTCTCGTCAGCGCGCCTCGGAATGGCGCGCGAGTCTAAGAAGGTGATTTCCGACGGTCAACCGCGGGGCGGCAGTAGCGCTTCGATTCCGCCGTGCATTGCGCCAGCGAGATCGCGAACGACGCCTTCCAGCACGCGCACCGCGGCAGCCGGCGCATCCTGCGAGAAGCGATGGAACGCGGGGCGTGTGAGCAGCAGCACACGCGCGGGCGTCGCCGCCTTGAGCGACGCCTCGCGATTGGCGGTGAGCGCGAGTGAGGCCATGCCGAGCGCAGCCGGCGCGTCGATGCGGCCGAGATCACCGAGCCCTGCGCGCGAGCAGTCGAGCGCGCCGTCCACGAGCAAGAGCGCGCCGTCCCCCTCGCTGCCCTCGAGGCACAGAATCTCGCCGGCCTTCAGGAACTGTTCCTCGGCCAGATCCTCGAGCAGGCGCAAATCCCTCTGACTCAAGTCTGCGAACAACGGGAAGCGCTCCCACTCCACCGGATTCATGGCATCACCCGCGCGAGCATCGTGCGCAGCAGCGGCTCAGCGTCGCGCTCGCCATCGAGGTGCAGCAGGAACAGCGAAGCGTTGCTCAGCACGGCGAGCTTCTCCTGGATCTCTTCGGGCTCCACACGCTCACCCTTGCGCAGCAAGAGCACGTGGAAGGTCCGGCCATTCGGAATGCGCTGGAAGGTTTCGGTGAGGGCACGCAACTCTGCTTCGGACTCACTCACGGGCGACGCGTGCAGCAGCAGCAAGCCGAGGGCGCCGTAGGCGGCCGTCGGCCAGAGTGGCGCGAAGCGCTTGCTCGCGGGCAGGTGCACGAGCTCGAGCGAGAGGCCGTCCGCCACCGCGAGGATGGCGAGCGGAACGAAGTCGTCGTTGGCCGCGGCGCCAGCGCCAACGAGTACGACGCCCGGTAGCTGCGCGAGCGCGCGCACGAGATCGCGGGTCGCGTCGGGATCGGCGGACGCGAGCAGCAGCTTTGCCGGCGCGAGCGGCGCGCCTCGCGGCCGCCCGCTCTCTTGCCACTCGCGGAAACGCTTCACTTGCACGGCGTCGAAGAGCGCGCCGCCAGCGGCGCCGGTGCGGCGCTCGCGGTCGCGGCGCAGCCGCACGATGCCGCGATCGATCAGCGTCTGCAGCGTGCGCAGCACCTGATAATCCGAGTGCGTGCAGTGATCGACGATCGCGCGCACGTCGTCGTACGCCTCGAGCAGCAGCAGCACTTCCTGCGCCACCGGGTGTACGACGCGCGGAATCTGGTTGCGCGGAACCGCGAGCACCACGTGCGCTGAATCCGGGGGCAGCCCGCGCGCGAGCCGGCCCCACTCGTCGAGTTGGCGCATGCCTTCGAGCAAGAGCGCGCGCGTCGGCGCCTGGATGCGAACCGGCCGCGCCTCGTCGCTCGGCGTGAAGGAGAAACTCCCCTCGCGCCAACCGAGCATGCGATAGAGCGCCTTCTCGTCCTGCGCGCGCGGAGCGACTTTCGCTTGCACGATGTTGCCGTCGCGCAGCCACGCTTCACCGCGATCGCCCGCTTGCGAGCCGTCCCCGCGCGTGATTGCGAGGCGTCCCGTGCGCCGGTTCTGGTGCAGCAGTTGCAGCACGTCCGCAAAACCGATCTGCGCGAGCGAGCCCTCGACCGCGCTCTCGCCAGCGCTTGCGCGCTCCACAGGGCCGAGCTGTTCGCGCTTGCCGAGCAGCGCCTCGACGCGAGCCGCCGCGCTGCTTGGGTCCGTCAGCGTGTCGTCGAAGATGCCGCGCTGTACGGAAGCGTCGGCGCCGACGTAGAGGAGCCGCACGCCGCGCGTGCGCGGGTTCGCGCGCAGAATCTCCGCGAGCCGCGGCGCTTCGATCAGCGGCAGCGCTTCCATCGCGACCAAGGCGTCGGGCAACTCCGTGAGCGTGGCTTCGAGCGCTGCCGCGCCGTTTTCGGCGAAGCTCACGCCGAAGCCGCGATCGCTGAGAGCGCGCGCAAGCAGCCGCGCACGTTCGCGGTTGGCGTCAGCGATTAGGACCGTGTCATCCACCGATGGGAATCCCCAGATCGCGGCCGAGCTGGAACGTGAGCTGTTCCACCAGCACCCGATCCGCCGTGTGATACAGCGACACTTCACGCGCGTCGCCGCGGAGTTCACGAACGAGCGCATAGGCAGGCCGATCGCCGAAGTACACCGCGAACGCTGCGTCGGTGCCCGCGCGCAGCGGCGAGACCCACGTCACCGGCAGTCCGGGCGGCTCGTCCGCCGCGCGCTCGGCGACCATGATGACCTCGGTCTTGCTGGTCACGCTGCGCAGTTGGTCGAGCGCGCTGCGCAGGGGCGCACTGACGCCTGCGCCTGGCGCGAGAAAGAGGAGGCCGCGCTCGTGGGGGCGGCGCGCGATCTCGCCGAGCAAGAAGAGCATTGCCTGCTCGGAGAAGGCGGCGCCCGCGGAGTCCGCTTCTCCGAGCAGCGCGTCCACCAGCCCGCGGAATGGCGCTTGCTCGAGCGAACGCGCGCGCACGAAGCTCGCGCGATCGTCGTCGATGCGGGCCGCGAGGGTCGTCCAAAGCGCGTCTCCGGTAACGCCATCGGCCGGGAATGAGACGGCCGAGGCCAACACGACCGGCGACTCGGGGAGGTTGCGCAACCCGGCGGAGCGCTCGATCGCGCCGCGCAGGCGACGCTTGCCCACTGCGGCCCCGACGCCGTCCGTCTCAGGCAGGAGCGCGAAGTAGAGCCCATCGCCTTCCGCCGCGAAGATGTCGGCCGAGCGCAGGACGCGCGAGATCTCCGTAGCGATGCCTTCGAGCAGCGCCGCGACTTCGCCATGCGGCTGGCCCGCCCAGGCCTCGTCGAGGCGGTCGATCTCGATTCGCACGAGCGAGAAGCTGCGCGTGAAGCGGCGCGACTTCTGGACCTCGTTGTCCACGATGTCGTCGAGATAAGCCTTCGTGTAGGCGCGCGTCACGGGATTGCGGAAGGACCGATTCTCGAGCGCGCGGACGGCGAAGGAATTGGCGAGCGCTTGGCCCGCGAAGGCGCTGAGGCGCTCGGCGACCGCGGCGTCCGCGTCGCTGAACTCGCTGCCGTCGAGCTTGTCGTTGAGGCGCACGATGCCGAGCAGCCGGCCGGCGCGGGTGAGCGGCACGTAAAGGCAGGCGCGCGGCGACTCGTCTCCGATGACTCCGCGCAGCGGCCGCGCCCCGGGTTCTGCGAGCCCCGCGAGCGCCTCGGGCAAGCGCCCCGCGTGCAACTCGCTGCTCTCACCCTCGACGCGCACGAGGCCGCTCACGCCCGCGAGGCGCAAACGCTCGGGAGCCTCGGCGCGCCCCACCCAAGCGATGCCGCCGTGGGCGTTCGTTTCGAGGCACAACATCTCGACGATGCGGTCCGCCAGCGCCTCGACGGATTGCGTGCCGAACAGCGCCAGCAAACGCTCGTACTGCGCGAAAATGCTCAGGTGCTCGAGGTTCTCGACCGTCAGCCGCCGGTTTTCTTCGCGCATTCGGCGGCGATCGCGGATCGCGGTCAGCGTGCGCAGGAGCGCGGGGCGATCGAGCGGCTTCAGCAGATAATCCGTCGCCCCGAGCTTCATCGCATCGACCGCGGTCCTCACATCGCCGAGGCTCGTGACGACCACGATCTCCTGAGCCGGCCAGCGCTCCTTCACGCGCTGCACGAGTTCGCTGCCGTCCATGCCCGGCATCACGAGGTCCGTGATCACCACGTCGAAGGCGTCGCCGGTCTCGAGTGCGGCCAGCGCATCCGCGCCGTTCGCGAGCGTGACGACCTCGTAGTCGGCATCGCGCAGCAAGTCCTCCAGGTAGACCCGGAAATACAGCTGATCATCGACTGCCAGGATCCGGCCCTGACTCACGGCGCCCCTCCAGATCGAACTGCCACAGCGATGAAAACACAGAGAAGACGCGGCCCGCTGCCCCTCAGGCTGCAGACCGCGCCGGTTGATCGGCCGCGCGCGGCGGCAGATTCAGCGGAAGCTGCTCCCCAGCGAGCGAACCGATCAGCGAGTGCGGGGTGGCTTCGACGATTGCAATCTCGATCAGCGAACCCGCCGCGGGCGCGCGCTGCTCGGCCACGCGGAAGTTCACGACGCGGTGGTAGGGGTCGCGGCCTTGCAGCGGTACGCCAGCCGGCCCGGCTTGCCCACGCCGGCTGGCGCCCTCGACGAGCACGGAGGTGTGCGTGCCGACGCGCGCGCGGTGAGCCGCGAACGTGAGCTGACGCTGGAGTTCCTGCAGCTCGACGAGCCGGGCCTGCGATTCGTCCGGGGCCACGGCGTCGGGCAGCTCCGCAGAGGCGGTGCCCGGGCGGGGCGAGTACTTGAACGAGTAGCTGTCGACGAAACCGACCTCGCGGACAAGCGCGAGCGACGCCTCGAAATCTGCGCGCGTTTCGCCGGGGTGCCCGACGATCAGATCGGTCGTGAGCGCGATGTCGGGCCGTGCGCGCCGCAGCGCAGCGGCGATCTCCCGGTACTCGCTCACCGTGTAGCGACGCCGCATCACGCCGAGCATGCGGTCGGAGCCGCTCTGCACGGGCATGTGTACGTGCGGGCAGAGCTGCGGGAGATCCGCGTGGGCGCGCACCAACGCTTCATCGAAAAAGATCGGGTGCGGGCTCGTGTAGCGAAGGCGCTCGATACCGGGGATCTCGGCGAGCGCGGTGAGGAGATCGCCGAAAGCGAGCGTCCCGGCAGCGGCGCTGCGACCGCGACGCACGTCGTGGCGCCCGTAGGCGTTCACGGTTTGGCCGAGCAGCGTGAGTTCGCGAACGCCGCGTGCGGCGAGATCGCGCGCTTCCGCGAGGATCGCAGCAGCGGGCCGCGAGATCTCCCGGCCGCGCGTGAAGGGCACGATGCAGAACGAGCAGAACAGATCGCAGCCCTCCATCACCGTGAGGTAGGCGCGGCCTGGGGTCTCGGGCGCAAAGCCCGGGTGGCGTTCCGGCAACTCGAAGCGCCCGAGGCTGAGGTCGTCTTCGAAGCGGGCTTCCCGTTCGCCGCGCGTCGCCGCGGCAACCATCTCGGGCACGAAGCGGACGTTGTGCGTGCCGAACGCGAAATCGATCTGCGGGTAGCGGCTCAGCAGGCCGTCGCCCTCCTGCTGCGCGACGCAGCCGCCAATCCCGATCATGCGGCCGGGGCGTTCCGCCTTCCAAAGCCGCAGGATGCCGAGGTCGGTGTAGAGGCGGTGCTCCGCCTTCTCGCGGATCGAGCAGGTGTTCACCACCACGAGATCGGCGTCAGCCTCATCCTCGGCCCGCGCAAAGCCCGCGTGATGGAGCAGGTTCGCCACCTTCTCCGAGTCATGGGCGTTCATCTGACAGCCGTACGTTCGGATGTGGAAGCGGCGCGCCATTCGCGGCGGACCTTACCCGCACTGCCGGGGCGAAACCAGCGGAGTTACGGGGTTTTCCGGCCTTTGGCGGCGCCCGTTCGCCGCTTGGCGACGCGCTAGATCGCGGCACTGGCCCCGCCTCGCAGGCTGCGGGCACACGAATCTGTGTCGGCCTCGGAGAATTATCAAAAAGACGTTTGACAATGGCGCGCGACCCGGACCATAATGCCTTTCAACGTTTTCTGGAGCGGCGGCGGATAAGGACACTTCTCCGAGAAATGTCCAACCTCTCACCCCCCATCATCTATCCGTCGCCCTCCGCCCTGATCGAAGCCCCGCCCGAGGAAACTCCGGCGGGGCTTCGTGTTTCGGGGCGTTTCGTGCGGCGAGCGCCGCGGGCGACGATCGGGTTCGAGACGTCGGCCCGCTACAGCACCAGGCGATCGATCACCTTCGAGAGCTGCTTCAAGTTCCGGCACTCTTCCGCGACATCCACGTACGGCAGATACTTGTCCATCACGCTGTCGCCGAAACCCCAGGCGCTCGGGCTCTCGGGGTTGAGCCACACCACGTCCTTGGCCTTGTTGTAGACGTCGCGCAGGCACCAGGCGCGCGGGTCGTTGTAGTTGTTACGGGCGTCGCCAAGGATCAACACCGTCGTCTTCTGGTCGACCGCGGACAGAAAGTTCTGCCAGAAGTAGTGGAACGCGGCGCCGAAGTTCGAACGCGTGTAGACGTTGATCACGTCGCCGCCGTCGAGCGCCTTCTCGATCGCCCCGTTGATGTCCTTCTCCTTGAAGATCGGCGTCACGTCGCCGAGTTCCGAGACGAACACGAAGCAGCGGATCTTCGTGAAGCACTCCTGCAGGCTGTACATGAACTGCAGCATGAAGCGCGACACGTTCGCGACCGACGACGACACGTCGCACAGGATCACCAGCTTCGGCCGGTCCTTTTTGCGCTGCTTGAAGATCAACTCGAACGGTACGCCGCCGTGGCCGGCGTTACGGCGCAGCATCGTGTGCAGATCGAGCTTGCCGCGCTTCAAGCGCCGCTTGCGGATCGAGAGCACGTTCTTGATGCGCTGCGCGAGCCGCGCGACCACCTCGCGCATGCGCTTGATCTCGTCCTCCGTGAGGTTGTAGAAGCTCTTCTCGAGCAGGCTCTCGCGGCGGAACTTCTCCATGTAGTCGAAGTTGCGCTGCTGGAGTTCTCGCTCGGTGAAATTGCGGACGGACTGGCGGAGCGCTTCGAGGAACTTCTCGATCAGGTCGAGCAACGCGTCCACCTGCGCGTCGGCCATGCCGCCCTCGCGCAGTTGTTGGGCGAGATCGCGCAGCTGCTTGCCGGCGCCCTCGGCGTCGAGCTGCTCCATCGTGCGGCGCGTGAAGAAGCCGATCTGCAGCATGTTCTCGATGCGCTCGGTGCCCGCACCCTGCGCGGCCTCGCGAATCATCTGCTCGAGCTGGGAGAGATCCTGCGTGAGCAGCGCTCTCGCGAGTTCGGAGAGATCCATCTCTCCGCCTTGCATGTTCTGCATGCCCTGCTTGATGGCTTCCATCAGCTTCTCGAGATCGAACTCGCCGCCCATCTGGCCCGCGGCCTGATCGAAGGCGTTGCGCAGGCCGTCGTAGAACGACGACCAGTACAAGTCGAACAGCTGATCGAAGCCCGCGATGTCCTCCGAGCGCTTCACCATGGTGGTGCGAAGCGTGTCGCGAAAGATCTCGCGATCGTCGAAGGACAACTCGTCGATCGACCTGAACGCGTCGATCGTTTCGGCCACGGAGACGCGAATGCCGCTCTTCCGCAGCAAGTTCGCGAACTCGACGATCTTCTTTTCCATCACGCTTCCACTCCGCTCAGCTGCGGTTTTCCCCTGTTTTAGTGGAGCACGCCCTTCTTGGCGGTCGCGGCCTGCGGTTGCGCTCCGGGAGCGGCTGCGGCGGCAGGTGCTGCCCCCGCGGCAGGCGCGGCGGCGGGCGCTTCGACTCTGCGGGTAATTAGGCGCCCGAGTTCGCTCTGCGCCTTCTTG
>JANNDT010000162.1:0-4494 GCA_031387905.1 Deltaproteobacteria bacterium
GTCGCCCGGATCGAATCCTTTGCCGATCGTTCGGAGTTCGTGGACGAGGCCGTTTCTGTAGGTCCAGAGCAGCTCGTGATGAGTCAGCTTCTCGAGCGACACGCCCTCGAGCGGTTCTCGGAGTTCGTTTCTCCGAGGCCAGAGCCGCTCAACCTCGGTTAGCAGGAAGTCTTCGTTGATGTTCTTCACGTTCCCATAGAGCGATGACCACTCCCGCTCGCGAACGAATGCCATCTTCCGCACAGCCTCGAACGCCGGGTCTGGGTTCCGACGAAGCAGCTGGCAGAGATGCGGCAATGAGACACGGTTTCCATCGGCCCAGTTGCAAAACTGCTTCACAAACCGGACGAACCGATCGTGATTCCCGCGGCGGGGGAAGGCCGCGATCGAAAGCGTGTGGATGAGCGAGACCGTCAGGACGCCGCGAAATCGGCGTTTTGCCGGGCCGTCGATCCGTTCGATCTCGTCGATCTCGCGGGAGAAATGGCCGACGAAACGGTCGATTGCCTCTGTGGCGACCTTGGTCAGTGCGTTTCCTCGTCTCCCGACTGGTGGATCCCGTACGCGAGGACCGCGCCTAGAGACTCCGCCGACAACGCCGGGTAGTTCTCGAGCACCTGCTCCGGCGTCCAGCCTGACGCCAACAGACCGAGGAGGAAGTCGACCGCAAGCCGGGTTCCTCGCACGACAGGCTTGCCATGGAGAATCTCGGGGTCCGACGTGATGTGAGCCGACCAGGCCGCCATCTCTGTTGCCCTCGCGAGGCAACCTAGCTTGATCACTCCCGTCCGCTATCGCCATTCAGCGGGTGGCCTCGCTCGGCCTCAACCGGCTTCCGTTTCGCTGGAGCGGTTGCGGCCACCGGCGCTTGCCCCTTCACCCCCGCTTCCTTCGCGACCTCCTCATACGCCCGCTGCACTTTCTCTACAAACACGTCCGCGTCGGGCACGATGTCGGGGTCGCTGTTGAAGCCCCAGTGCAGCGTGCCGTCATAGCTCGCGAGCGCGATGCCGATGCCGAGGCCAGCCATTAGGGGGACCTGCGGATACATCTCGAGCACACGCGCGCCGCGGAAGTAGAGCGGTATTTGCGGGCCCGGGACATTGGTGACGATGGTGTTGATCTTGCCCTCGCTCGCGCGCGCGCCGAGCGACAAGAGCACTGAGGGCGTGAACTCGGCGACTCTGTTGATGGTCTGCACGCCGAGCGCCTGGCGCGTCTCCTTGAGGCGCACGGTTTCTTCGTGGATGAGAGCGAGCTGCTGCCTCGGGTCGGGCTCGTGGATCGGGAGTTCGAGGATCCACGAGGAGACGTTGTTGCCGAGCTTGCCCTTCTGGTCTTCGCTGCGCACCGAAACCGGGGCGGAGACGCGGAACGTCACGCTGCTCGGATCGACGGCGCGGTGCAGGAAGTAGTTACGGACGGCGCCGGTCACGATCGTGAGCACGACGTCGTTCACCGTGCAATCGAGCGCTCGGCGGATCGCCTTCACGTCGGCGAGCGGCATCTTCAGCCAGTCGAACTTGCGGTGCGGGCCGACGTTGCCGTTGAGCGGCGTCGCATCGGCGCCGCGGGCCATGCCGAGCATGTTCACGATCGCGCGCGCGCGCGTGGCGACTTCGGCGCCGAAGTCTTCGGCCTGCTCGCGGAACTCGCGGAAATCCTGCACGGCGCGCGTCGGGATCGAGGCGGTGCGCTGCATTTCGTCGCGCAACAGTTCGCGGCGCGACGGCGTTGGGCGCGGCAAAAACGGCGGGGGCTCGCCGAGCGGAGCCGCCTCGGGCGAGGGCGACATCATGATCTGGAACAGATCGACGCCCGAGGCGCCGTCGATCATGCAGTGATGGATCTTCGTGATCATCGCGAAGCGCTCGCCGTTCTCGAGACCTTCGACGATCCAGGTCTCCCAGAGCGGGCGCCGGCGATCGAGTTGTTGGGACATGATGCGCGCGGAGAGGCGCTTCAGTTGCGCGGCGCTGCCGGGTTTCGGGAGCGCGGTGTGGCGCAAGTGGAAGTCGAGATCGAAGCGCGCGTCGTCGACCCACACGGCGTGTCGTGCGAAGGGGATGTTGAAGAGCTTCTGGCGGTAGCGCGGAACGCGGTGCAGGAAGGCTTCGGTGCCGCGGCGAATCGCGGCGAAGTCGATGCCGCCGTCGGCTGTCTTCAGTGGGCCCGCGTCGAAGATCAGCGTCGACGACACGTGCATGTGGACGTAGGGCGTTTCCCAGAGCAGGAACGAGTTGTCCTGGGAAGAGAGGCGTTCGTAGCTGTAGCTGGGCATGCGAACTCCGCGGCGAGGGCCCACTATGACACGCGGGTGCGCCCGCTACTGCGCGAGCCCCAATACCTGCGCCATCTCGTAGAGACTTGGCGGTTTCGTGCGCAACCAACCGGCAGCGCGGACGGCGCCGCGCGCGAAGTGCTCGCGCGTGGCGGCGCGATGAGCCAGCTCGATGCGCTCGCCGCGGCCGAGGAACAGGACGGTGTGCTCGCCAGGGTTGTCGCCGCCGCGCAGCGTTTGCATGCCGATCGCGCCCGCGGGCCGCGCGCCGGTGTGGCCCTCGCGCGCGAGCACGCGGCCGGCTCCGTTGCCGCGCCCAGCTTCGATGGCGCGCGCCAGCTCGAGCGCGGTGCCGCTCGGCGCATCCACCTTCGCGGCGTGGTGCAGCTCGACGATCTCTGCGTCGTACTCGCTGCCGAGCAAGCGCGCAGCTTCGCGCGTCAGGTACTGGAGCACGTTCACCGCGACCGAGAAGTTCGCGGCCACGAGAATCGCGCTGCGCTTTGCGAGCGCGTCGATCTCGCGCCGCTCGTCGGCGCTGAAGCCCGTCGTGCCGACCACGCAGGGCAGCGCGCGCTCAGCGGCGCGGCGCAGCAGCGGGAGCGTTGAGGCTGGCGTCGCGAACGCGATCGCGATGTCCGCGCTCGCGAGTGCGGCTGTTAGGTCCGCACCGAGCTTCACGCCGGCTGCGAGCTCGCTGCCGAGCGCGGGGTGCCCCGGCGCTTCGAGCGCGGCGCCGAGCGCGAGTTCGCCGCCCTCCGCGAGCACCGCGCGCACGCGCTCGCCCATGCGCCCCATCGCGCCGAGTAACAGCACGCGCCCAGGCTGCGGGTTCACAGCAGCCCGCCGAACTCTTTCATCGCGAGCTCGAGACGCTTCTTGTTGGGCGAGGTCATCGCGAGCAGCGGAAGCCGCAGCTCATCGTGGAGTTTTCCGCGCATCGCAAGCGCGGCCTTCACCGGAATCGGGTTCGTCTCGCTGAAGAGCGCGTCGCACAGCGGCAGCAAGCGATAGTGCAGCTCGCGCGCGCGCGCGGCGTCGCCGCGGCTGTACGCGCGCACCAGCTCGACGATCTCGCGCGGCACGAGGTTCGACGCGGTGGAGATGACGCCCGCGCCGCCCATCGCGAGCATCGGCAGCGTCGCCCAGTCGTCGCCCGCGAGCACCACGAAATCCGACGGCACGCGCGCGATCACCTGAGAGATTTGATGGAGGTCGCCGCAGGATTCCTTGACGCCCACCACGTGCTCGATCTCGGCGAGGCGCGCGAGGGTGTCGGGCAGAATGTTCGAGCCGGTGCGGCCGGGGATGTTGTAAGCGATCAGCGGGAAGTGCGTGGCGCTCGCGATCGCGCCGTAGTGCGCGACGATGCCGTCTTGCGTCGGCTTGTTGTAGTAGGGCGAAATCAAGAGCGCCCCGTCGGCGCCAGCAGCGCTCGCGTACGCCGTCAGCTCGATCGCCTCCGCCGTCGCGTTCGAGCCCGTGCCCGCGATTACCAGCACGCGCTTCGCCGCCGCGCGCACCGCGAGCGCGATTACGCGCTTGTGCTCTTCGTGCGAGAGCGTCGCCGCTTCGCCCGTCGAGCCGCATGGCACGACGCCGTCCACGCCCGCCGCGATTTGCTCCTCGACGAGCGCCTCGAGCGCGCGCTCATCGAGTGCGCCGCTCTTGAACGGCGTAACAAGCGCTGTGAAGACGCCTCGGAACATCTCTCGCCGCCTCTCTTTATCGGGCTAGAGCTCGATCTCGCCTGAGAACACGGTCGCCGCGGGCCCCGTCATGAACACGCTCGTGCCCGGGCCTTCCCATTCGATCGTCAGCGTGCCGCCGCGCAGCTCCACCTCGACGCGCCGGTCGACCACGCCGCGCAGCATCGAGGCCACGCCCACCGCGCAGGCGCCGCTGCCGCAGGCGAGCGTCTCGCCGGTGCCGCGCTCCCAGGTGCGCTGCTTCACACGCCCGCGATCGACGAGCTGCACGAACTCGACGTTGACGCGGTTGGGGAACATCGCGTCGTGCTCGATTCGCGGGCCGAGTATTGTTACGGGTGCGTTCGCGACATCGTCGACGTAGAGCACGCAGTGCGGGTTGCCCATCGAGACACAGGTGGCGCGCAGCGTCTGGCCATCGATGCGCAGCTCGGCATCGATCAGTGGCCCCGCGCTCGCCGGGTCGCCGAGCCGCGTCGGAATCTTCGCCGGGGCGAGCACCGG
>JANNDT010000163.1:0-14434 GCA_031387905.1 Deltaproteobacteria bacterium
GCGAACTGCAATTCGCCGTTCTTGCGCGGCGGCGAGAGCGGACCCTCGAAACTCACGGGGCTTCGCTCGTCACTCACGCGGCGCGCCCGCTCTCGCGACGCCGATCAGCGCGTCGCGCGTGACGAGCGCTGCGAGCTGTTCCTCGCTCGCGTGCTCGGTGCCTGCGGGCCGCTCGGGCAGCACCAGGTAGCGAAGCTCGGCGCTCGAATCCCAGACGCGCACTTCGTCGCTCGCAGGCAGCTCGAGCCCGAACTCGCGCAGCACCGCGCGCGGCTCGCGCACCACGCGCGCCCGATAGGGCGGGCTCTTGTACCACGTGGGCGGCAGCCCTAACAACGACGACGGGTAGCAGGAGCAGAGCGTGCAGACGACGACGTTGTGCACGCCCGGCACGTTCTCGACGACGATGATCGGCGCCGGCCTGCCGCCCGTCTGCAGATCGAGCTCGCTGATCGCCGCGGGCGCATCGGCTAGCAGGCGCTGCTTGAACGCGGCGTCGACCCACGCCCGCGCCACGACGCGCGCGCCATTCAGCGGCCCGATCTCCTGTTCATAGCGCGCGACGATCGCGTCGATCTCTTCGCTGCGGAGCAGGCCGCGCTCGACCAGCAGCGACTCGAGCGCCTCCGCGCGCAGCTTGTTACGGACCGAGACGGGATCGTCGTCGTGATCATGGTCGTGGTCATCGTGATCGTCGGGGTCATGCGACATGGGGGCGCTCCGCGGGCTCGAGGTAAGGCTCGAACAGATCGACGTGCACAAAGCCAGCGGGCTCGGCGGCGTCGCCCCAGAGTTCGCGGGCGTCGAAGCGCACCGTGTACAGATGCTGCGGCTGCTCGCCCTCGCCGTGCGCGTGCGTGTCCGGGTAGATGAAGCCGCCGCGCACGCGCGCGATCACGCCGAGCTTCTCGCTGGCGTAGCCAGGGAGGCGCGTGTGGCCGTGCGTCTTGCGCGCGCGAGTTCGCACGCTCGCACCTAGGGCGAAGCGCGGCGCCCGAGGCGCGGCGCGCTCGAAGCGCCCGTTCTCGGGCGGCGGCGGTGGCGCGTAGCCTTGCGCGAGCACGCCGGCCTCGGACAGGATCGTCTCGAGCGAGGTCAGCCAGCGCTCGTAATAACTGGCCGCGAAGTAGAGCGGCGGGCTCATGCGCTCGACGCCGTGCCGGAAGCTGTCGACGTTCACCCAGCCGCGGCCGAGCGCGAGGTACATCATCGCGAGCACGCGGCCTTCCCAGGCGGCGTGGAACACGGGCTCGCCGCGCTCCGCGACGACCCGCCCGAAACCTGCTCGGCCTCCGAGATCGTGAACGTCCGGCACGCCGGCTCTTGTAGTCCTTCAGCGGCCCGCGTTCCAGCGTTTTCCGGAGATCGCCCTGCGCTCAGCTGGGCATGCCCTCGATCGAGTACGAAGGAATCGAACGCAGCCAAGCCAGCGCGTCTGACGTCGCGACCAGCTCCGCGAGTTCGACGGCGCCCAGCGGGAGCGCATCGCCTCGCGTGAGGCGCGCTGCGATCCAGGCGGGCGGTGCGGCGGGGATGTCGAGCCCGCGCTCGCTCGCCGCGATCTCGATGCGCGCGATCTCACCGCCCGCGGCGTCCTCGGCAAGTAGGGCGAGCAGGCCGCGCGGCGTGCCGAACGGGCGCACTGCGTTCGCGAACGGAACGAGTGCGCGCGCGAACTTGCCGAGTGCAGCGACTGGGAGCGCCCCGAGCGCCGGCGCGGCGAGCCTGAGAAGCGCGGTGAGGGCGGCGCGGTCGAAGCCGAAGAACAGGCGCGCGGGAATGCGCCGCGCGCCGAGGGCAACGCTGCCGCTCTCGAAGGGCGCGGGGTAGGCGCCGAAGCGCAGCGTGCGGCCATCGCGCGCGCGCAGTGCGCGCAGTTCGTTGAACCAGCGCGCGCCGCCGGGCGCTGGGCGACCGAGCGGCGCGAGCAAGCTCGCGAGCAGCCCCGCGCTCACGGGGTTCCGCGCACCGACGCTCAGATACGCGCTAATGCGCGCGATCTCATGCGCGCGCGGCGAGCGCTCGAATGCCCGCGCCAGCACGCCGACCGTGCCGGGCACCGTGGACGCGCCGCTGCACACGAACACGCCCGCGCGGCCTGCGCCGTGCGCAACCGCAGCCGCACGCACGCGCTCGGCGAACGCGACGTCGTCCGCGATGTCGCAGTAATGCGCGCGCGCGGCAACGCAGGCGGCGACGAGCGGCGCCGGGTCGTAATGAAACGGCCCCGCGCAGTTCACGACGAGATCGCCCGCCGCGAGCAGCCGCGCCGCGCTCGCGCCGTCCGTAACATCTGCGCGCTGCATCGGAACGCCCGCGAGCCCGCGCCCGCTGCGCGAAGCGCCGAGCACCTCCGCCCCCGGGGCGCGCGCCACGAGCCGGCACACCCGCGCGCCGAGTTCCCCGCCGGCGCCAAACACGAGCACGCGCACCGGCCGCGTCACATTTCAGCTCTCGCGCACTTCCTGCGCGCGCCTACCAAACACCCTTGCTGCATAGCTCCGGCGTCGCAACGTCGAGGCGCTTCGCGAGTTTGCTGAGGTGACACGTCGGCACCGCCGGAAAGAGGTGATGCTCGACGTGGTAGAACATGTCGTAGCTGACGAACGATTTCGCCGAGTTGCGCAGCGTGCGGGCGATGAAATGAGACCTGTCGCAGTCGTGATGCACGGTCCAGACCGCGAAGAACGCCGAAAAGCACTGGCCCACCGTCATCGCGATCACGTGGTACTGGAGCCACGCGTAGTCGAGCACGCCGAACGCGAGCACGACCATGCCCGCCATGGCTGCGAGTTCTGCATAGATCCAGTTCTTGATGCGCGGCTTGCCGAGCGTGAGCGCCGCGTGGTGCAGGCGCACCGGAAACTGCGGACCAGTAATTAGGGCCTTCCAGCCCGGCATGCGCGCGCTCATCGCCTCGACATCGTCGTCGTCCATGCAGTGGCGGTGGTGGCGCAGGTGGTTCCACTGCACCGCGTGCATCGCGCTCATCATCAGCGGCGAGAGCACGAACATCATCAGCTCGTGGCCGAGCGGGCGAACGCCGACCGCATAATGGAACGCGTTGTGCACCTGGCGCAGGCCACACAGAAAGAACATGAACGAGCCGGCGAGCGCGGGCAGGAACCAGAGCGCGCTGCCACGCGAGCCGAGCGACGCAAAGGTGCAGGACGCGACGAGCCAGGGGACGTAGATCACGACCTCGTAGGCCACCTCGAAGCGCGAGAGGTCGCAGAGGTCGCGCCACTCCACTCGTTCGAGGCGCGAGTCGCGGAGAATTTCGAGGGCCATCGAGCGTGCTCCAACTGTGCTGCGGGCGGGAAGAAAGCAGGCGGGCGAGAGCGCCGCCAGGCTCGGCGCTTCGGCGTGAAGTTGCCGGCGTGTGGGCGGACGCGCCCCGAATGCGAGCGCCACTTCTCCGCGCGGGCAGGCACTCCCTGGAGACGCCCGCATTCCGCCGGGCACGAGGACACCATGCTCGCTCGAATTGCTGCTGCTGCTGCCACCTTCGTCGCGCTCGCTGCCCCTGTTCTCGCGGTGCCCATCGATTCCGTGGGAGACACCTTCAGGGTGGAGTTCGACGGGAACGTCGCGGGCAACGACGTCGCCGGGCTGACCGCGGCCGCCGCTTTCCTCGTGACCGAGTTCGACGCCGCCAGCGGGCGCGTCGTCCTCACGATCGCGCTCGAGAACACCACGGACGCGAGTCTTTGGCGGAGTTCGCGCGTCTCGGCGCTCGGCTTCGACGTGAGTGGCGACATCGAGACGGCGAGCACCAGCGGGCTATTCCAGCGCGCGGTGCTCGGCGGCAAGTTCCCCAACCAGTTCGGCCCCGTGGACGTGTGCGTGATCGACAACGCCCACAACTGTTCCGGGGGCGGGAATGGTGGCGTCACCCTCGGTGAACTCGGCGCCATCACGCTGACGCTGGACTTCGCGGGCCCGATCTCATCGATCGACCTCACGAACTTCGGCGTTCGTTACCAGAGCCTCACCCCCGCTGGCAGCTGCGACGACGCTTCGGGAACCGGCCACGGCGAAGTGGTGCCGGAGCCGCGCTTGCTCGCGCTGCTTGGCATCGCAGGCCTCGCGCTCGCCGGCACGCGGCGGCGCTCGGCGTAACAACCGGCCCGCGCTGTGCGGCGCTCAGCGAGCGGCGGGCGCGTCCGGCTTCGTCGCCCACCAGACCCAGGCAAACGCCACGAGCTGCAGCGGCAGTCTGAAGTAGAGCGCGTTCTGCGTCATGTCGGGGAACTGCTCGGGGTGCAGCGCCATGTGGATGTTTGCGGGGTAGACCGCGACCAGCAGCGCGAGCAGGCCCCAACCTGCGTAGCGGCGCAGCTGCGGAATCAGGATGCCGACGCCGCCCGCGATCTCGGCGACGCCGCTGATCTGCACCATCAGCAGCGGGTTCGGCAGCCAGGGCGGCACGATGCGCACGAAGAACGCCTCGTTGGTGAAGTGCCCGACGCCAGCGCTCGTGAAGAACGCGGCGAGCACGAAGAGCGAGATGCGTTTGGGCCACGAGGCGGGAAGCCAGTTCATCGGAGTTCTCCCGCCGGCACTATGCCACGGCTCGAGCGCGCGGCGACCTAAGAACTCGGCGAGAGCGCGGCCCACGCACTCGTGTAATCGACCGTGAGCCAGCGCTCGGGGCGAATGCGCACGAGCACGTTCGGGTCGGCTTCGTAGCCTTGCCAGGTTGCTGCGACGTAGGCGTCGCCACCCTTTTCACCGAGGTAGCGGCGCGCGAGCACGCGCACCTGTTCGCGGTCGCGCGCGGGCTCGACGCTGGTGACGGCGCCCTCGACGCTCACGTACTGGTAGGGAGACGTCTCCGTCTGCGCGACCAGCGAAACCCGCACGCCCTTCTTCAGCAGCTTGCCCTTCCGCGAAGCGGCGCCCGTAATCACCCAGATCTCGCCGCCCGGTTCGTAGCCGTACCAGATCGGCGCGTTCAGCGGGCCGCGTTCGCCGTCGGGTATTGCGAGCACCCCGACGTGCAGGCCCGCGAGGAACGCCTCGCGCTGTGCGCGGTTCATGGTCAGGGACATTGGGGGGACTCCTTCGTTGTCGCGTATCCGGCAATTCCACGACCGGCTCGTACTTCTCAGGCGCGGGCAGGCGCGGATCGCCGCGCCAGTAAAATCTATCCCGACCGCTCCACGCTAGGTGCCGCGTTCAGCCAAAGCTCACGGGATCTGGCGCTCGGCGTGCAACTTCAAGGGACGATCCGCTCCTGAATCCACGCTTCTCTCGACCGAAAACTCGATGCTGACGACCCCCTTTGTTCCGGGCGGCAGCACCACGAAAAACTGGTGGGCGTTCGAGTCTCGCCGTGGAATCACGAACCAGTCCTTGGGTTCGAGCGCCAACACGCTCGTCGTCTGTCCAATCAGGCGAAGGTGTGTTCCGTGTGGGCGACGCGCGCGGACCTCCTTGATCTGCGAGCGTGTCTCGGAGTTCGTCCTGAAGTACGCGTGAGCACGCAGAACGCCCTCGCCCTCGCGGTCCAGTACGAGCCCGACCGAAAGCCCGTCCGCGATTCTCTCTTGCAGCCTCAGACTCCGTCGCGCGTAGACGGCGGCGACGATTGCTGCGAGACCGCCGACGCCTCCAACGAGCAGGCTGACTAGATCCCCTGACGAAAACGCCACGCTCGCCCTCGTTGCATCACGCTCCCGCCGCGCTCACCTCGACCGGGATCCCGGTCATGTGCGCCTGATTGCTGAGCGGCTCGAAGCTGCCCGGGCCGCTCGGCAGCAGCGCGTTCGCGTTCACGCCTGGGTTTTTCTGCGCGACGCGCATGCCCGTCTTCGCGTGGCCCCAGCCGTGCGCCATCGAGACGACGCCGGGCATTAGGTCTGCGTCGAACGAGAGCGTGGCGTCGATGGCGCCGTGCGGGCTGCGACAGCTCACTCTCGCGCCGTCCACGAGGCCGAGCCGCGCGGCATCGGCGGGGTTCATGTGCAGCGGGTTCTCGAGACGCCCGGGGCGCTTCATGCCCGGTACGTTGTGGTACCAGCTGTTATGCATCCAAGCGTCGCGGCGCGTGATCAGCTTCAGCAGGTCTGCGCGCTCGGCCTCGAGTTCGCGGCAGATCGTCTCGGCGCGCGTGAGCGCGTCGGCGAACAGCGCCGGGCAGCAGTCGACCCTTTGGTCGGGCGTCTGCAGCCACTCGTCGTAGAAACGGCCCACGTCGAGATCGCCGAACAGAATGCCGTGCGGCTCGGAGCGCAGCTCTTCCATCGAGTGACCGCGGCTCTTCAACATGTGGCCGATGCGGCCGAACAGGTCGTGGTTCGGGCCGGCGTCGAGCACGCTCTTGAAGCCTAATGCCTGCTCGATGCGGCCGAGAATCCACCACTCGGGCTTGCGCTCGTCGCGCGCCTCCACCACGGCGTCCGTGTACTGCACGTAAGGCCGGTACTGCATGCCGAGGCCGGTGATGTTGATGTCGGGCCGCTCGAACATGTCGGTGGACGGCAGCAGGTAGTGCGCGATCTCGCCGGTGGCGTTGCGGTAGAGATCGATCACGACGAGCAGGTCGAGCTGCTCGAGCGCTTTGCGCAGCTGTTCGCCACCGCCGACGGAGAGCAGCGGGTTGCCAGCGATCACGATCAGCGCGCGCACGCGCGGTTCGCCGGAGGTGATCTCATCTGCGAGCAGATTGCCCGGCAGCGAGCCGCGGATGCGCCGCATCCTTCCGTACTTCGAGTCGAAGAAGACTTCGCGGTTGGCCTCGACGCGGCCGGCCTTCGCGGCGGGGTAGAAGCCGAACGAGTAGAGGTTGCCGCCACGGCGATCGAGGTTGCCCGTAACAAACGCGAGCATCTGCACGAGCCAGTAGGCGAGCGTCCCCTGGCGGCCCATGTTGAGGCCGGTGGAGGCGTGCACAGCCGCCGCCGGCGCCGACGCGAACGCGCGCGCGATGGCGCGCAGCTCGTCCGCGTCGATGCCGGTGATGCGCGCCGCGCGCTCGGCCGGATATTGCGCCACGAACGCGCGCAGTTCGGCTACGTGCGCGCCGTGTTCGCGCAGCGCCGCTTCGTCCGCGAGGCCCGCGGCGAAGATCTCGTGGATCAGCGCGGCCAGGAAGTACGTGTCGGTGTCGGGCTTGATCCAGGTGACTTCGCCAGTTCCCGCTTCGGGCTTCTCGATGCGGCATGGGTTCACGTAACGCACCGTTGCGCCACGTTTGACGGCCGCTTTCAGCTCCGCCACCGGGTCGGCGATCGCGAGGAAGCTCATGTGGGAGATGCGCGGGTTCTCGCCGATCACGAGCAAGTAGTGCGTGTTCGCGATGTCCGGCACCGGGTGAATCGTGGCCGAGCCGTAGACCGCCTCGGAGCTGGCGAACTTGTTACTGCAATCCTGGGTGCCCGAGCCGAACATGCGGCGCGTGCCGAGTTGCCCGAAGAACGAGCCGAACGCCGGGCCCGCCAGCACGTTGAACGCGGTCGGGTTGCCGATGTACGCGGCCACCGCTTGCGGGCCGCTCTCGTCGATGATCGTGCGCAGCCGCTGCGCGATCTCGCTCGCCGCTGCGTCCCACGAGAGCGGCGCGAACCCGCCGTCGTCGCCGCGTTTCAGCGGGCGCGCGAGACGATCCGGGTCGCGATGGATGTCGAGCCCGGCGATGCCCTTGTTACAAGCGAAGCCACGCGTGATCGGGTGCGCCTTGTCGGGCGCGAGCGCAGTCAGTTCGCCGTTTTCGACGCTCGCGACGAGCCCGCACGCGGGCTCGCACACGCGACAGAACGTGATCTTCTTCTCGATCGGCATGGGGGTCTCCTGGGAAATCAGAGCGCGTAGACGAACCGCAGCGTGACGGCTGAGGCGGCGGCGATCAGAACCAGCGCAGCGTAGGAGCGTGCGAATCGGCTTGCACGCGCGGCGGGCGCTTCGGCCAGCCAGCTGATCGCGCCGAGCAAGACGAACGCAGCCGCGACCCACGGCAACGCGAAGAGCGGGCGTGCCGCACCGGGCAACCCGATCGTGAGCAGCAGCGGCATCTCCTCTGCGACGCGCGCGACGAGAGCTGCGAGGCCGCCCCAAAACGCGAGTGCGCACGCCGCGGCGAACCACGCGAGCACGCGCGTTCGTGCGCCCGGCCTTTGCGCACGTCCGCGCCACCGGCGCGCGAGCGCGGCGATCGGCCAGCCCGCGAACGCCGAGGCGAGCACGACGCCGAGCGCAGCGAAGCCTGCCTGTACCCCCGGGCGCGGCGCGGCGAACAGATCCTTGGCCCACCAATAAGTGCCAGCGCTCTGCACCACATCCGTTACGAAGCGCGGCGGCGTGATCTGCGCGGTGCAGGCCCCATCGAGCGGCGCGGCCGGAGCATCGACGAAGCGAGCGACCAACTGCGCGCCGCAATCGCCGGAGAAGAAGGCGCCGTGGCCGACGTACGGAAACAGGAAGCGCTGCGAGCGGCCGAGCGTCGCAGCGGTGAGTTCGCCGTGCGCGGGCGGAGTGATGGGATCCCAGTCTCCTTCGAGCACGAGCGCCGGCACGTCGCTCACCACGGCCTCGGCCTGACTCGCGGGCGCCTTGTTGTCGGACCAAGCCGCGCAGAGCGCGTAGTCGGCCTCGAAGTATGAGAAGTCTCTTGCCAGGCCGGGCGCGGCCGCGACGAGCGCGCGAGCGCGGGCGAGGCTCGCGAACGGGCTCCGCTCATAACACTCGACTGCGAGGTTCCCGCCGCGCGAAATGCGTGTCGCCCGCGCAGTGTTGGCGTCCACCAGCGCGCGGCGAAGCCCAGCGTTGCGGGCGCGTAGCTCGGAGACGAGCAGCGGCAAGACCGCGAACTGCTCGCGCCCGTAGAGCAACTGGTGGAGCACGATCGCGGCGTCCTGCGCGTTGGTGGTGAACTGGCCGTCGGGCAGGAGCTGCGAGCGCGGCACGTCCGTCGCCAGCGGTTCGCGCGAGAGATCCGCGAGCAGCGCCTCGATCTCCCCCCGCAGATCCGGGTGCGCTGCGCTGCAAGCCGGTTCGCCCGCACACGCAGCCGCGAGCTTCCCGATCGAGCGCACGAACGCTGCGGGCGTCGAATCCCAGCCGGGGCCATTCGGCGGATAGGCGGAATCGAGCACGATGCTGCGAACGTGCGCGGCGCCCGGGCTCCGTAACAGCTCGAGCCCGAGCCGCGTGCCGTAGGAGAGCGTGTAGAGGTTCCAGTACTCGCTGCCGAGCGCGCGCCGCAAGTCCTCGAGATCCGCGGCGCTTGCGAGGCTGTTATAGGCGCCGAGGTCGAAGCCGGCGGCGATCAGCGCGTCGCGGCAACGCAGACCGGCCGCGACGCGTGTTCTCGTCATGGCCTCGCCTGCCAAGTCCGCTGCGATCGCCCGGAAGTCGTCGGGGGTGAGGTCCGGGCAGAGCGCCGGCTCCGAGAGGCCTGCGCCGCGTTGGTCGAAGAGCACGAGATCCCGGCGCTCGCGCAGTGGGCTTGCGAGCCAGCGCTGCGCGCCGCGCAACGCCGAGCCGCCGGGCCCGCCGTGCAGATACACGACCGGATCGGGCAGCGCGGGTTGTGTGCGGCTGGGAAGAATCGCGACGGGCAGCCGCACAACGCGTCCGTTCGCGACGCCGCGCGTCTCGGGGACTGTCAATACGCCGCAGCGCGCGCCAGCAGCCGCGAGCGCATGCGGCTGCTCGATGCCGGCCGCACACGGCCCGGGCTCGAAGTAGGAGGACGTGCTGTCGCCCGCGTAAACCGGGGCTGCCACGGCAAACGCACACAGCCAGGCGTGCGCCGCTCGCCGCGCGGGCATCAACGCACCGTCGCGAAGAACTTCCGCAGATCCGCCGCCATTTCGTTCGGGCGCTCCATCGCAGCAAAGTGCCCGCCGCTCTCGAACGTCGACCAGTGCGTGATGTTATAAGACAACTCCGCCCACGCGCGCGGCGCGTTGTAGAGCTCCTTCGGGAAAACCGCGCAGCCCGTCGGCGTCGCGAGCTTGCCGTCCATGATCGCGAGTCTCCCGCTCTTGCGTTGTTCGTAGTAGAGCCGCGTCGAGGAATTGATCGTTCCTGTGAACCAGTAGACGGAGATGTTGGTGAGCAGTTCGTCGCGCGAGAAAGCGAGCAGCACGTCGCCGCCGGGGCAATCGCCCCAGGCGCGGAACTTCTCGAGAATCCAGCCCGCCAGCCCGGCCGGCGAATCTGTTAGGCCGTAGGCGAGCGTCTGCGGCTTCGTGCCCTGAATCGCCTGATAACCCGTTCCCTGCGCGTTGAACTCGTTCGAGTAGGCGAGCCGCTGCTGTTCCGCGTCGCTGAGCGCCGCGGGCTTCGCGTCCGGCGGCTGCGTTGCGAGCAGCATGTTCAGGTGAATGCCAGCGCAGTGCTTTGGGTCGAGTCTCGCGACCCACGGCGTCACGATCGCGCCCCAATCGCCGCCCTGCGCGCCGTACTTCACGTAGCCGAGGCGGTGCATGATCTCGATCTCGGCGCGCGCGATGCGCTCGGGATCCCAGCCGCGCGAGTGGGTCGGGCCCGAAAAGCCGTAGCCCGGCATCGACGGGCAGATCACATGAAAAGCGTCCTGCCCGCGTCCGCCGTGCGCGGTCGGATCCGTCAACAAGGGCAGGATCTTCTGGAACTCGACCACCGAGCCCGGCCAGCCGTGAGTGATTAGGAGCGGGAACGCGTCCGCGTGCTTCGACTTCGCGTGGATGAAGTGGAGGCGCTCGCCGTCGACATCGGTGGTGAACTGCGGCCAGCGGTTCAGCGCCGCCTCCTGCGCGCGCCAGTCGAAGCCATCGCGCCAGTACTCACACAGCGCGCGCACGCACGCGAGCTCGCTTCCGTATTCCCAGCCCGTGGCCGCAATCTGATCGGGCCAGCGCGTGCGCGCGAGACGATCTCGGAGGTCCGCGAGCGCGGCGTCGGGCACAGCGATCTTGAACGGGCGAATCGCGGCGGGATCGGACATGCGAGCCTCCGGGTTGCGTGAGGGTGTCGCGACCGGAAGCTCGCTGCCACGACACGCGCCGCAGCGCGCGCCTAACACTTCGACCGGCTCGACGAGCCGGCGAGCCGTTCGCGCTCAGCCCGCCAGCTTCGCGAAGGCCGCGACCACCTCGGGCGGCGCCTGTACGAGCTCGATCAGCACGCCCTCACCGCCGATCGGCGCGGCCTCGTTGCCCTTCGGGTGGATGAAGCACACGTCGAAACCGGCGGCGCCTCGGCGGATACCGCCCGGCGTGAAGCGCACGCCGCCTTTTTCGAGCCATCCGACGGCGGCGTCGAGGTCGTCGATCCAGAGGCCCACGTGGTTCAGCGCCGGGTCGTGGACCTTCGGGCTCTTGGCCGGGTCGAGCGGCTGCATCAGGTCGACTTCGACTCTCAGAGGACCCGTTCCTGCGACGGCAATATCCTCATCTACGTTCTCGCGTTCGCTACGGAATTCGCCGGTCTTCACGAGGCCGAGCGTGTCGATCCAGAGCTTCCGCAGCCGGCCCTTATCGAGACCCCCGACGGCGATTTGCTGAACTCCGAGAACGCGAAAAGGGCGGGCGGCGGACACGGAGAGCCTCCTGGGGGGCGCGAAGTGTGGGCTGAATCACGTGAAATGCGAGTAACGGACGAGCCACTAGCGATGACTACTGATATAGGATGCCCCCCTTGGGTGCCAAACCAAGTTCGGGAGTCCGCATGCGGAAGATGTTGTTTGCGCTGTGTCTGTTACTCGCCGCGGCCGCGTCGAACGCGGCCTCGATCCAAACCGTTAATTCCGTCGGCGACACTTTCGCCGTAAATCTCAACGGGATCGTCGATTACGGCAATCCGCAAACTGCGACGGTGATGCAGGGCTTGAGTGCGAGCGCGCAGTTCACGGTCCAGTCGTGGAACTACGACAGCAAAACGGGCAAGACGACGGTGAAGTTCGACATCGTCGTAGACAACACCTCGGACTCGAAGGTTTGGCAGAGCGCCGTCATTACCGCTGTCGGCTTCGACACCGATCCGAACGCGCTCAGCGGAACCACGAGCGGCGTGTTCTCGCGGTTCGTTAGCGGCAGCACGAGCAACGCCAAGTTTCCGACCGGCGCGGGCTTCGCCGTTGAGTACTGCGCAAGCGGCAACAAAAATACCTGCAACGGCTCGGGCAAAACGCCACTCAACGTGAACGATCCGAACGGCACAGCCACAGTGACGATGGTCTTCGCGGGGCCCTTGTCGCAGCTCGACTTCTCGAACTTCGGGATCCGCTGGCAGGCGCTCGACTCCACGCGGTTCGGTCTGAACGGCGGTTCGGGCATTGGCATTCCGACGCTCACCACGCCGCCGATTCCTGAGCCGACCGCGATGGCGGTGTTCGGCCTCGGCGCGCTGATGGTTGGCGCTGCGCTCCGGAAGCGCGCTCGCCAGTAACAAGCGCCTTCGCTTTGAACTGACGGCCGGTCGCCTCGCGGCGCCGGCCGTCAGCTTTTCGGGGCACCGCGATCGCGGCTTGCTGGCCGCGGTCGCCTGCTCGGTCGATTCCCACTAGCCTGCGCGCCCGCGATGCTCACCTCGCCCAAAGCCACCGTGCACTTCCGCAGCCTCGGCTGCGCGAAGAACTTGCTCGACACCGAGGTGATGCTCGGCGCGCTCGCGACGCGCGGCTATGCGATCGCGGAGCGCATCGAGGACGCCGACGTCGCGGTGGTGAACACGTGCTCGTTCATCGACAGCGCGCGCGAAGAATCCGTGCAGGCGATCCTCGAGGTCGCAGACTTGCGCGAGAGCGGGCAGCTGCGCGGGCTCGTGGTCGCGGGCTGCATGCCGCAGCGCTACGGCGCGGCGCTCGCGAAGGAACTGCCCGAGGTCGACGCGTTCGTCGGCACCGGCGCGTTCCACGAGATCGCGGACATCCTCGATGATGCGCTCGCTGGCCGAGGGCGAGGCGTTTACATCGAAGCGGGCCGCACGCATCTCTACGACGACGCCACGCCGCGCATCCTCACCGGCGCAGGCCACTCGGCGTACGTGAAGATCGCGGAGGGCTGCGATCGCGTTTGCGCGTTCTGCGCGATCCCGGGGATTCGCGGGCGCTTCCAGAGCCGCAAGCTCGAGAGTCTCGTCGCGGAGGTGAAGCAACTCGCGGCGCTGGGCGTGCGCGAGCTGAACCTCGTCGCGCAGGACTCGACGAGTTGGGGCAAAGATCTGAAGCCCCGTCGCACGTTGGCGGACGTGATCCGCGCGCTCGACGAAATCGACGCGCCGATCTGGATCCGCCAGCTCTACCTCTACCCGAGCGCGGTGACGGATGAGTTGATCGCCGCGATTGGCGGCGCGAAGCGCGTGCTGCCTTACGTGGACGTGCCGCTCCAGCACGCGAGCGACCGGCTGCTCGACGCGATGCGCCGCGGCACGACCGGCGAGCGCCAGCGAAAACTCGTCGAGCGGCTGCGCGCCGAAATCGCCGGCCTCACGCTGCGCACCACCTTCATCGTCGGCTTCCCAGGCGAAACCGACGCCGACTTCGCGCAGCTGATGGAGTTCGTGCGTTGGGCGCGCTTCGATCGCGTGGGCGTGTTCCGCTACTCGGACGAAGAGGGCACTGCGGGCATCGACCTGCCCGACAAGGTGCCGCGCAAGACCGCCCGCGAGCGGTACCGCGCGCTCACCAAGCTGCAGGCGAGCATCCTCGCCGAGAAGCTTGCGGCGCGCGTCGGCGAGGAAGACGTCGTGCTCGTCGACGCCGTGCTCGGGCGCGAGAAGGCGCAGGCGCGGCTAGCGAGCCAGGCGCCCGAGATCGACGGCGTCACCTTCGTGCGCGGTCGCGACCTGCATGCGGGCGATCTCGTGCGGGTTCGTCTCACCGCCGTGAAGCAGGGCGTCGATCTCGAGGCCGACGCGCTCGAGGTGCTCCTGCCCGCGGCTCAGCGCGCGGCGGGCCCCGAGGTCGGCGCGGTCGCGGCGCGGTAGCCGCGCGCGAGCAGGTAGCGCTCGGTCGTGCCCTTCCGGCTCGCCTTCGGCTTCAGCACCTTGGTCGTCTCGAACTGCTTGCGCACCGCGAGCTCGAAGGCGTGCGCTTCCGGGCACTCGAGCAGCTTCGCGAGCAGCGTGCCGCCCGGCGCGATCAGCTGCGGCAGCGCGGCGCCAAGCGCTTCGAGCAGCGCCTCTTCGCGCGCGCGATCCGTCGCGCGAATCCCGGTGAGCTTCGGCGCGGCATCGGAGAGCACGACGTCGAAGCGCGCGCCGGCTTTTTCGAGAAGCGCCGCAAGAACAAGGGGTTCGCCGAGATCGCCGCTGAAGGCGAACACGTTCGCCAGCGTGAGCGGCGGATCGAGCGCCGCGATGTCGACGCCCACCACGCGGCCCTCGAGCCCAACGCGCTCAGCCGCGACTTGTAGCCAACCACCGGGCCAGCAGCCGAGATCCGCAACGCGCGCGCCGCGCCGAAAAATGCGCTGCGCGTCGTCGATCTCGAGCAGCTTGTACGCCG
>JANNDT010000179.1:0-3165 GCA_031387905.1 Deltaproteobacteria bacterium
CCTTGCCGCCGAACGACTTGTCGATGCGGTGCACGAGCTGCGGCGGAGCGGGCGCGCCGCCGCCGCCCACCGCAACGAGGCTCGAGGTGTCGCGCCGCGCGAACTCCGGCGATTCGATCAGATCCCACGCCATGGTCGGTACGCCGACGAAGTTCGTGACTCGCTCGCGCTCGATCAGCTCTAGCGCTCGCGCGGGATCCCACTTGTACATCATCACGAGCTTCGTTCCGGCCGCGAAGGACGTGAGCATCACCGCCACGCAACCTGTTACGTGGAAGAGCGGCACCGTGAGGATGAAGCAGGTCGGATGCGTCTGCGCCTCTTTGTCCTTCGGGAAGCGCATCGCCTGCACCGCGGCGCGGCTCGCAAACGCGCCGAGCGCTGAGAGCACCGCGCGGTGCGTCGAGACGGCGCCCTTCGGATGGCCCGTCGTGCCCGACGTGTAGAGAATGGTTGCGTCGTCGTCGTAGGTGATCGCGACTTCCGGGAGCGCAGCGCCGAGCGTGACGACATCTTCGTAGCGATCGCTGCGCGGCGGCAGCGCGGCGCCCTCCGTGCGCACCGCGAGCGCGCGAATGTCGAGGCGTTCCAGCGCGCCGGCGGCGCGAGCGATGCGATCGAGATCGCCGACGAGCAGTTTCGTGCCGGAATCTTCGAGGCCGTACGCGAGTTCGTCCGGTGTCCACCATGCGTTCAGCAACACCGCGATGCCGCCGACCGAGGTGATCGACATGAACGCCGCAATCCACTCCGGGAAGTTGCGCATGCCGATCGCGACGCGATCGCCCTTCTTCACGCCATAATGATTCACCAGCGCGTGCCCGATCGCGTCGGCGTGCTTCGCGACGTCGCCGAACGTCCAGCGCTCGTCCTCGTAGACGAGGAACTCCTGCGCGGCGCGCAGTCTCGCGAGGCCGAACAGCACGCGCATCGAGGGCGGCGTGCTCTTGAACACTTTCATGCGCGTGCCGCGCACGTCGGCCTCGATCACTTCGAACATCCCGCCCGGGCCGCTCAACGTGGCTACTGCATCTTCGTAACTGATCGTCATGGCTCGTCCTCCGCCGCGAAGCGAGGCACTCTAGCCGCGCGCCCAGAAAGGCTCGACGTGCCGCGGCTCGCTCTCGCGCTGTATGCGCTGTACCTCGCGCTCGCTCTCGGCTGGCGCACGTGGCTTCAGCTGCGCCGCACCGGCTCGAGTGGCTTCGTGGGCATCTCGCGCGCGGGCGTCCTCGAACGGCTCGGCGGCGCGCTGCTCATCGTGTCGATCGTGCTGGGCTCGCTCTCGCCGCTCGCGGAACTCACGGGCTCGCTCGCGCTGCTCATGCCCGCGCGGCGCGTGCTCGGCGCCTTGCTCTACGCCTCTGGCCTCGCTCTCACGCTCGCGGCGCAGCTCCAGATGGGCGTCTCTTGGCGAATCGGCGTCGATCTGTCCGAAAAGACCGGCCTCGTGACGGGCGGCCCGTTCGCGTTTGCGCGCAACCCGATTTTCTCGGGGATGATTGCGGTCGCGCTCGGGCTCGCGCTGCTCGTGCCGAATGCGTTGGCGTTGCTCGCCGCGGCCGCGCTCGTTGCGGGCGTCGAAATCCAGGTGCGACTCGTCGAGGAGCCCCACTTGGTGAAGCAGCACGGCGAGGCCTATCTATTTTGGGCCCGGCGTACCGGCGGGTTCGCGCCGGGCTTCGGCCTGCTTCCCTAATTCGCGGAGAACCCATGAAACGCATCGCTTGGCTCGCGCTCGCCCTGCTCGCTCTCACGGCCTGCGGCGGCAGCGATCTGTATGCGGGCATGCCTGACAATGTGAAGAAGCGGCACTTGGCGCTCGAAGGCGCGCCAAACTTTCGCGACCTCGGCGGCTATGCGACGGCAGACGGACACACGGTGAAGTGGGGCACGTTCTACCGCTCCGACAACCTCGCGCACCTAACAGACGCTGATCTCGAGAAAGTGAGCGCGCTCGGCCTGAAGCTGGTGTGCGACTTCCGCTCCGAACCCGAGAAAGCGGACGAGCCCGATCGCTTGCCGGCTGTGAATCCGCCCGCGGTCGCAGCTTTTCCGATCGGCGCCGAGAGTTTCATGGTGAAGGACCTGCGCAAGCGCATCGCGTCGGGTGATCTCGACGGCCTCGACCTGCGCGCGATGATGATCGAAGGCAACCGCCAGTTCGCGACGAAGTTCGCGCCCAACTACGCCGCGATGTTCGAGCGCATCACGCAGCCGCAGAACTTGCCCGCGCTCGTGCACTGCACCGCCGGCAAGGACCGCGCGGGCTTCGCCTCGGCGATGATTCTCTCGGTGCTCGGCGTACCGCGCGAAACGGTGATGGAGGATTACCTGCTCACGAATCACTACACCGCTGCGGCGACCGAAAAGCGGCTGAGGATGATCAAAGTGTTCTCCTTGTTCCGCGCCGATACCGACGCGCTACGACCGCTGTTCAGCGTCGAGCCGGCCTACCTCGACGCGGCATTCGAGGCCATCGAGAAGGAGTACGGCGACTTCGACACGTATCGCCGCAACGCGCTTGGCCTCGACGACGCGGAAGTCGCCGCCTTCAAGGCGCTCGCACTCGACTGAACGCCGCGCTCGAGAGTTCGAGGCAGGCGCAACTATTTCGCTAACGCCGCCGCGCGAAGCTCGAGCAAGGCCGAGTTGTCAGGTTCGCGCGCCAGCGCTGCGTCGATGCGCGCGCGCGCGGCGTCTCGGTAGCCGCCGTCGATCTCGCCGGCTGCGAGCGCGAGGCTGGCTTCGAGGCTCGCGAGTTCGGCTGCGGGAACTTGCGCGAGCAGGCGCTCCGCCACGGCCGCGTCGCCGGCGGAGAAGCGCAGCGCCGCGAGGCGCCAGCGCGCGGGAAGACTGCTCTCGCGCACCGCGATCGCGGCCTCGTAGTATCGCGCGGCGCACGCATCGTCACCGCGCAGCATGCACTGGTCGCCGCGCGCAAGGTGCGGTTCCGAATCGGTCGGATCGACTTCACTGGCGCTGCTGAAGGCTGCATCGGCTTCTGCGTGGCGCGCTTGCGCCGCGAGCGCCCTCCCGAGGGCGACCCAACAATCCGAGTAACTCGCCGCGATGGCTGCGCAGGCGCGCGCATAATTCTCCGCCTTCGCGAAGACGCCGGCGTGCAACGCAGCGAGCGAGCGTTCCGCCGAGATGAAAGCACCG
>JANNDT010000196.1:0-10071 GCA_031387905.1 Deltaproteobacteria bacterium
CCACGAACGCGAGAGGCTGCTCGCGGCCCACAGGTCGATGGCTTGGTGGCGCAGCACGCCAGCGGCTTGGCGCATCTGTGCGCGGCCTAGGGCGGAGAGATCGACGTCGGTCGAGCCATAGAAGCGGATGCTCGACTGGCCCTCAGTTTCGCCGTGGCGGACCAGGATGAGTTTGCGCAGCGACATGGTTTCCTCGCGGTGCGGCGCGGCCCTCGCCTACCGAGGTGCGCGCGAAAGAAGGCGCGCAAGATCGGCGAACGGGCTGGCGGCGTCAACGAGCCCGGCGCGGCCGGTGTCGAGAGCGGTTACGTTGCGCGCGCTCTTTGGGGGGAACGGTGACGGCACGGCTTGGGCTCTTCGTCTCATTGTTGATCGCGCTCGCTGGCGCGGGCGGCTTCGCGTACGTGCGCGGCGAGGGCGCGCCGCCCACGATCAGCGCGCCCGACGCGGTCGATCTCGGCCGCACGGCGCGCAAGCTCGCGATCAGCGTGGAGGACGCGGGCTCGGGCGTGCGCCGCGTCTCGGCGAAGCTGCGCAGCGCGCAGGGCGAACGCGAACTCGGAGCGCTCGACGTTGCCGGCGGGTTGTTACGCGGCGGCGCACAGCCGCGCGGCGCGGCGGCGCTCGAACTCGAGCTCGATGCGAAGGCGCTCGGCCTGAAGGAGGGCGACGCGTTCGTCGTCGTCGAAGCGCGCGATTGGTCGCTGCGTGGGATGTTCGCAGGGAACGTCGCCACGCTCGAGATTCCGCTGCGCGTCGACTTGCGCCCGCCGCGTGTCTCGATCTCGAACGGCATCACGTACTTGAAGCGCAGCGGCAGCGGCGCCGTGTACTACAGCGTGACCGAGGACGCGGTGAAGGACGGCGTCGAGGTGGGCGACCGCAGTTATCGCGGGTTCCCGCGCAAGGGCGGCGCCGCGACCGACCGCATCGCGCTGTTCGCGATCGCGCGCGATCAAGGCCCCGACGCCGCGCCGCGCGTGTTCGCCGAAGACCGCGCGGGCAACCGCACGGCGGTCGGCTGGTCGACGGAGTTCAAGGACACCGCTTTCGCCGAGACGCCGATCGATCTCGGCCCGAACTTCATGGATCAGAAGATCCCCGAACTCGCGGACGAGCTCGGCTACGAACGCGAGGATCTGCTCGCGGCGTTCCAGAAGATCAACAGCGAGGAGCGCGCGAAGAACGAGGCGCGCATTCGCGAGATCGTGAGCGCCTCGGGCGGCGAGCGGCTGTTCGACGGGCCCTTCGCGCAGATGCTCAACTCGCAGGTGACGAGCCGCTTCGCCGAGCACCGCAGCTACTTCTACAAGGGCACGCAGGTTTCCGAGGCGATCCATTATGGCTACGACCTCGCCTCCACCGCGGGCGCGCCGGTCGAATCGGCCAATCGCGGGCGCGTGCTCTACGCCGGGCCGCTGGGCATCTACGGCAACTGCATCGTGCTCGACCACGGCCTCGGGCTCACCTCCCTCTACGGACATCTCTCGCAGATCGACGTGCAGGAGGGGCAGCTCGTCGAGAAGGGTGCGCGGCTCGGGCGCTCGGGCAAGACCGGCCTCGCGGGCGGCGACCACCTGCACTTCGCCATCTTGGTGGGCGGCACGTACGTCGACCCGGTCGAGTGGTGGGACGCAAAGTGGGTGCGCGAGAAGATCGAAGAAGTGGGCGGGCCAGCGCTGGAAGCGGCGCCGGCGGTGAGCGCGGCGACAGCGGCCGCGCAATAACAGCCGCGAGCGCACTACCGACCACGTTCGAGGCGCGCTTCGTGCGCCGCTACAAGCGCTTCTTCGCGGACGTCGAGGTGGAGAGCGGCGTCATTACTGCGCACTGCCCGAACCCCGGCAGCATGCTCGGCCTGCTCGAAGCCGGCGCGCGCGTGCGCTGCTCCACGAGCGCGGACCCGAAGCGCCGGCTCGCGCACACGCTCGAGATGATCGAGATCGCGGGCACCTGGGTGGGCCTGCACACCGGGCGCGCGAACGCGCTGGCGCGCGCGGCGCTCGAGGCGGGCTGCGTGCCCGAACTGAGCGGCTATCGCGAGCTGCGCGCCGAGACCGTCTGCGAAGCGGGCTCGCGGCTCGATTTCTTCCTAACACGACACGAGCGCGGCGAGCCGGACGCCTGGGTCGAGGTGAAGAGCGTGACGCTCTCACGGCGCGCTGGCGTCGCGGAGTTCCCCGACGCGGTGACCGCGCGCGGCCTGAGGCACACCGAGCTGCTCGCGCGGCTCGCGAAACGCGGCGAGCGCGCGGTGCTGCTGTTCCTCGTGCAGCGCGGCGACTGCGAGGCCGTAACACCCGCCGACGACATCGACGCCGCCTACGGCCGCGCGCTGCGCGAGGCAGCCGCGCAAGGCGTGCTCGTGCGTGCGCTCGGAGCGCGCGTCTCGGCGCGCGAGATCGCGATCACGCGCGAGCTGCCGGTGCTGCTGTGAGCGAGGTGCGGCGCGCGCTGCTCGCGTGGTATCGGCGCCACAAGCGCGATCTGCCGTGGCGCCGCACGCGCGACCCGTACGCGATCTGGCTCTCCGAGACGATGCTCCAGCAAACGCGCGTCGACACGGTGATCCCGTATTACGAGCGCTTTCTCGCGCGCTTCCCGACCGTGCAGGCGCTCGCCGATGCCGAGCCAGACGACGTGACGCGCCTCTGGGCTGGCCTCGGTTATTACTCCCGCGCGCGCAATCTCCACGCCGCGGCGCGCAAAGTGGTCGACACTCTCGGAGGCGCGCTGCCGAGCGAAGTCGATGCCCTGCGCGAGCTGCCCGGCGTCGGCCGCTACACCGCGGGCGCGGTGGCTTCGATCGCGTTCGATCGCGCGGCGCCGATCGTCGACGGCAATGTCGCGCGCGTGCTCGCGCGGCTGCTCGATCTTCGCGACGACGTGAGCGCGCCCGCAACGCAGCAGCGATTGTGGAAGGAAGCCGAAGCGCTCGCGCGCGGGCCGAAGCCTGGCGATCTCAACCAGGCCCTCATGGAGCTGGGCGCGCTCGTCTGCACGCCGCGCGCGCCGAAGTGCTCGCTCTGCCCGCTGCGCGAGCGGTGTCGCGCGCTCGCAGCGGGCGATCCCGAGGCGCTCCCCGCGAAGAAGAAAGCCGCAGCGCCAAAAAAGATCGAGGCGGCGGCGGGCCTAATCGTTCGCGGTGGGAGACTGCTCGCGGTGCGGCGCCCGCCAGAGGGCTTGCTCGGCGGGCTCTGGGATCTGCCAGGCGGCGAACTCGCGAAGAGCGAGCCGCCAGAGGCCGCCTTCGAGCGCGCGCTGCGCGAGAAGCTCGGCCTCGCGCTCGCGGGCATCGCGAGGCTCGGCGCGGTGCAGCACCAATTCACGCACCGCACGCTGCGGCTGCACGTCTTCCGCGCCGAGGCGAAGCCGGGCCGCATCGCGCGCCGCGAGTTCGACGCGCATCGCTGGCTAACCCGCGCGGCGTTCGCGGAACTCGGGCTCTCCACCCTCGCGCGCAAGGCGCTCGCGCTTGGCGAATGACACGCGCGGCGGGTTCGCGATCGAGATCGCGGGCGAGCAGGTGCGCGCGCTCGCGCCGGGCGTAGATCGCCAGCACCTACTGCGAATCCTGCGCGGCGAGATCGAGATCGAGGTCGAGATCGAACTGCACGGCTACAGCGCGCTCGGGGCACGCCGGCTCGTGACCGAAACGCTGCTCGACATGCTGCGCGAAGGCGAACGCTGTGCGCGCATCGTGCACGGCCGCGGCCGCCACTCCGAAGCGGGCCCCGTGTTGAAGGCCGGCGTGCTCGAATGGCTGACGAGCCCGCCGCTCGCCGCACTCGTGCTCGCGTTCGCGACCGGGCGGCCCGACGAAGGCGGCGCCGGCGCCACGATCGTGCTGCTGCGCCGCACGCGCACGGGGTGATCGGCGCGCAGAACCTCGTATTCTCCGCCGCCATGGCCTCGAGTTTCGGCACGCTCTTCCGCATTTCGACGTTCGGCGAATCTCACGGCGGCGCCGTGGGTGTGGTGGTGGATGGTTGCCCGCCGCGCCTCGCGCTCGACGTCGCCGACGTGCAGCGCGACCTCGATCGCCGCCGGCCCGGACAGAACCGCTTCACCACGCCGCGCCAGGAAGCGGACCAAGTCGAGATCGTCTCAGGCCTCTTCGAGGGCCGCACGCTCGGCTCGCCGATCGCGATGATCGTGCGTAATCAGGACGCGCGGCCCTCGGCCTACGAGGACATGCAGGACGTGTTTCGCCCCTCGCACGCGGACTACACGACCGAAGCGAAGTACGGCATCCGCAACTGGCAGGGCGGCGGGCGCGCCAGCGCGCGCGAGACGATCGGCCGCGTCGCGGCGGCAGCGATTGCGCGCAAGCTGTTACAGGAAGCGGCGGGCATCGAGGTGCTGGCGTTCGTCGCGCGCGTGCAGGCGATCGAGGCGAGAGTAGATCTCGATGCGCTCACGCTCGCGCGAGTGGAGGCGAGCGCGGTGCGCTGCCCGGACGCCGAGGCGTCGCAGCGCATGGAAGACGCGATCGACGAGGCGCGGCGGCGGCAGGACTCATTAGGCGGCGTGGTGCGCTGCATCGCGCGCGGCGTGCCGGCGGGGCTCGGCGAGCCGGTCTTCGACAAGCTCGAGGCGGATCTCGCGAAGGCGTTGTTATCGCTGCCGGCCGCGAAGGGTTTCGAGATCGGCAGCGGTTTCGGCGGGACGCTGCTCAGCGGCAGCGAACACAATGACGCGTTTGCGCCGGGCGCCGGCGGGAAGCCGAGGACACTGACGAACCGCAGCGGCGGCGTGCAGGGCGGGATCTCGAACGGCGAGCGCATCGAAGTGGCGGTGGCGTTCAAGCCGACGGCGACGATTGGGGTGGCGCAAGCGACGGTCAATCGCGGAAATGAAGCGGTGACGCTGGCGGCTTCGGGGCGCCACGATCCGTGCGTTCTGCCTCGCGCGGTGCCGATGGTCGAGGCGATGGTGTTGCTCGTGCTGGCGGATCATTGGTTGCGGCAGAAGGCGGTGGATTCGTTGCGCTGAGTTGTTGAGGCCTCGTGTCGTAGCAGCGCTCGGGCCGCGGGCGGGGCGCTGCGGGCGATGGCTCGCTCGGGCCCGTTGGAGTGAAGTTGGGCCCGGGTGACGCGGGCATCGTCTGAAGGCTTTCGCGGAGTTGGGGCCGTCGCTGCGCTTTACTCGCCCGCAGCGCCCCGCCCGCGGCCCGAGCTCGACGCGCACAAGCAACATTCTCTTTGGGGAGGGTGATTTCGGTCGGCGATTGACGCCGACCGAAATCACTTTTCTTTGAGTGCTACGCGATTGTTAGTGCTTCGCCAGTGCGGCGCGCAGCTTGGCGACGGTTTCTGGAGCGGCTTTGATGCGGATGTGGGTGCCGTCTTCTTCGTGGGTCTCGCTGATGACGCGGGTCGTGGCGTGGGCTTCGGCGGCGATTCGGGAGTGCGCGTAGGGGATGATCAGTTCGGCCTCTTCCATGTGCTGTTCGAACTGCTGGACCAGGTACGCGTGCAGGCGAGCGATGTCGCTTGGGTCTCGCGCGGAGAGCAGCAGCGCGTCCGGGTATTCGGTTCTGAGTTTCTCGCGCGTTTCCGCGTCGACGCGGTCGGACTTGTTGAGGACGAGCAGCCGCGGGCTTTCGTTGGCGCCGATCGAGTCGAGAACTTCGCGGGTGACTTCGATCTGCGCGGGGAATGCGGCGTCGGAGGCGTCGACGACTTGCACGAGCAGGTCGCACTCGCGGGCTTCGTCGAGCGTCGACCTGAAGCTCGCGACGAGGTCGTGCGGGAGTTTCTTGATGAAGCCGACGGTGTCCGAGACGAGGATGCGCGGGTTGGTCGCGGGGTGAAGCGCGCGCACGGTGGTGTCGAGCGTCGCGAACAGTTTGTCTTGCACGAGCACCTGGCTGCCTGTTAGGGCGCGCATCCAGCTCGACTTGCCGGCGTTCGTGTAGCCGACCAGCGCGACCTTGTTCATTTCGCCGCGGCGCTTGCGGCGCGTGCCGGATTCGCGCTCGATGGCGGCGAGTTCCTGGCGCAGCTCGGCGATGCGGTCGCGGATCTTGCGGCGATCGAGCTCGGCCGAGCTTTCGCCCGCACCCTTGCCGCCGATGCCACCGCCTTGGCGATCTTCGCCGAGGCCCGTCTCGCGCAGGCGCGGCGCGACGTACTGAAGCCGCGCGATCTCTACTTGCAAACGCGCTTCGCGGCTGCGCGCGTGGCGCTGGAAGATCGCGAGAATCACGCCGCTGCGGTCGATCACCTCGGCGTTGCAGGCGCGCTCGAGGTTGCGCGCTTGCGAGGGCGAGAGGTCGTGATCGACGAGCACCACGGCCGCGCGCTTATCAAGAGGAAGCGGCTCGTCCGCCTCGGGCTCCGCCGGCGCCTCGCTGCTCTCTACGGCGTCGGTTGCCTCGGCGTCGCTCACTTCCGCAGCGAGGGCTTCGGGTGCCTGCTCACCCAGCTTGGCCTGCTTGCGTTCCTCGCGCTCTTCCTTCTGCCGCTTCGTCAGCGGCGGCCCGACGTAGACCGTGCCCGGGCCGCCCGTCCAGCGCGCGAGTTCCTTCAGCTTGCCCTCGCCGACGACGATGCTCGGCGCGAGCCGCGAACGTTTCTGCGTCACGCGTCCGATGATTGTCACGCCGAGCGTCTTGCCGAGCCGCGAGAGCTCTTCGAGTGACGACGCAAACTCGCCGTCGCTCACGCCTTGCATTTGCACGCCGAGAATCACCGCGCGCGAAAGCGGCTTCGCCGTGTCGAATAACTCACTCATTGACGCATCCCCGGCGCTTCATGCCCGCTCGCTGCAACGTACTCACCGTAACCGCCGCCGTAGAGGCGCGCTTCGCCGGCGTCGAGCTCGAGGACGCGATTCGTGAGCGCGGTGAGGAAATGCCGGTCATGCGAGACCAGCAGCAGCGTTCCTTCGTAGTCGGCGAGCGCCTTGATGAGCATCTGCTTGGTCCACACGTCGAGGTGGTTGGTGGGCTCGTCGAGCACCAAAAAGTTCGGCGGGTCGTAGAGCATGCGCGCGAGCACGAGGCGCGCCTTCTCGCCGCCCGAGAGCAGGCGCACGCGCTTCTCGACGTCGTCGCCCGAGAAGCCGAAAGCGCCGGCCAGCGTGCGCACCGAGCCGATCGAGGCATTAGGGAACGCGTCGTGGAGCGTCTCCCAGACGGAGGCGTCGGGGGCGAGCAGCTCCATCGAGTGCTGCGCGAAGTAGCCGAGTCTCACCGACGCGCCGAGCGTGACGGCGCCGGCGTCGGGCTCGGCGGCCCCAACAACTAGCTTCAGCAGCGTCGATTTTCCCGCGCCGTTCGCGCCCATCACGCACCAGCGCTCGCGGCGGCGAATCAAGAGATCGAGCCCGCCGAAGATCGCGCGCGAGCCATAAGCCTTGTGCACGCCCGCAAGCCGCGCGACGTCGTCGCCCGAGCGCGGCGGCGGTCGGAAGTCGAACTCGATCACCTCGCGCTTCTTCGGCGGCTCGACTTTCTCGATCTTGTCGATGCGCTTGATGCGCGACTGCACCTGCGCCGCGTGGCTCGCGCGCGCCCTGAAGCGCGCGATGAACGCCTCCTCCTTCGCGAGCATCGCCTGCTGCCGCGCGTACTGCGCGGCCTGCTCACGCTCGGCGAGCGCGCGCTGACGCTCGTAGAAATCGTAATTGCCCGAGTAGCTGGTGAGTTCGCCCGAATCGATCTCGACGATCTTGCCGACCATCCGGTTGAGGAACTCCCGATCGTGCGAAGTCATCACGAGCGCACCCGCGAATGCGCGCAGCCACTCCTCGAGCCAGAGAATCGATTCGAGATCGAGGTGGTTGGTGGGCTCGTCCAATAACAACGCGTCGGGCTGCATCACCAAGATGCGCGCCAGCGCGACACGCATCTTCCAGCCGCCCGAGAGCTCGCCGACGTCGCCGGCGACTTGTTCCTCCGCGAAGCCGAGGCCCGCGAGCACCTCGCGCGCGCGGGCTTCGAGCGCGTAGCCGCCGAACGCATCGAAGCGCGCGTGCACCTCGCCGTAGCGATCGACGAGCGCGTCGAGTTCATTCGCGCGCGCTGGGTCGGCCATCGCGTGCTCGAGCTCGTGCAGCTCGTGCGCCGCTGCAGCGACCGGCCCCGCGCCGTCGAGCGTCGCCTCGAGCACGCTCATGCCCTTCATCTCGCCGACGTCTTGGCTGAAGTATCCGACCGTTACGCCGCGATCGACCGCGACTTGCCCGTCATCGGGCTCCTCCTCGCCAGTCAGCATGCGGAAGATCGTTGTCTTGCCGGCGCCATTGGGGCCGACGAGCCCGACCTTCTCGCCGCGGTTGATCGCGGCGGAAGCTTCGAGGAAGAGGATCTGGAGGCCGTGGCGCTTCGAGACGCCGTCGATGCGGATCATGGCGGGCGCGCGGTTTAGCTGTCCGCCTGCGCCCGCGCCCGTTCCGGGACCGCCCGGTCCACCGCACCGCGTCGCGCAGCGCAAGATCGGGGTCAGACCCCGTTCTTTCGCTGGATGACGCGTCGCGTCGGGGCCGGCTGAGAAGCTGGGACGGAAGCGGACACTCACCTCGCGCGCGCTGCATCCGCAGCGGCGTTTTCTGCCGCGTTGCGTCGTGCAGCGAAAGAACCGGGTCTGACCCCGTTCTTTCGCTGGGGCGTGACGCGCGCGGTTGCTGGCGAGCGGCCTACCCGCGCTTCCGCACGAACACGCCGATCTCCTCGATCGCGGCGCTGGCCTCGGGCAGGAATGGCGCGAACAGCTGCCAGACGTGGGGCATCTCGGGGTAGATCGAGAGCGTCGTGTCGATGCCCGCGGCTTTCGCCTTCGCGGCGATGCGCGTTGAGTCGTCGAGCAGCACCTCGGCGTCGCCCACCTGGATGAGCAGCGGCGGGAGGCCTCGCAGGTCGCCGTTCAGCGGCGAGACGAGCGGCGACAGCGGGTCGGCGCGGCCCTGGGTGTAGACCGGACCGAGCATGCGAATCGCGTCTGGGTCCGCGGGAATGATCGGGTCGGCCGCCGCGCGCGTGCGGAAGGACTCGCTGCTCGCGCTGAAGTCGGTCGCCGCGGAGAGCGGGATCGCGCCGGTCGGCAGCGGGATGCCGCGCTCCTTGCACGCGAGCAGCGTCGCGAACGTGAGGTTGCCGCCCGCGGAATCGCCAGCCACAAAGACGGAGCGCGCGGGCGCTGAGCCATTAGGGCCATTCGCGCGCAGCCAGCGGTAAGCGTGCACGCAGTCATCGAGGCCCGCCGGGAACGGGTGCTCGGGCGCGAGCCGGTAGTGCACGGCGAGCACGGCGGCGCCGGCGGCCTGGGAGATGCGCGCGGACAGCGGGCGGTGCGAATCGAGATCGCCCGAAGTCCAGCCGCCGCCGTGGATGTAGAGCAGCCGCCGATCCGGGTCGGCGCCCGCCGCGAGCAGCCACTCGCAGGCGACGCCCGCGAGATCGATGCGGCGCACTTCGGCGACGATCTCGCGCGTCGAGGGATGCACCAGCGCGTATTCCTGCATCCACACGCGCGATTTCTCGAGGTCGCCGCCCGCTCGCGCCATGCGCTGCGCGACGCCGCGGAGGTGCGTGATCACTTGTGCGAGTTGCGGGCTGGCCATTGGGGCCTCCTGGTCGAACGGGTTGATTGATTAGGGGAGTAGCACGAAGCCGGTGAACAGCGACGCCGCCGCGCACAGCGCCGCCAGCACGCCGAGCAGCGCGTGCGCGTCGCGCGCTTCGCTCGCGCGCCGCTCGAGCGCTCGCCCGAACCACGCCGCCGCGAGGAACAGCGCGAGCGTGCTGCTGCTGATCCAGCCGTGCGCGCTGCCGAGTGCGCTCCAACCGCGCAGCCACACTGCGGACGCAATGCCCGCCGCGAACCCGAGCGGCAGCAGCGTCACCGCGAGCTTCGCGAGGCGCAGGTGGCGCGCGTAGGCGCGGCCGTCGCGCCGCGCGCCGGACTTGCGTGCGCGCCGCAGCCCGAGGCCCGCACGCAGCGCCAAGAGCGCGAGAGCGAGATCGCTCACTTGCTGAACGAGCTGCTCGTCGAGTTTCCGGAGTTGATGCTCGGCTCCTACCCGAAGATCGGCGAGGAGATGTTTCACGTGCTGCTGACGCTCGAA
>JANNDT010000272.1:0-13370 GCA_031387905.1 Deltaproteobacteria bacterium
CGGGGCTGGCGGCGCCGAGTTCGCCGAGCGCGAGCGCGGCGAGGCGGCGCGACGCGGCGTCGGCGTCGCTCGCGAGCGTGCGCAGCAGGTGCGCGCCCACACGCGCGGGCGGAGTCGTTAGGGACGCCAGCGCGGTGAGCGCAGCCCGGCGCACGTGGAGGTCGCGGTCGCTCGCGGCGTCGAGCAGTGCGTCGGCAGCCTCGGCGCGCTCCGGCGCGAGTTCGCGCAGCGCGAAGGTCGCCATGCGCCGCACCGTCGCGCTCTCGCCGCCGCGCACGAGGCCGGTCAGCAGCGGGAAGACCTCGCCGTGCATGCGACCGGTCTCGACGAGAATGCGCGCCGCGGCCCAGCGCACGTCGCCGTCTGGGCTCGCGAGCGCTTCCACGAGCGCAGGCAGGAGGCGCGGACTCGGAGGCGAAATGCGCGCCAGCGTGAAGGCCGCGCCAAAGCGGCGCACGGGCTCGTCGCCGTGCAGCGCGGCGCGCAGGCCGGGGTCGACGTCGCCATGCTTGTGGGCGATCTCGACGAGCGCGTCCGAGGCTGCCCGCGACACCGACCGCACCGGGTCGCCTAATGCTTTGCAAAGCGCCTCGGTGAGCAGCGTCGCCGCGGGATCGCTCGCAGCGGCGAGGCAAGCGGCGCGCCGCGTGGCCGGATCGGAGTCCGCGAGCTGCATCAGGATCGGGTGGCTCACACCTTGCTCCAGCGCGCGTCGAAATCGCTCTCGCTCGCACTGCGGTCGATGTTGCCTTCGCGATGCAGCTTGCGCAGGTGCTGAACCACGGACTGCGCGGCCGCGGCGTGGAGTGCGACCGGGTAGGCGGCGTAGACGGTCTGCACGATCTCCATTGCGCGCAGTGGCCCAGCCGCGAGCGCCGCCACGATCTGCCGTTCTCGATCGGCGCGGTGTGCGATGTATTCGCGCAACTTCGCGACGCCATCGCCGATGACCGGGCCATGCGCGGGATAGATGCGCGCCGGCTTCTCCGCGAGCAGCCTGTCGAGCGAGCGCAGGTAGTCGCCGAGGTCGCCGCTCTCGGCAGGAATTACGGTGGTGCCGACACCGAGCACGTTGTCGCCCGAGAACAGCGAGTGCTCCTCTTCGAGCACGAAGTTCAGGTGATCCGGCGCGTGGCCCGGCGCGTGGATGCCGCGCAGCGTCGCGCCCTCGGTTGTCACGAGTTCGCCCGCGGCGAGCGGTTCGATCCCCAAATCTGCGTACGGACCGTCGAACAGCGCGCTCGGCATCTTGCGCACGCGCACGCGGCCGAAGCGCTGCATCACCGAGCGCACGCCGCCGATGTGATCGGGGTGGCCGTGCGTGAGCACGATCTCCTGAATGCGCTCGCAGCCCGCGCGCTGCATGGCCTCTGCGAGCACGGGTAGAAAGGCCAGCTCACCTTGGCCCGGGTCGATCAGCAGCCGCGCCTTGCCGGTGCCGACCAGATACACGTTCGTGCCGGGGCCCGTGAACAGGCTGGGGTTCTGCCCGAGCGCGACCGTCACGCGCTCGGACCAGACATCCACGTCGGGCATTTTCATGCCGAGCATTATGGGCGCGGCAGGGTTCGCGGGAGCGTTCGGCGCAAGCGCGTTCGGCATGGCGGCGATTCTACGAGGAACTGCGGGCTACGCGCCCGCGATTGTCATGCGCGCGATGCGGAGACTTGGCGCGCCAAGGGAGCCCATGAAGCGCATGTCGGCGCCGATCGCCTCGACGTTCGTGAGCATCTCGCCGAGGTTGCCCGCGATCGTGATCTCCTCGACCGGGAAGGCGCGCACGCCATTCTCGATCCAGAAGCCGCGCGCGCCCCGTGAGAAGTCGCCGGTCACGGGGTTGAAGCCGTGGCCGAACATGCCGGTGACGAGCAGGCCGCGGTCCATGCCGCCCACGAGCACTTCGAGATCGCCCGCGCCCGGCTCGAGCCACAAGTTCGTGGGCGCGGCCGAGGGCGCGCTGCCCGCGTGGCGCGCGGCGTTGCCGGTGGTCGCGAGGCCGAGCTTGCGCGCGGAGTAGCTGTCGAGCAGGAAGCTCTTCAGCACGCCGCGCTCGACGAGGATGTTGCGGCGCGTCGGTTGGCCTTCGCCGTCGAACGGTTTGCTGCCGAGGCCGCTGCGCTTGCGCCCGTCGTCGACGATCGTGACGCGCTCGTTCGCGATGCGCTGGCCGGATTTCTCACGCAGGAAGGAGCTGCCGCGATAGACGGAGTAGCCGGACAGGCAACCGATTAGGGTTCCGAGCAGGTCGCGCGCAGCGGAGGCATCGAAGATCACCGGCGCTTCGCAGGTCGGAATACTCTTCGCGCCGAGCTGTTCGACGGTGCGCTGCGCGGCGATGCGACCGACGTCTTCCGGCGAATCGAGGCCCGCGAGTTTGCGGCTCGCGCTCGCCCACCACGAGCTCTGCATCGCGCCAGCCTGCGCGGCGACCGGCTGCGCGAACAACGAGTGCGACGCGCTCTCGTACGCGCCAGAAAAGCCCGCCGTCGAGCCGTAACAGATCGACGTGCGCGACGTGCTGGCGCTCGAGCCCTCGGAGTTCGTGATGCGCGGATCGAAGCCGCGCGCGGCGTCCTCGGCGCGCTGCGCGAGGGCGATGAAGGCGTCGACGCCGAGCCCGCGATCGGCCGGGTCGAAGAGCTCGAGGTCGGGCAGTTCGCGCGCGAAACCGTCGGCGGGCAGGCCAGCCGCCGGATCGGGCGCGGTCGCCCGCGCGAGCGCGACGCTGTCCTCCGCGAGCCGCGCGATCGCATCGCGCGAGAGGTCGCTCGATGAGGTAATGGCGCTGCGCAGGCCGCCTGGGCCCTCCGCGAACACGCGAATCCCGAGCGTGCGCCCGCGCGACTGCGCCACGGTGTCGACTTCCTTGCCGCGCACGCGCACTTCCAGCGAATCGCTTTCGGCGAGGACGGCGTCGGCGGAGTGCGCGCCCGCCGCACGCGCTCGATCGAGCGCGTGCTGAAGCGCGTCGAGCCCCGAGACTCTGGCGACTGCGGCGCTCATCGCTGTGTGCCGCCGACCGTGAGGCCGTCGACGCGAATCGTCGGCAGCCCGACGCCCACCGGCACCGACTGCCCGTCCTTGCCGCACGTCCCGACGCCCATGTCCATCGCGAGATCGCTGCCGATCTTGCTGACGCGCGTCAGCACATCCGGGCCGTTACCGATTAGGGACGCGCCGCGCAGAGGCTCCGCCAGCTTGCCGTCGACGATGCGATACGCCTCGCTCGCCGAGAACACGAACTTGCCGCTCGTGATGTCGACCTGTCCGCCGCCGAAGGTCTTCGCGTAGAGCCCGTTCTTCACGGAGCGCAGGATTTCCTCGGGATCGTCCTGGCCCGCCAGCATGAACGTGTTGGTCATGCGCGGCATGGGCAGGTGCGCGTAGCTCTGGCGGCGCCCGTTGCCCGTGGGCGCGTGGCCCATCAGCTTCGCGTTGAGTCGGTCGTGCAGGTACCCGACCAGAATGCCGTCCTCGATCAGCACCGTCCGCGCAGTCGGCGTGCCTTCATCGTCGACGTTCAGCGAGCCGCGCCGGCCGGGCAGCGTGCCGTCATCTATTACGGTCACCCCCGGCGCCGCGACGCGTTGGCCGAGGCGGCCGGAGAACGCGGACACGCCTTTGCGGTTGAAATCGCCTTCGAGGCCGTGGCCGACGGCTTCGTGGAGCAGCACGCCGGGCCAGCCGGGCCCGAGCACTACGTCGAAGCTGCCGGCGGGGCAGGGCCGCGCGTCGAGATTCACGAGCGCGAGCCGCACCGCTTCGTCGGCCAGCGGCTGCCAGCTTTGTGGCGTCAGGAAGTGGGACAATTCCTGACGGCCGCCGGCACCCTGATAACCGACCTCGCGCCGGCCGTCCGCGCTTTGCGCGATCACTTGCACGTTGAGCCGCACCAGCGGCTGCACGTCCGCAACCCAGGTGCCGTCGCTCGCGGCGATCATCACGTTGCGGTGCTGGCAGACGACGCTCGCCATCACTTGCACGATGCGCGGATCCTTCGCGCGCGCGTAGCGATCGATCGCGTCGAGCAGCGCGACCTTCGTCGCGATAGGCACTTCGGTCGGCGCGAGCGCGACCGGGTAGAGGTCGCGCGAAGGCAAGCCCGGGCCGCTCATCGCAACGCTGCCGCCGCGCGGTGTGCCGCTCGCAATCGCGCGCGCCGTGCCCGCGGCGACTTGCAGCGCCTCCACCGTGATGTCGTCCGCGTGTGCGTAGCCCTGCTTCTCGCCCGAAACTGCGCGCACCCCAACGCCTTGAATCAGGTGCCGATCGCCGCTCTTCACGATGCCGTCTTCGAGCGACACGGCGTCCTGGGTCGAGGCTTCGAAGAACAAGTCCGCGTGATCGATGCGGCCTTCGAGCGCACTGCCGAGCGCGCGTTCGAGCTCGCGGGTTCCGATGCCAAAGACGCTGCCGAAGAAGGCCGGAGGACGGGAGATGTCGCTCACGCGGTTCTCTCTATGTCGCGCCTCATTTGCACGGCGAGTGCAGCTGGCGACGCTTCGCGCCGCAGCTGACTCGCTCAGCGCGGCAGGTTTTCGGACTCCATCGCTTCAATTCGGGCTGGAAGGTCGGCCAACGTAGCAAGCTCGGCGACGTCGATCGCCGCAAGCCCGGCTGCGCTCGCGGCCTCTAGGTCGAGCCGCGCGTGGTCGCCGACGTACACGCAGCGGTGTGCGGCGAGGCCGAGGCGCTTCAGGCACACGTCGAAGATCAAGCGGTCGGGCTTTGCTGCGCCGCAGTCGGCGGGCAGCGCGACGCACTCGAAAAACTCGAGCAGGCCGAGCTCGCGCAGGATCGGGCGCAGGCGCTGGTCGAAGTTCGAGAGCACCGCGAGTCGGCGACCGGCGGCCGCGAGCGCGCTCAGCGCTGCGTGAGCGCCAGGCCGCGCGCGCCAGGCCGCTCCGCGCGCGAAGTGCTCCCAGAGCAGTGCGAAGTACGCCTCGAAGTCGCGGAAGTGCGCAGCGCCGTCGGCAGCCAGGAACGTCTCGCGCACGCGCGCCCGCCACCACTCGCGTTCGAGCTCGGCCGCGCGCGCGAGCGGCTCGCCGGGGTGCACGTTCGCGGGCGCCGCAGCGAACACTCGGCGGAAGGCCTCCTCGATGCGCGCGGCCGAGAGCGCGACGCCGTGCTCGCGCGCGAGCCGCGCGTACGTCTCGCCCACGGGCTCCGCCGGAGCCATTAGGGTCCCGGCGGCGTCGAAGATCACGGCGAGGAGGCGCACCCCGCGCTCACTTCTCGTCGGGGTCGTAGCCGAGGCTCGGCCCGAGCCAGCGCTCCACTTCTGCGAGCGGCATGTGCTTGCGCGCGGCGTAGTCCCGCACTTGGTCGCGCCCAACGAGTCCGACGTTGAAGTAGCGCGCTTGCGGGTGCGCGAAGTAGAGGCCTGAGACGCTCGCAGCGGGCCACATCGCGTAGCTCTCCGTGAGCGTGATGCCGACGCGCTCGGCGCTCAGCAGTTGGAAGAGCGTGCGCTTCTCGGAGTGATCTGGGCACGCGGGGTAACCGAAGGCCGGCCGAATGCCGCGGTACTTCTCTGCGATTAGATCGTCGTTGTTCAGCTTCTCGTTCGCGCCGTAGCCCCAATCGCGGCGCGCTCGCGCGTGCAGCTGCTCCGCGAATGCTTCCGCCAGCCGGTCGGCGAGGGCCTTCACGAGGATCGCGCGGTAGTCGTCGTTGCCCTGCTCTGCGCGCTTGGCGAGTTCGTCGGCGCCGAGGCCCGCTGTTAGGGCGAAGGCGCCAACGCTGTCGGTGAAACCGCTCTCGCGCGGCGCGACGAAGTCCGCGAGCGAGCGCTGCGGCGACGCGTCGTCGTGCGCGCGCTGCTGGCGCAGCATCGGGAAGCGCGCGAGCTCGCGGGTGAGGGCGTCGTCTTCGAAGAGCACGATGTCGTCGCCCTCGCAGAGCGCGCGCCAGAAGCCGTACACGCAGCTGGCGTGAAGCGCGCGGCTCTTCTCCAGTTCGTCGAGCAGCCGATTCGCGTCGTCGTAGAGCTTCTTCGCTTCGGCGCCGTAGCGCGGATGCTCGAAGATGCGCGGGTACTTGCCTCCGAGTTCCCAGGCGGAGAAGAAGAAAGTCCAGTCGATGTAGGGGCGCAGCTCGGCGAGCGGGACGTTCTCGAGTTCGCGGCGACCGAAGAACGCGGGTCTCGCGATTTCTTCCGCGCGCCACACAACTGGCGTGCGTTTCGCGCGCGCGCCTTCGAGCGCGAGCAGCGGCTTCTCCTGCTTGCTCGCGTAGACCGCGCGCAGGCGCTCCTGTGCGGCGCGGTTCTTCAGATCGAGCTCGGCGTGGGCGCGCGCATCGAGCAAGTTCGCTGCGACGCCGACTGCGCGCGAGGCGTCGTTCACGTGAACCACCGTGTTCGCGTAGGCGGGCGCGATCTTCACCGCCGTGTGCTGGCGGCTGGTGGTCGCGCCGCCGATCAGCAGCGGCTGCTTCATCCCGCGCCGCTGCATTTCCTTGGCGACGTGCACCATCTCGTCGAGCGAAGGCGTGATCAGCCCGGACAAGCCCACGAGGTCGCAGCCCTCGGCGATGGCGGTGTCGAGGATCTTGTCGGCCGACACCATCACGCCGAGATCGAGCACCTCGTAGCTGTTACAGCGCAGCACGACGCCGACGATGTTCTTGCCGATGTCGTGGACGTCGCCCTTGACGGTCGCCATCACGATCTTGCCCTTGGCCGCCGAGGCGCCGCTGATCGCGCGCTCCTTGTCCATGAAAGGTTCGAGGTAGGCAACCGCCTTCTTCATGGCGCGCGCGCTCTTCACCACCTGCGGCAGGAACATCTTGCCGGCGCCGAACAGGTCGCCGACGTGGTTCATGCCGGCCATCAAAGGGCCTTCGATCACCGCGAGCGGGCGGCCGAGCTTCACGCGCGCTTCTTCGGCGTCGGTCTCGATGAAATCCGTAATGCCATGCACCAATGCGTGCGCGAGGCGCTCCTCGACGGCGCTCTCGCGCCAAGCCAGGTTCTCCTCGCGCTTCTTGCCGCCGCTCGCGAGCGTGGCCGCCAGCTCGAGCATCCGGTCTGTCGCGTCGGCGCGGCGATTGAAGATCAAATCCTCGACGCGCTCGAGGACTTCCGGCGCGATGTCCTCGTACACCTCGAGCTGGCCCGCGTTCACGATGCCGAAATCCATGCCGGCTTTGATCGCGTGGTAGAGGAACGCGGAGTGGATCGCTTCGCGCACGGCGTCGTTGCCGCGGAATGAGAAGGACAAGTTCGAGACGCCGCCGGAGATGTGCACGCCGGGGCAGCGCTGCTTGATGAGTCGCGCCGCCTCGATGAACGCCCGCGCGTACCCCGCGTGCTCCTCGATGCCGGTACCGATCGCCAAAATGTTCGGGTCGAAGACGATGTCTTCGGGCGCAAAGCCCGCCTGCTCGGTGAGCAAGCGATGAGCGCGCTCGCAGATCTCGAGCTTGCGTGCGGTCGAGTCGGCCTGGCCCGTTTCGTCGAACGCCATCACCACGACCGCGGCGCCGTATTGCCGGATGCGCCGCGCCTTGGCGAGGAAGTCCGCTTCGCCTTCCTTCAGCGAGATCGAGTTCACGACGCTTTTTCCCTGACAACTCTGCAAGCCCGCTTCGAGCACCTCCCACTTCGAGGAGTCGATCACGATCGGCACGCGCGCGATCTCGGGCTCCGAGCCGACCCAGGCGAGGAATGTGCGCATGCACGCGGCTGAATCGAGCAGGCCCTCGTCCATGTTCACGTCGAGCAGGTTCGCGCCGCCGCGCACTTGGTCGAGCGCGACGCCGACTGCCGCTTCCCAGTCGCCGGCCTTCACCAGCTTTCGGAACTTCTTCGAGCCGGTGACGTTGGTGCGCTCGCCGATCATCTGGAAGTTCGAGTCGGGGCGAACCGTGAGCGCCTCCATGCCGGAGAGGTGCGTCAAGCGGTCGCGCGGCGGTGCAATCCGGCGCGGCTCGAGTTCGCGCACGGCATCGGCGATCGCACGAATGTGTTCCGGCCGCGTTCCGCAACAACCGCCGACCACGTTCAGGAAGCCGTTCTGCGCCCAGTCTGTGACGAGGCCCGACATCTCCGCGGGCGACTCGTCGTATTCGCCCATCGTGTTGGGCAGGCCCGCGTTCGGGTACGCCGAGACCGCGACGTCGGCGAGTTCGGCGATCTCCTCGATGTGCGGCCGCATCTGACGCGCGCCGAGGGAGCAGTTGAGCCCGACCAGCAGCGGATTCGCGTGGCGAATCGAGCGGTAGAAGGCCTCGAGCGTCTGGCCCGACAGCGTGCGGCCGCTCGCGTCGGTCAGCGTGCCGGAGATCATGATTGGCACGCGCTCGCTGCGTTCCGCGAACACCCGCTCGATCGCGATCAGCGCCGCCTTCGCGTTCAGCGTGTCGAAGATCGTCTCGATCACGAGCAGGTGCACCCCGCCTTCGAGCAGTCCGTGCGTCTGGTCGGCGTAGGCGCTCTCGAGTTCGTCCCAGGTCACCGCGCGATATCCGGGGTTGGTCACGTCGGGCGAGAGCGAGAGCGTGCGGTTCGTCGGCCCGAGCGAGCCGGCCACGAAGCGCGGCTTGTCCGGCGTCTTGTCGCTCCATTTGTCGGCGGCGAGGCGCGCGAGCCGCGCGGATTCGCGGCTGATCTCGCGGGCGACGTGCGCGAGTCCGTAATCAGCCTGCGAGATCGCGTTGCCGTTGAAGCTCGCCGTGCCGAGCAGGTCGGCGCCGGCGGCGAGGAAGCGCTCGTGCACGTCGACCACGAGCCGCGGCTTCGTCAGCACGAGCAGGTCGTTGTCGCCCTTCAGCGAGTGCGTGTGATTCGCGAAGCGCGCGCCGCGGAAGTCGTCCTCGCTGAGGCCCTCGGCCTGGAACATCGTGCCCATCGCGCCGTCCTTGACCAGGATGCGCTGGCTCATTAGGGCGCGCAGCCGCGCCTCGACGTTCTTCACGCGCGCTCCTTCATACCGCTGGCGATGAACGTGGCCGGCAAATCCGCGCCCCGCGCGGCCGAGGGCTGCACCTCGACGCGCACGTCGCCGAGGCCAGCAGCGCGCAGCTGGCGCGCGATCTCGTCCGGCGCGAAGCCCATCCACACGACGCCTAATTCCTGGCGCATCCACTCGCGCTCGTGTGCGACGAAGTCGATCGCGACGACCGAGCCGCCGGGTCTCGTAACGCGCGCCATCTCGGCGAGCGCGTCGGCCGGCGAAGGCAGGTATTGCAGCACCATGTGTGCGAACGCGGCGTCCACTTCGGCGTTCGCGAGCGGCAGTGCGGCGGCATCGCCCGCGCGCAGCTCGACGTTCTGCGCGCCCGCTGCCGCGAGCTTTTCGCGCGCCGCTTCGAGCATGCGCGGCGAGTGATCCACCGCGATCACGCTGCAGCCCGCCGCCGCGAGTTCGAGCGCGAGCGCGCCGGTGCCCGTACCGAGATCGAGCACACGCAGGCGAGGCGCGAGCAGACGCTGCAGGGCGCGCGCGCGCAAGAGCTCGTCGCCCCAAACTTTGCGGATCGCGTCCCACTCGGGCCCGACTTGGTCGAAGAAGCTGCGGCTCTTGGCGCTGCGCGCTTCCAGCACGCGCGCGAGGGCGGCTTGATCGCGCTGCGCCGCAGGGTCCACGGCCACCGAGCGGCGCGCCAAGGCGAGGGCGTCGCGCCAGCTGGAATCCGTGGGCGGCTCGAAGCGGTAGAGCACGAACGTGCCCTCGCGGCGGTCTCGCAGCAACTTGGCCTCGCGCAAAATCCCGAGGTGCCGCGAGACGCGCGATTGCGCCATCCCGAGCACTTCCATCAGCTCCTGGACGGCCAGTTCTTCGCGTTCGAGCAGAGCGAGAATGCGCAGCCGCGTAGGGTCGCCGAGCGTGCGGAAGATCTTTTGGAGCGAGGCGGGCATCGCTTCACCAAGTTGGGCCAAGGCATCGACCAAGCAGGCTGGATCAATGAATCCAGATGCACGGATGCTAGGCAGGCTAACCGCGCGGCCCGAGCCTCGGCAAGCTTCAGCGGACCACGATCTGATCCGGCGTGCCCGACACCGAGAGCCGCCCCGCGCCGTTGGCGTCGAGCACGACGCCGTAGGCCGCGAGCGCAGGCAGCAGCGCCGGATCCATGCGCGCGATCTCGGCCTCGATCGCGATCGCACCCGTCGCGGGGCCCGCGTAGCCCGCCGCCACTTCGCCGTGCGCCTTGGCCTCGACCATCGGGCCGCTGAGGGCGAGCGATTCGATCTGCAGCGTGCCGACTTCGTCGAGCCGCAGCACGCTCGCCAGCTTCTCGTACGGAATCGCGACCGGTGAGCCTGGAAGTGCGAGCGAACCGTCCGCTCCAACGATGCGCAGCGTTCCGCTCCACTGCTCAGCGAGCCGGGCGAGGTCTGCCTGCGCATCCACCGCGCCCGCGAGCGGCGAACCCCCGGGGCCGAACCATTCGGGCGGAAGCGCCGCGAAATCGAAGCGCTGGAAGTTGCCAGCGAGCCGCTCGGCAGAGACGACGCCGTTGAACGCGCCGAACGCGGCGTTCAGCGCAACGCGCAGAGTCGGCGTGCCGCGTAACCAGCCGCTCGAGAGGGCAGGCGAGGCGCGCAACGAATCGAGCGCGAGCTGCTCGCCGGTGGGCCAGCGGAGCTGAATGTCTCGCGCCTCGAGGTAGGGACCGCTCGCGCCAAGGCCGGCGTCGAGCTGCGCGATGCTGGTTGCGATGCGCGTCTCCGCCTCGATCCGCGCCGCGAGGGCGGGCGCGAGGCGCTCGAACGGGAAGAACACGAACGCGAAGACGAGAATCGCGAGCAGCGCGGCGAGCGTGAACACGAGTGTGCGCAGGAGCGACTCGAGAAATCCGCGTTGGCGGCGCATCAGGAGCGCTCGAACGAGGAGACGGTAAAGGTCACCTCGAGCATGTCGGACTGGTCGGTGCGCGTGCGCATGCGCAGGCTCTTCACCGATAACAACTGCGGCGCCGTCTCGATCAGGTGCAGGTAACGGACCAGTTGGGGCAGCGACGCGCTCGCGAGCGTCACCTGCAGCTTGGTCTCGCGGTAGGGCGGGCTGGCGGGCGCATTGCGCGGCTCGATCGAATCGACTTTCACCGCGCTCTGCTGCGCCAGTTCTTGCAGCGTCGCGAGCAGGTTGCCCTGCGGGCCGTTCTGGATCTGCTGCTCGACTCCGCTGAGCCTGCCGTTCACTTCATCGAAGCGAGCGCGCAGTTCCTTCACCGTCGCGAACTGTTGCTTCGCGAGCTCCGCGCGCTCGGCTGCGGAGGTTCGCGCGCGGAGCAGCGGTCGCACGACCAGCACGCTGATCAGCACCAGCGCTGTTACGACCCCCGCGAAGGAGACGAGCAGCTTCTCACGGCGCGCGAGGCCGTCGAACCACGCGCGAATGCGGTTCAGCCACTCGTTCACGGCGCGTCTCCGGACGCCGCGACGCGAATGCGCAAGTCGAAGTTCACCCCGCCGCGACGATCGTCGGTGGCCGTGCTGCCCACCGCGATGTCCGAGAACGGCGGGAACTTCATCACTTCGGTTTTCAGCCGGTCGACCGCCGCGAAGTCCGCCGAATGGGCGCGGATCTGGACGGTGTCGCGCTCGATCGAAAGCTCTTCGACCACGACGTCGAGGTCCGGCGGCACGTGGGTCGAGATCTCGGTGAGCAGGTCGAGCGCGGAAAGATTGCCGCGGTAGACGCCGAGCATTTCGGCGCGGCGCTGGGCGTCGCGGAGTGCGCCTTGCATCGCGGTCAGCGAATCCTCGCCAGGGTCCGCGCCGCCGAGCGCTTCTGCGACGATCGCGCGCGTGGCGTCTTCTTGCGCGCTCGCGCTGCGTGAGTTCTTCCAGACGTCGAGGCCGCCAGCGACTAGGGCCGCAGCCAGAAACCCGCCGGCGAACAGGGCGGTCGGGCGCAGATCGCGCGCGATGCCGCGCAGGTCGATGCGCTCGGCGAGATCGCCCTGGCGCAGGTTGATGCGCGTGGTGGTGCGCGTCGTGCCGCGCAGTGCGAGCGCCATCGCTGGCGCGAATAACAAGGTGTCGCCCTGCGCGACGAAGGCGGTGCCAAGCGGGCCGCGCGGCAGCGGCAAGCGGTCGAACGCGAGGCCGCTGCGCTCCGCGAGATACAGGTCGAGGCCCGCGAGCCGCGCGGAGCCGCCGAGCAGGTGCGCGCGCTCGATGTTTGCGCCGCCGAGCAGCGGCTCGAACGACGCGAGCGTGCGCGCGAGTTCGCGCGCGAGGCGATCGAGCACCACGGCGGCCTGCGCCATGCGCCGGTTTCCGATCACGCCTTCTTCGATTTTCGCGCGCTCGGCTTCGACTTCGCCGAGCCCGCGCTCTTGGGCCACCGCAAGCGTGAGCGCGCGTCCCGCGATCGGCACGGTGCGCGTTCCCAGCACGCGGCCGTCGCGGCAGAGCGCGAGCGTGGTCTTGCGGTGTCCGATGTCGGCGAGCAGCCGCAATCCCGGCAGCTCGAGAATCGTCGCGAGGTTCGAGAGCGCGAGGCCCTCAGCCTCGATCACGCGCGGCGAGATGCCGGCTTCATGGAGCGTCTCGAGCAGCAGCGAAACCTCGGAGCGCGGCACCACGGACGCCACCACTTCGACGCCTGTCGGCGTTTCGCCCGCGATATCCCAATCGACGAGGTAGTCCTTCAGGTCGAAGGGGACCTGCTCCTCGACTTCGAAGGGCACCGCGGCCGCGATCTTGCGCTTGTCCTTGAACGGGAAGCTGAGGCGCCGTGTCGAGAGCCGATCGCCCGCGATGCTCACCACCACGTTTTGCGCCGGCAGATCGTGCGCGGAGAAGAGGTGGCGCAACTCGGTCGCCAGCGCGGGCGCCGGGTCGTCGAGCGCGAAACTGCGCAGCTGCACCACTTCGAGTTCGCGGCCGAGCGCTTGGCGCAGCTCGACGGCCTTCACCGAGTGGCTGCCGATGTCGAGGCCAAGCACGCGTCGCGCCATGGGCTGCTTCCTAGCTCTAATGAACGCGGATCGCGAGCAACTTCGGCTCGGCGAGTTTGCTGCGATCGATCACGGCCGAGACCGTTCTCAGCGTGCTGCCGTACTGCGCTTCGGCAGTCACGAAGAAAACATCGGCCTCGTAGGTCGGCGGCGGAAAGACGCCGTCGGGCAGCACGCTGCGCAGCGGCGTACAGCTCGGGTGGCTTGCCTCGTCCGCGCAGAGCAGGCTGCCGCCCTCGCGCGCTTCGAGGATGCGTCGCACTTCTTCTTCTTCGACCAGCCGGTAGTCGCCGCTGGTGCCCGTGTAGAGCAGGGCGAGCACCCAGGGCGGCGCGGTGTTGGGGTTGATGCCCACGTTCGTGCCGACGTACGGGAAGACGGTGATGTACGGGCGCAGCGTTTCCACGAGCGCGCTGTCGAAGCCCTCGATCGCGCCGAGTTCTTCGGGCGAG
>JANNDT010000350.1:0-5160 GCA_031387905.1 Deltaproteobacteria bacterium
GCGTAATTTTTCCGCGACCGCTGTGCGCGAGTTGCGCAAGAACGTCCCCGAATCGGTTACGCAATGGGCGAGTTCAGTGCCCTGGCGGGCGCGCGTCGCGCGGGAGGCCGAGCAGGCGCTCGCCGATGATGTTGCGCTGGATGTTGCTCGCGCCGCCGGCGATCGCGGTTGCGAGCGAGAGCATGTACTGCGAGACCCAGCGGCCATCGGTGAATTGGCGAATGCCCATCACGGCTTCGTCGGGGTTCGGTTCTGCGAGGCCGCGCTCGCCTAACAGGTCGATCGCGAGCTTCGCGATCATTTGACCGAGGTTCGTAGCCGAGAGCTTCGCGGTGAGCAGCTCCGCAATCGCGTCGGCATCGCGGCGCTTCGCGATCGCCGTGAGCATGCGCGCACTCGCGTATTCCTGGGTCGCGAGATAGCCCTCGATTTCGGCGAGACGTTGGCGCACGAGCGGATCGCGTGAAGCGGGCTGCCCGCGCCGCTGCGTCGTCTTCGCCAGCTTGACGAGCGCGTCAAACGCCATGCGCGCGCCCGAAGCGTCGCCGATCAGCATGCGCTCGTGCTTGAGCGTCGCGCGCGAGACGTTCCAGCCTTCTCCGCGCTTGCCCACGATGTTCTGCGCCGGCACGCGCACGTCGTTGAAGAACACCTCACAGAAATCTTCGCCGCCTTGCATCATGCGCAGCGGACGCACTTCGATGCCGGGCGTTTTCATGTCGAGCAACAAGTACGAAATGCCGGCGTGTTTCTGAGCCGCCGGCTCGGTGCGGAAGAGGCCGAACATCATGTCGGCGGCGACGGCGTTGCTGGTCCAGATCTTCTGGCCGTTGATCAGCCAGTGGTCGCCAGTCATTACGGCGCGCGATTGCAACGAGGCGAGATCGCTGCCCGAACCGGGCTCGCTGTAGCCCTGGCACCAGTTGAGTTCGCCCGAGAGCGTCTTCGCGATGTAGGCCTGGCGCTGCTCCTCGCTGCCGCACTCGAGCAAGGTGGGCACGAGCATGTGCGTGCCCTGCGCTGAGGCGCGGTACGGAACGCCCGCGGCGTCGAAGGCTTGGCGGACTACGGTTTCGGCCAGAATGTCGGGCGCTTGGCCGCCGCCGCCGTAGGCCTTAGGGACCGTGCGGTGAAGAAAGCCCGCCGCCAGCGCGGCCTTGCGCCAGGCGATCCCGCGCTCGCGCTCGTTCGCGCCGGCCACCGGCCACGACTCCCGGCAGAACGCGCGGACTTTCTCGCGAAGCTCTTCGTACTCGGGGCCGAATCGGAGGTCCATCGCTGTTGTCCTTCGTTCGCCTGCGCCTCACTGAGCGCGCCGCTGGGCGGCGCTTGCGAGCGCACGCCTGCTTTGGCTTACCAGTCGCTCAGTTGCGCAATCCGATCGCGGTGGTGCTCGGGCGTGCCGAGCCACTGGCGATCGAACAGGATGCGCTTGAACCAGAGCTGCACGTCGCACTCCCAGGTGAAGCCGATGCCGCCGTGGCACTCGACGGCGTCGCGCGCAACTTGTTGGGCGCGATCGGTGATGTGCGCTTTCGCGAGCGCCGCCGCGCGTTCGGCGCGCGCGGGTTCGTGGTCGTAGACGTGCGCCGCGTACCACCAGAGTCCGCGCGTCGGGTCGAGCTCGACGGCCATGTTCGCGAGCTGGTGCTTGAGCGCCTGGAACTGCGCAATCGGTTGCCCGAATTGTTGACGCGTCTTCGCGTACTCGACCGTCATGCGCACCAACCGGTGCGCAGCGCCGTACGCGTCGGCCGCGAGCAAGACGAGCGCGGCGTCGCGCAGGCGCCCGCAGGAGCCGCGCGGCAGCGGCTCGCTCGCGACGCTCTCGAGCAGGGCCGCGAACAGCGGGCGCCCGCGGTCGTTGCTCGCAACCGGCTTCGCGACGACGCCCGCGGCTCTCGCGTCGATCAGCGCGAGCGCGCCATCCGCGCGCGCCGCGATGATCAGGTCCGCGGCGTCCGCCCCCGGCACGAGCTCGGAGAACGCCACCGCGCCGAGCGCCTCGCCGCTCGCGAGTCTCGGCAGCCAGCGCGCTCGCTGCGCTTCGCTGCCGCCTTGCGCGATCGCGAGCGAGGCGAGCGCGTGGCCGAGAAACGGCACGGGCACGACGCCGCGTCCCAGCTCTTCGGAGACGAGCGCAAGATCGAGCAGCTCGAGCCCCGCGCCGCCGAACTTCTCAGGCACGACGAGCCCCGCGACGCCCATTTCGACGAGCCCACGCCAGAGCTTCGCCGCGCCGCTGCGCTCGCCGTCGAAGATCTGCCGCACGAGTCGCGGCGGGCATTCCTTCGCGACGAATCCGCGCACGGTTTCCTGCAGCAGTTCTTGATCCTCGGACAACGCGAAGTCCATCGCTCTCCCGGTTCTCTGCGCGCGACGAAGCGCCGCTTCTCTAAAGGCGCGGCACCGTACATCGCGCAGCGCAGCATCGCAGCCGTCTCGGCGAGTGTGCGAAGCTGCGCGCGAGTTGCACGAAGGAGATGTCATGGCTTTGCGACGATTCGCGTTGTTTGCCTCGCTGCTGATCGCTGCGGGGGCGGACGCGCAGGAGCAGGATTTCTCGAAAGTCGAAATTCAGACGATCCCGCTCGCCCCCGGCGTCTCGATGTTGATCGGCGCGGGCGGAAACATCGCGGTCTCCACAGGCAGCGATGGCCCCGTAATCGTCGACGACCAGTTCGCGCCGCTCGCGCCGAAAATCATGGCTGCCGTAAAGGCGCTGCAGGATGCGCCGATTCGTTTCGTGATCAACACGCATTTCCATTTCGATCACACGGGTGGCAACGAGGCCTTTGGCCGCGCGGGCGCCCTAATCGTTGCCCACGACAACGTGCGTGTGCGGCTCTCGACCGAGCAGTTCTCGAAGCTGATGAATCGCAGCTTTCCGGCGGCGCCCGCGGCGGCGCTCCCGGTTGTCACGTTCGGCGACGGCGTCACGCTGCACTGGAACGGGCAGACGATTGCGGTCGAGCACGTCGCGAACGCGCACACGGACAGCGATTCCCACGTGTGGTTCGAGCAAGCCAACGTCGTGCACATGGGCGACACGTTCGTGAACGGTTTCTTCCCGTTCGTTGATGTCGAGAGCGGCGGCGGCATCGCGGGCATCATCGCGTCCGCCGAACGCGTGCTCGCGCGCGCGAAACCCGACACCAAGATCGTGCCCGGCCATGGCCCACTCGCGACGAAAGCCGATCTGCAGAAATTCCACGACATGCTGGTCGACGTGCAGGCGCGCATCGAGCAGGGCATCGCGTCGGGCAGGACGCTCGAGGAATTCCTCGCCGCGAAGCCGCTCGCGGACCTCGAAGCCGAGTGGGGCGACGGCTTCCTGAAGACCGATCAGGTCATCACGCTCGTCTGGATGAACCTCAGCGCGAAGCCGTAGTTCTCATGCGCGCGCGCTGGAAGATCGTGGCGGGAGCTGTCGCGGCGTTCGTCGTGCTGGCGGGCGCGTTCGTCGTCGCCGGGCCGAGCGTCTACGCGTGGCGTGCACAAGATCCCGAGTTCTTCGCCGACGAGATCGCGGCGTTCGCAGAGCAAGACCGCGCGACGCCGCCACCCGACGCGCCGATCGTATTCGTTGGCAGCTCGAGCATCCGGCTGTGGACGACGCTCGCCGAAGATCTGGCGCCGCTGCCGGTGCTGAACCGCGGCTTTGGCGGCTCGCAGCTTCCGCACTTGATCCATTATGTCGACGAGACGATCGTGCGCTATTTGCCGCGCGCGGTCGTCGTCTACGCCGGAGACAACGATCTCGATGCCGCGACCGGCAAGACCGCCGCCGACGTGGCGCGCGATTTCGGGACGCTGGTCGCGACCCTCCACGCCTACGCGCCCGGTCTGCAAATCTACTTCCTCTCGATCAAACCGTCGCAGCTGCGCTGGGCGCGCTGGCCCGAGATGCAGCGCGCGAACGAGTTGATCGAGAAACAGTGCGCGGCCGACCCGCGCCTCGCGTTCGTCGACGTCGCAACCCCGCTGCTCGACGAAGAGGGCCAGCCGCGCGACGACGTCTACGAGTTCGATGGCCTGCACCTGAACGACGCGGGCTATCGCGAGTGGCGGCGCGTGGTTCGCATGCGGCTGTGCGGCGATCTCGGAGGCTGCTAGCTAGCTCGTTTCGAAGCCCCGCTGGGAGGCCAGATGAAACGCGAGATCTTCAGCGAAGAACACAACCTGTTCCGCGAGCAGTTCCGCCGCTTCGTGAAGGCGGAAGTGGAACCGTTCGTGCCGCAGTGGAACCGCGACGGCATCACACCGCGCTCGGTCTGGAAGAGGATGGGCGAAGAGGGCTACCTCGGCGCGAATCAGCCGACCGAGTACGGCGGCGCGGGCGGAGACTTCCTGTACGACGCGATCATCATGGAGGAGCTCGCCTACCACCGCTGTCATGCCCTCCAGGCTCAGCTGCACACCGACATCTGCCTGCCCTACATCGAAGCGTTCGGCACGGACGAGCAGAAGCGGAAGTACCTCGCGCCAGGCATTGCGGGCGATTGCTTGATGGCGATCGCCATGACCGAGCCGGCCGCGGGCTCCGACCTCGCGGGCGTGCAGGCGCGCGCGCTGCGCGACGGCGACGCGTATGTGCTCAACGGCTCGAAGACGTTCATCTCGAACGGCCAGAACTGCGATCTCGTGATCGTCGTCGCGAAGACCGACCCGTCGAAGCGCCACGAGGGCATCAGCTTGTTACTGGTCGAAGCGATCACGCCCGGCTTTCGGCGTGGGCGCAACCTCGAAAAAATCGGTCTCAAGGGCCAAGACACGAGCGAGCTGTTCTTCGAGAACTGTCGCGTGCCCGCCGCCAATTTGCTCGGTCAAGAAGGCAGCGGCTTCAAGCTGCTGATGCAGAAGCTCCAGCAGGAGCGGCTCTGCATCGGCGTCTCGTCGATGGCTTCGGTGCGCCGCTCGCTCGACGACACGATCGCCTACGTGAAGGAGCGCCGGGCTTTCGGAAAGCCGGTCGCTGCGTTCCAGAACACGCAGTTCAAGCTCGCGGAACTCGAGACGGAGTACGAGATCGGGCTGGCGTTTTCGGACCGCCTGCTCGCGGCGCACGTGCGCGGCGAAGATATCGTGAAGGAGGTGAGCATGGCCAAATGGTGGTGCTCGGATCTCCAGAAGAAAGTCGCAATGGAGTGCCTACAGCTG
>JANNDT010000381.1:0-1511 GCA_031387905.1 Deltaproteobacteria bacterium
GTTCGAGCACTGGACCGGTGTCGACATAACTGCGCAGCGCGACCGGCGCACCGACCAGCGCCTCGATGCCGCTCTCGAAGGCGTCGAGGCGCTCGCGCAGCACGTCGTGGTAGTCGTCGCCGGAGGCGTAGCGCGCGAAGCCGCAGTCGCGTGCGGGCGCGTCGCCTGGCGCTGCGGGCGCGTAGCGCAGGGCCACCACAATCAGCGTGCGCGCGCCCGGCAGCAGACGGCGCGGATCGATGCGCTCCTCGACGCGGCGCCCGAGGTATGCCATCTCGCCTGCGTAGCCGCGCGCCAGCCACTCGCGCAAGAACGCGTTGTTAGGCGCGGGCGCGGCGGTCGCGAAGCCGACGCGGTCGAAGCCGAGCGCGAGGCCCAGCGCGCGAACGCGCTCGGCGAGCGGCTCGCTCATGCCGCGATGCGCTTCTCGTAGGCGCGCAGGGGCGCGTCCGCGGCCAGCAGCAAGCCCACCGCGACCACATAGATCAGCAGGCCGAGGGCGAGATGAACAACGCCCGAAGTCGCCCGCTCGAGCCCGATCTGAAAGCACAGCAGGACGGTCGCGACGACGCGAACCGAATTGCCGATCAGCGCCGCCGGGAAGACGAGCGCAATCAACAGCGCGCGCGTGCGGCGGCGGCGCAGGCTCATGAACGCCAGCAGCACCCCGATCGCGAACAGCGTGTAAAGCGAAGTCGCGCCGCTGCAGGCCTCCGCGACCTCGACTCTCATGCCGCCGACCATCTCAATGATGTAGCCGTCGAGAAACACCGGCACGCCGAGAGCGAACAACGCCGCAACCGACGAACTCGCAGCCCAATTTTGGAGCCAGACCACCAGCGGGGCGTGCAACTCGTCTGGCGGGGGCACCATGAAAATCAGAAACCCGAGCGGGAATGCCAACACGCGCACCCACGCGAGGCCGCGCCGAAACCAGACCGCGGAGACGATGGCGCCAACGACGCCCGCACCCCCCAACGTCAGCGAGCCGGCGAGCGGGCCCGCGAGCGCTGCGAGGCCGCGGCGATCGATCCCGCTCCGCGCGGCGGCGAGCAGCGCGCGTCGGTCGGCCGCAACGAACGCGGAGACGACCGGCACGAGAAACCCGTGCGACATGTGGTCCGAGTTCCACCAAGTCTTGCCGAGCGCGAACAGCACGGGGCTCAGCACCAACGCGAGCGCGCCGAGCAGCAGCTTGTCGCGCGCGTCTACGCGCAGGCTCAGTTCGGCCGGTGCGGACAAGCTGACTCCCAGAAGGGCCGCGAGCGTATCATCGAACTCACCCCGATTGAGTCTCTCATATGCACGGGTTGGGTCGGGCTGCCTCGCAACGATTCGAACTATCACGCAGGAGACGCAGCCAACCGATGGAAGCCCCGATGCAAGACCGCCTCGTTTTTCTGATCGGCGCCCCGCGCTCGGGCACGACCCTCACTGCTCGGATGCTTGGTGCACACCCGGACGTGTTCGCTCCGCCTGAGGCGCACCTGATGCCGCCCCTCGCGCACGAG
>JANNDT010000440.1:0-3203 GCA_031387905.1 Deltaproteobacteria bacterium
CTGGTGCCGGTGTATCGCCGCAAGCTGCGCCGCATTCCGATCGAGAATCACCCGGTCTTTGTGGACGACCGCGAGTTCAGCCTCGACTACCACCTGCGCCACACCGGCCTCGCGCAGCCAGGCGAGATGGCGCAAGTGCAGAGAGTTGTCGCGCGCCTGCAAGCGCAGCGGCTCGACCGCTCGCGCCCGCTCTGGGAGTGCTGGCTGCTCGAAGGCTTATCCGGCGGGCGCTTCGCGCTGGTGGTGAAGCAGCACGCGGTGCTCGCCGAATCCGGCGGCGACTTGATGCAGGTGCTGCTCTCGCCCGACCCGAACGAGGCGTTCGAGCCCGCGCCGCAGTTCGTGCCGCGCGCGATGCCGTCCGCGGCGGAGCTGGTGCGCGACGAGGTGTTACGGCAGCTGCGGCTTCCGCAGAAGGCGCTGCGGCGCTTCAGCGAGTTCATGCGCGAGAGCGACTCGTTCGGACGCGAACTCGGGAAGCGCGCGCAGGCGGTCGCGAACCTGCTCGGCTACTCGATTCGCGAACTGCACGAGACGCCGCTCAGCGGCGCGCCAGGCCCGCATCGCCGCTTCGAGACGCTCGTGATCCCGCTCGCCGACGCGAAGTTCGTGCACAGCGAACTCGGCGGCAGCGTGCACGACGTGCTGCTCGCGGCCGTGGCCGGCGCCGTCGGCGCGTACTGCCGCGCGCGCCACACGAACCCCGCGGTGCTCGATTTCCGCGCCGCGGTGCCGGTGAGCCTGCGCGCCGGCGACAAGAACGAAGGCGTCGGCGAGTGGATTCTCGATCTGCCGATCTGGGAGCGCGATCCGGGGCGGCGGCTCGAGCACGTGCGCAAGCGCACGGAGGAACTGAACCGCGAGAATCCGGCGCTCGGGGCGCGCACGTTGAACAGCGTCGCGAAATGGACGAGCTCGCGGATTCTCGCGCAGAGTGTGCGCGCGATCTCGGAGCGCACGCCGGTGAACGTGCGCATCGCAAACGTGCCGGGACCGCAGACGCCCGTGTATCTGCGCGGCGCGAGACTCGTCGAGGCTTACGGCACGGTGCCGCTCGCACGCACGGGTGGCCTCGGCATCGCGATGTTCAGCTACGACGGCAATCTGTGCGTTGGCGTGAACGCCGATTACGACCGCGTTCCCGATCTCGACGTGTTCACCGCGCTGCTCGCCGACTCATTAAGGGAACTGGTGCGCGAGGCGCGTCGCCGCGCCCGCCAACTCAAGCTCGTAGTCGGCGCTTCTTAGGCGCGGCGTTCCGCACGCGCGCTGACGGCAGCATCTCGGAAGCGTGCAGCGACTGCTCGAGGAACGGCCCGATGCCACGGTCGCGCAGGCCGAGCACGTGGCCGCCCTGGAACCAATGAATCGCCGGCTGCTCCCAGTGACGCCACAGCGCGCGCGCCTGGTCGGGCCGCGCAATGCGATCCGCGACGCCGGCGTAGATGAAGCGGCCCTCGCGCGGGATGCGCGGCTTGAATGCGAGCGGCGAAACGACATGCGTGATCGCGCGCACCAGCTGCCAGTCGAGCGCGAAGTCGCGGTCGTAGCGGCGCATGATCCAGGGCTCGTTGTCGCGCGCGAGGCTCGCGAAATCGACGGCTGGAATGCCGGCGATCACGCAGCGCAGATCTTCCTCGAGCGACGCGACCAGCGCCGAGACGTAGCCGCCGAGCGAGATGCCGTAGAGCCCGATCGACTCGCCGCCCTGAGAACGCACCCAAGAGATCGCGCGCCGCACGTCCCAGACGGCCTGCGCGAACAACAACACCATGCGCAAGTAATCTGGGCTCAGCACTTCGCCGCCGCTCATGCGCGAGACGCCGCGCGGCCCGTGCAGCGGCAGCACCGGGAAGATCAGGTTCAGCCCGAGCTTCTCATGCAGGGTGTGAGCCGGGAATCCGTAGAAGTTCACGAGCGGCGAGCCCATCGCAAAACCGTGCACGCACACGAGCCACGGGCGCGGCGTTGCGTGGCGCATCACGTAGGCGTGCGCCGTGGCGTTCGTCGGATGCGCTTGCCACCGCTCCGCGCCCGGCTCGCCAGCGTGCGGCTCGAACGCGCTGTTCCACGACAAGTGCTCGAAGCGCGTCGGCGCGAGGCCTGGGCGCACCCACACCGAAGCGTCCGCGCTCTCGACACTGCGCAGCTTGGGCGGGCGGCGGTGATACGGCAGCGGATCCTCGAGCCAGCCGCGCTCCGCGTAGAACGCGTGCGCTGCCTGCGCCTCGTCGATCATGCGGCGCACGAGCTCTGGCAGCGGCACGCCCGTCACGAGCGAAGTCATTAGGGTGAAGCTGCGGTCGATGATCCCGTGTGCGAGTAAGCCGAGGCGCGGTTCGAGCGCGGGCACCTCGGGGTACCGCGACGCGCGGCGGAAGGCGCTGAGGCCCTCCGCGAGCATTTCGCCGGCTTGTTGCAGGGGCAGCGTGATCAGCCGTTCCAGCGCCATGGGCCCTCGGGGTTGTGGAGGCTTGCCGCTCGCTTCGGCCGGGTCAACCCCGCGCGAGCATTACGGCAACTCATCGGCAAGCCGGCCTCGCGCCCGCATTTTTGAGATAGGTTGCCGGCCAATTCCACGAGGAGCACTCCATGGCGATCTTCGAAGCTGTCGCGACGCCCGGGCCGCGCCGCCGCTATCGCGTTTCGAGCCCCGTGACGCTCGCCCCGATCGGCGAGTTCGAGTGCGCGACGAACGAGGACGTGCGCGCCGCAGTGGAACGCGCGCGGAAAGCGCTGGTCGCCTGGGGCGAACTGCCGGTGCGCGCGCGCGCGCAATATCTGTGGCGCCTGCTCGACCAGTTCGTCGCGCGCCAAGACGAGATCATCGACGCCGTCATCCAAGAGACGGGCAAAGCGCGCAGCGAGGCCATCAGCATGGAGGTGTTCGCGTGCTGCGACGCAATCACTTATTACGCGAAGCGCGCCGAGAAGTTCCTCGCGCCCGAGCGGCGCGCCATTCACGGCGTACTGGGTTTCGCGAAGAGACTGACGCTCGTCTACAAGCCGCTCGGCGTGGTGGGGCTGATTACGCCGTGGAACGGGCCCGTGGTGCTCGCGGCAAACCCGCTCGTGCAAGCCGTCGTGGCCGGCAATGCCGTGGTGCACAAGCCGAGCGAGGTGACGCCGTTCTCCGCGCTGCTGCTGAAGCGCTTCACCGAAGACGCGGGCTGGCCGGCGGATCTGTATCAGGTGCTGCAAGG
>JANNDT010000509.1:0-5600 GCA_031387905.1 Deltaproteobacteria bacterium
AAAGCGGAGGCGCGGCCCGACGCAATGCAGCGCCTTCTCATCCGAAGACGCGCCGCCGACAGCGTCACTTCCCCGCAAGGCCGCGCCGAGCCACGAGGCGCCGCGGCCCCCGGCCCCACCGCGCCTGCGCTGCCCGCTTTACAACAACGCAGCCACCGGCTCACGTCCGCGCGAGACGCTCTGCTTCGAGCAGCTTGATGCGATCGCGCAGCTCGGCGGCGTGCTCGTAGTCGAGCTTGCTCGCGGCCTCTTTCATGTCCCGGCGCAGCGCCGAGATCACCAGCGGCAGTTCGTGGAACGGCACGTCCACTTCGCGCGCGCGCTTCTCTTCGCGCGTCGGCACCGTCACGTAGTCCTTCTCCCAGATCGAATCGCGCAGGCTCGCGATCTTCTTGACCACGCTTCTCGGCGTGATGCCGTGCTCCTTGTTATAGGCGACCTGCCGCTCGCGGCGGCGATCCGTCTCGGCGAGCGTCTTGCGGATCGAATCCGTCTCGCGGTCCGCGTACAGAATCACCGTGCCGTTGATGTTGCGGGCGGCACGGCCGATCGTCTGGATCAGCGAGCGCGATGAGCGCAGGAAGCCCTCTTTGTCGGCGTCGAGGATCGCGACCAGCGAGACCTCCGGAATGTCGAGGCCCTCGCGCAACAAGTTGATGCCCACCAGCACGTCGAACACGCCCTCGCGCAGCTCGCGGATGATCTCGGTGCGCTCGATCGTCATGATGTCGCTGTGCAAGTAGCGGACTTTCACGCCGTGCTCGGCGTAATAATCGGTGAGCTGCTCGGCCATGCGCTTGGTGAGCACGGTGACCAGCACGCGGTCGCCCGCCGCCGCGCGCGCGCGAATCTCGCCCAGCAGGTCGTCCACCTGCCCGGTCGCTTTGCGCACCTCCACCTGCGGATCCACGAGCCCGGTCGGGCGGATGATCTGCTCGACCACGACGCCATGGCACTTGGTGAGTTCGTACTCCGCCGGCGTCGCCGAGACGTAGGTGCGCACCTTGGCGCGCTCCTCCCACTCGTCGAAACGCAGCGGGCGATTATCGAGCGCCGAGGGCAACCGGAAGCCGAACTCGACCAGCGTCTCCTTGCGCGCGCGGTCGCCGCGGAACATCGCGCCGATCTGCGGCACCGTGACGTGGCACTCGTCGAGGAACACGAGGGTGTCGCTCGGGAAGTAGTCGTACAGCGTGTACGGCGCCTGGCCGGGCGAGCGGCCGTCGAGCCAGCGCGAGTAGTTCTCGACGCCCGGGCAGAAGCCCATTTCTTCGAGCGACTCGAGGTCGAATAGCGTGCGCTGCTCGAGCCGCTGCGCTTCCAACAGCTTGCCCTCGCGGCGGAAAAGCTGGAGGCGCTCGGCCAGTTCGTCGCGGATCCCCGCGCAAGCCGACTTGATGCGCTCCTTGGTCGAGACGTAATGGCTGGCCGGGTAGATCATCGCGCGCTTCGGTCGGCTCAATACTTTTCCGCGCAGCGGGTCGATCTCCGCGATCGACTCCACCTCGTTGCCGAACAGCTCGATGCGCACCGCGCGCTCGCTCTCGTATTGCGGGATCACCTCCACCACGTCGCCGCGCACGCGGAAGGTGCCGCGCTGGAAATCCTGGTCGTTGCGCGTGTAGAGCATCTCGACGAGCTGGCGCAGCAAGTCGTCGCGGTCGATGCGCTGGCCCACCTCGACGAACGCGTGCATCGAGCCGTAACTCTCGGGCGAGCCGAGGCCGTAGATGCAGGAGACGCTCGCGACCACCAGCACGTCACGGCGCGTCAACAGCGAGTGCGTCGCCGAGTGCCGCAGCTTGTCGATCTCGTCGTTGACCGACGAGTCTTTTTCGATGTACGTGTCGCTCGACGGAAGATACGCCTCGGGCTGGGAGTAGTCGTAATAAGAGACGAAGTACTCGACCGCGTTCTCGGGGAAGAGCTGCTTGAACTCGCTGTAGAGCTGCGCCGCCAGCGTCTTGTTGGGCGCCATCACCAACGCGGGCCGATTCAGCGCCTCCACCACGCACGCCATCGTGAACGATTTGCCGCTGCCCGTGACTCCCAGGAGCGTCTGGTGCTGCGCTCCGGCCTTTATGCCCGCGACGAGTTCCGCAATTGCGCGCGGCTGATCGCCTTGCGGGGTGAAGTCCGAGACGAGCTGGAAGCGATCGGGCATCGCGGCTAGCGAAACGCGTTCGTGTGCACGCCTTGCGGAATCTCTGCGGGGCCGAGCGGCGTCGAGAGTTCCGCTGGCGTCGGGCCGCAGCGCGCGATCACGGGAGCGAGCTTCGCGAGATCGAACTTGTAGAGCTTGGCGGCGTTCTCGCCGAGGATCGCGCGGCGCTCGATGTCGGGCATGTCGTGCATGGTGTGGCGCAGGCTCTTCCGGTTGTTGGGGAAGGTGCCCTCGTAGTGCGGGTAGTCGTTGCCCCACAGGAGGTGATCGACGCCGATCTCGTGGCGGCCCGCCAGTTCGCCGCGCGATGGCGCCGACGCGCCGTAGTAGCAGTTGCGTTTGGCGTAATGACTCGGGGGATGCGGAGGCATCGCGCCGCCCGCGAACTCGAACTCGCCAACCGCCCCGCTCTTCACGCGTTCGTAGATCACATCGAGGTTGCGCAGCGTCTGCGGCACCCACGCGCAGCCCGATTCGGTGACGATGTACTTCAGCCTCGGGAAGCGCTCGAACACGCCGCTCAGCAGCATGTGCGGGTAGCTGCGCGTCGAGTAGAAGCCCGTCTCGAGCAACCGGATCGGCAGCGACACCTTCCATGGGCCGTAATCCGGCGAACCGGTGCCGCCGTGATGGTTGAGCACGACATCGAGGTCTTGGCAGACTGCCCAGAAGCGGTCCATCTCGGGCGCGTAAAGCGGCGCGATGTGCGTGCAATCCGGCGGCACGTGCGGCAGCAACACGCCGCCGCGCAAGCCAGCGTTCGCGATCCACCTCAACTCTTCGATCGCGTCATCGATGTTGTTGAGGTAGACGATGCCAATGCCGGCGCGCCGCGCGGGGAACTCTTTGCACCAGTCCGCGAGCCAGCGGTTGTGCGCCTTGATGCCCTGCCAGCGCAGCGGGTAGTCCTCGCGCGAGGGGTTCCCGCAGATCAGCACGCTCGTCTTGAAGAACGGTGGCACGGTGTTGGGGAAGATGATCTCGCCGGCGACGCCTTCGGCCTCGAGATCGCGCATGCGCTCGGCGTCGTCCCAGTTCTTGTGCTTCTTGCTGCCGATGTGCGCCTTCTGCGGGTTGCGGTATGTGCCGCGCCACTCGTCGAAGATCGCTTGATGCTTGGCGTCGAGGTACGGCTTGTAGCCCTCGACGCTCGCACCGGCGTGGGTGTCCGCGGAAATCAGGGCGTAGGGACTGTCATTCGGGTCCATCGGTTCTCTCCAACTGCGCGCTTGTTACTTGCGCTTCCAACGTGGGCCTTGCGGCGTGTCGACGATGGCGATGCCCTCGGCGGCGAGCTGGTCGCGTACGCGATCGGAGGTAGCGAAGTCGCGGCGCTTGCGCGCGGCTTCGCGCTCGGCGAGCAGCGCGTCGATGCGCGGGTCGCTCTCGCTCGCCTCGGCGGGCGCTTCGGCCGTGAGCAGATCGAGCCCGAGCCACGCGTCGAACTCGGCGAGCAGCGCGCGCTGATCGGCGGCGGTGAGTCCCGGCGCGCGCAGCATCTCGATCGCCTCCGCGAGCGCGCGCGGCGCGTTCAGGTCGTCGCGCACAGCTTCGCGGAAGCGCGCGCGGTAAGGCGCGATGCGCGCGGCGTCAGCAGCGCCGCTTGCGGCGCGCGCGGGCGCCGTGCTCGCGAGCAGGCGGCGATAGCCGCGGTCGGCTGCGAGCAGCCCGTCGTCGCTCACGTTCTGTTGCTTCCGGTAGTGCGCCTGCAATAGGAAGAAGCGGAAGCCGAGCGGTAGCGCGCCCAGCGCGACCACGTCGTCGAGCACCGGCGCGTTGCCCTTCGACTTCGCGAGCTTCTCGCCGTCGAACACCAACCAGTCCTGGTGCATCCAAAATTGCACCCACGGATGCACGCCGAGCGCGACTTCGCTCTGCGCGATTTCGTTGGTGTGGTGCACGGTCAGGTGCTCGACGCCGCCGGTGTGAATGTCGAAGGTCGCGCCGAGATACTTCGTGCTCATCGCCGAGCACTCGATGTGCCAGCCGGGGAAACCGCGGCCCCACGGCGACTCCCACTCTTGCTGACGGCGGACGCCCGCTGCCGCGAATTTCCAGAGGGCAAAATCCGCGGGATTTCGCTTGCCAGCGACATCGCCGATGCGGCTCGCACCGAGCTGCGCTGCGAGGTCGAGCCGCGCGAGGTCGGCGTAGCGTCCGAATTTGCTGACGTCGAAATAGATGCCGTCGTCGATTCGATAGGTGACGCCCTTCGCTTCGAGCGTGCGGATCATCTCGACTTGTTCGGCGATGTGTTCGCTCGCTCTGCATAACACTTCGGGATCGAGGCAGTTGAGTCGGCGCCGGTCCTGCTGCCACTGCGCGGTGAACTGCGCGGCGATCTCCTGCGCGGGCCGGCCGCTCTTTCGCGCCGCGGCCTCCATCTTGTCCTCGCCCGCATCGGCGTCGTCCGTGAGGTGCCCGACGTCCGTGATGTTGATGACGTGCGTGACGCGAAGGCCTTCGGCAAGCAGCGCGCGCTTCAACAAGTCGGCGAACAGGTTGGCCCGCATGTTCCCGATGTGCTGCGCGGAATAGACCGTTGGCCCGCACGAGTACACACGCGCGTGGCCCGCCTCGAGCGGCGCGAACAGTTCCTTCTGCCGCGTGCGCGAGTTGAACAGCTGCAGGCCGCCCTCGCTCACGCTTCGCCCGCCGGCACGATCAGCACCACCGCCAGCGCCGCGATGCCTTCGCCGCGCCCGAGCGCGCCGAGCGCGTCGGTGCTCGTCACCTTCACGTTCACGTCCGCCTCGCTTGCCCCTAACAGCTCGGCCAAGCGCTTGCGCAGAGCGGGCTGATGCGGCGCAAGGCGCGGCTGCTCGGCAATCAGCGTGGCATCCAGGTTGCCGAGCGCGTAGCCATGCTCGCGCGCGAGGCCGAGCGCGTGGCGCAGGAAATACGCGCTCGCGGCGCCCTGCCAGCGCGCATCCGTAGATGGGAAGTGCGCGCCAAGATCGCCGAGTCCGAGCGCGCCGAGTAGCGCGCTCGTGACGGCGTGCAGCAGCACGTCGCCATCCGAATGCCCGGCGAGCCCGCGCGGGTGCGGGATCTCGACGCCGCCGAGCCAGAGCGCGCGCCCCTCGACGAGCTTGTGGGCATCGAAGCCCTGGCCGATACGCGCCCGCATTAGGCGCTCCGCTCCGCGAGCAGGCGCGCGGCCAGCATTAGATCCGTCGCGGTGGTGATCTTCAAGTTGTCAGGGTCTCCCGTGACTATGTGCACTCTCACTCCGAGCCGCGCGACCAGCGCCGCATCGTCGGTCGCGACGATGCCCTCGCGCTCCGCCTGCTCCAAGGCGTCGCAAAGCCAGTCGATGCGGAACACCTGGGGTGTCTGCGCCGCGACGTGCTCCTCGCGCACCGGCGTGGCTGCGATCACGCCATTCGCGACGCGATGAATCGTGTCGCGCAGCGGCGCCGCGAGCAGCGCCGCG
>JANNDT010000528.1:0-1767 GCA_031387905.1 Deltaproteobacteria bacterium
CGCGGCGCTCGTGGCGACACTGCGCCCGCGCAGCGCCGAGTAAAGCGCGGCGGCGCAGGGGTCGCTAGCGCGCGCGGGCGGGAGCGCACTGATTACGGGCGGCTGCACGCCGCACGCGGGCGCAAACGCGCCGTGCAGCGCGAGCGTGCGGATCGAAATGGCCGGGTTGCGCGGAGCGTCCGAGCTCGATCTCGACGAAGGCGTCGCGCGCTTCTCGGCGGGCACGAAGCTCGCCGAGATCGACGAGCAGCTAGCGGGCTCGATCTGGCAGCTCCCGCTCGACCCACCCGGCGACGGCGCAACGCTCGGCGGCGCGCTCGCCTCCGCCGCGCTCGGTCCGCGCTTCGGGCATCCGCGCGACAGTGTGCTCGGCCTTGGCATTGCGCTCGCGAGCGGCGAACTCGTGAAGTCGGGCGGCCGCGTCGTCAAGAACGTCACCGGCTACGACCTCAACAAGTTGTTCGTCGGGTCGAATGGCAGCCTCGGCGTAATCACTTCGGCGTGGCTGCGCTTGCGGCCCCGCCCGGAGCGCGTCGACGTGCTCGTCGCCCCGGCGCCGCCGGATTCCGCGCTCGCGCTCGCGGCGGCGCGCAGCTTCTCTGCGCGCACAGCCGCGCTGCTCGACGCCTCGCTCGCGCCGCGTCTTGGCGCCGCAGCGGGCGCTTCGCGCGCGTTCGTGCTCGAGCTGGCGGGTGACGACGCCGCGGTCGCCGCAGATCGCGCGGCGTTCGCGGCGAGACTCGGCGCCAGCGACGCGCCTGCGGAGGCAGTCGCCGAGGTGCGCGCTGCTCAGGCGAGCGGCGCGATTCGCTTCCGCGTCGCGTCGCTTCCCAGCGAAACCGAGGCCGTGCGCGGCGCGCTTTGCGCCGCCGGGGCGTGCACGCTCGTCTACCCCGCGCGAGGGCTCGTCTACGCGCGCTTCGGCGCGAAGCCAAACGCGGATGCGGGCGCCTTCGCCGCGCAGCTCGCGGCCGTCGCGAGCGCCGCGCAGCGCGCAGCCGGAGCGTTCTGCGTCGAAGCCGCGCCCGCCGAGCTGCGCAGTGGACACGAGGTGCTCGGCACACGCGACGGCACGCTCGCGCTTCAGCGCGCGCTGAAGCGCGCCTACGACCCCCGCGGCATCCTGAACCCAGGACGCGGATTCGGAGAAGCATGAGCACACAAGCGCCGCGCGCGCAGCAAGCCGAAGGCGAGCGGAGTCTGCGCGAGCTCTACCCCAGAACGCTCGACTGCGTGCACTGCGGGCTGTGCCTCTCCTCGTGTCCGACGTACCTCGAAACCGGCCGCGAGACTTCTTCGCCGCGCGGCCGCATCTACCTAATGCGCGGCGTGGCCGAGGGGAAGATTCCGCTCGGCGACGTGGTCGCGGAGGAGGCCTACTTGTGCCTCGGCTGCCGCGCGTGCGAAACCGCGTGCCCGTCGGGCGTGCAATACGGCACGCTGCTCGAGCAAACGCGCGCGGCGATCGAGGACGCTGGCCTGCGCCGCGGGCCCGCGAAGTGGATCGAGCAGTTCGCGCTTCGCGAGGTCGTCCCCAATAAGCGCCGCCTCGCGCTGCTGATGTCGCTGCTCGCGGGCGCGCAGGCGCTGCGGCTCGACGCGCTGATCGCGCCGCTGCTTCCCATGCGCCTGCGCGAGCTGCACCAGCGGCTGCCGGCCGTTCGGCCGCGCGGCGTGAGGAAGCGCTTGCCGCCTCACGGGAACGGCAGGGGCGTGGGCGGAGGGAGCGACGCGGGGGGCGGGGGGGGGGGGGGGGGGGGGGGGGGG
>JANNDT010000531.1:0-4184 GCA_031387905.1 Deltaproteobacteria bacterium
GCAACACGCGCGAACTCACGCGGCTGCGCGAGAGCCTGCGCGAGGCGGCGAGCGCGTAGTGCGCGGCGGCCAACGGCGGCGCGCTCTCTCAGCGCACACCCATTACGGGATGCAGCTGCGGCATCACGCGCACCTCGGCGACCTGCTCTTCCGCAAAGCGCGCCAGCGCCAGCACGCGCTCGCTCGTAACGCGCTCGGTCACGCTGCCCATCGGCGTCACGGGCTGCAGCACCACGCACGCGCTCGGGTGCGTGCGCGCCACCCGCGCGAGCGCCTCGGCAATCTCGGCGTCCTCGCTCGCGCGCGTCACCACCAGCTTCACCACCGTGTGCGGCGCAGCGCGCGCGACGGCGAGGAAGCGTTCGTGCGCGTCGTGAAACGCTTCGCGCGGCGCACTCGTCGCCACGCCTTCGCGGCGCACGTCGCTCGCGAGCTTCCAGTCCATCGAGACGATGTCGATGTGCGCGATCACTCGCGCGAGCGCATCCGCGTGTAGGCCGTGGGTTTCGAGCAGGATCTGCGGGCCGGTTCCGTGCAGCGCCGCCGCCACGGCGCCGATTGCGGCTGGCTGGAGCAGCGGCTCGCCGCCGGTGAGGCTCACGTGGCGGTGCCGCGCTGCCCCTAATGCCTCAGCCGCCGCCACGATCTCGGTAACCGCGAGCGGGTTGTCGCGCACGGCGAACGTGCCGCTGCCGCGCGTGTGCTCGATGCGCGCGCGCTCGGCGGGGCGCCAGGTGTGCGGCGAGTCGCACCATGCGCAGCGCAGATCGCAGCCGCCGAAGCGCACGAACAGCGTCGAGAGGCCCGCGAACGGGCCTTCGCCTTGGATCGAGGAAAAGATCTCGACGAGGTTTGCGGTCACTTCTGATTGACTTCGCTCGGCTGCGCCTCGCTGCGCGCGGCGAGACGCCGCTTGCGGGCGTTCTTGGATCAGCCGTCCAGGATCGAGCGGCCCATGCCGATCTCGGCAATTAGGGCTTCGAGCCGCAGCGGGTCGCTCGCGAGGCCGGTCACTCGGAAGCGGGCGACATGATCGTCTTCGGGCAGCGCCTCGACCCAGGAGAACTTCTGGCCGAGATGTTCGGCCATGCCCGCGACATCGATCGCGCGGCGGCCGGCGTTGTCTTCGGCACTGAGCACGAAGGTGGCTTCGCCCTCGTGGCGGCCGAGGCCGAGCAGCGCTCCGAAGCGTTCGCGCGCGATGCGCAAACCCATGTGCAGGTCGAAGTTCAGCGGCACGTCGACGATGACCATCGCGATGCCGGCGAAGTGCACGATCCGGAAATCGCGGCTCGCGGCCCACTCCAGTTCGGGCGGCGCCGGCGGAACATCGCAGCGTTCGGCTTCGCGCGAGAGATCCGAGGGCCGGCCCGCGATCAGCAGGTCGAGCTCTGCGCGCCGCTCGCCGGCTTTCGCCGCGAGTTGCCCGAGACGCCACCACCAGAGCCTCCCCCAGCGCTGGAAATCGTGCGGAGTGAAGCGGCCCGTGACTAGATCGACCAGCTTGTCCGAGAAGCGGCTGCGCCGGCCGCAGTGCGGCAGCACCAGCGGCAACACGCTCGCGAGGCCGGGGTGCACGATCAGGTAGGAGTCGCCGAGCGTCGCGCGCATCGCGCCGAGATCTTCCGGCGGCCACTCGTGGTGGTCGAACCAAACCAGCCGGCCCTGATAAAGCGCCGCGGCCTGGAGCGCGTCGCGCGCGGGCTTGGCGGCGAAGCCGAGCAAGTAGATCGGCGTGTCTTCGCGCAGATCGGTGGCGACGCCGCGGAAGAAGGTCATTAGGTCTTCCTGCGGGTAGATCCAGATTCCCTCGAGCTGGCGCAGTTCGCGCGAGAGCAGCACCGCCGCGGCGATCGATTCGCGATCGGCGTGCGCCACGATCGCCACGCGCCCGCGCGGGAGCCCGCGCTGCTGCGCGGACGGCGCGTCGCCTTCGGCGGCTGCCGGTGCGGCCTCATCTCGCGTTTGCGCGCGCTCTCGGCGCCGCCGCTCGCGCTCGTTGCGCACGCGGTCGAGCTCCGATTCCGGCTCTTCCTCGTCGTCCTCGTAGCGCGGCACCTCGACGCTGATCTCCGGCGCTTCCGCGAGCTCCGGGATGTCGTGCGAGTCGTCGTCGTCGTCGGCTGCGCTGGCCTGCGCGGACCGAGCGGGCGCAGGCTCCTCTTCTTCGCTGCTGTCGCCAGCGGCCTCGCTCTCACCCTCGCCACCGCGGCGCGGGCCACGTGCGCGGCCGCGCCGTCGCCGGCCGCGGCCTCGGGCGCCGCCGCTGTCGCGCGCTTCGACGGGTTCGGCGTCGGCTCGCGGAGCGTCGTCATCGAGATCGAGCAGCGAGAACGTCTCGAAGCCACCAGGGCCAACCGGACCGGTGGGCGCTGCAAGCGCGGGCGCCACGGCCACCGCTTCGTTCTCGCCGCCGGAGTCCGCGTCGCCCGCGATTCCGTCACCCTCGGCGCCGGCTTCGAGAGAGTTCTCGTTGCCCTCGCCGCGTGGGCCGCGTCCGCGACCGCGACGGCGTCCGCGCCGCCGGCGGCGACCCGAGCCGTCGTCTTCCGTTCCGAACTCGTCGCCTTCGCGCGGGCCTTCGGGCGCCGCCGCCGCTTCGGGGCCGCTCGGCTGTCGCGCCGCAACGTGTGCGACCGGAGCCGCCGGGGGGGGCGTGAACACTGGAACTGGCGGAACGAACGCGGGTCGAGCGGGCGCCGCGAGAGCGGGCGCCGCGGCCGCGACTACCGCGCTGAACGGCCCTTCGATCGCGCCGGCCCGGAACAGCGTCGGCCCGCCAGCCACCGCAGCGGCCGCTTGATCGACGCCCGGCTGAAGGTTCAAGCCCGCGATCAACACGCGTGCGTCGTCGAGCACGCGCACCGGCGGCGAGACTTGTTGGGTGAGATACGGCAGCACCGGCTCGAGCGCGGCGCTCGCCTGCATCACGGCCGAGAGTTCCGCGAGCCCGACGCGCTCGCGCGCCGCGAACACCACGACGCTGCCGTCGTCCGCGACGCCAACCCCATCCGCAGCCTCGGCGTTGCCGCCGTAGGGCCAGAGCGCCGAGAAGCGCGGCGCCGCGTGCGTACTGAACGCGCGGGCGAGCCGCGCACGCAGGCCGTCCTCGCCGTCGCGCGCATCGCGCTCGCCAAGGCGCTTGCGCACCTGACCTTCGAGGCGATCCAGCACGTCGGCTAGCTGACCGCCGTGGAGCGGGTGCGAGCTGCGATTCGGCCAGCGGATCTCGAGGTTCGGCTCGCCGCCCTCGACGCGCAGCGCCGCGATCGTAGAGGCCGCAATCACCAGCTCGAGTTCGCCGTTACCGCTGCGCAGTGCGCCGCCGTGTTTTGCCGCGAGCCCGCGCAGACCCTCAGCGCCGCGCTCGAACACGCTCCGCGCTTCTGCGTTCGCGAGGCCGGCGCCAAGGCGTTCTGCCGGCACGAACACCGAGGGCTCGTCCTCAGGCGCATCGCCGTCGGGCGCGATCGTCAGCGTCGTAATCACGCGGCCGGCCGCGCGCACTTGTTGGGCGAGACGGCGCGCGCTGCCGGTCCAATCGGGCGAGACGGCCGCGCAGTTTGCATTTGGCTCTGCGAGCCCGCGCGCGGCGGCGACGGCCACCGCGAGCGCCGCGTCGAGGCCGCTGCGCGGGCTCAGCGCCACGAGCCACTGCACGCCGCTCGCGTCTCGCCCGCTGGCGAGCAGCGCAAACGTGTCGGGCACCGCGTCGCAGGCGACACGGGTCACGCTGTCGACGGGCAACACGCTCGTCAGCTTGCGGAGCCAGGCCTCGTCGATCGCAGCCGGACGGTTCGAGTTGCTGCGTTTGCGCCCGAAGCGCCCTCGAAATCCAAACATGGCGTCATCCCGCGCGGCGCTCTGCGCCTGCGCTCAAAAGGGGGTGGTGAACGGCGGTAAGTACCCGTCGCGACGGCGAGAAACAAGGCAGTCCGCAGCGCCGAAGGCAAGAACCGAGACCGACAGGGGTCTGACCCCTTTCGGTTTCGCTTCCACTGAACGGTGCTTCCCGCTCTTCGCGCGGCTACGCCGGCTTCGCGCTCGCCCCGGCCTCTGACTCTCGCAGCAGCGAGTCGAATGCGGGCCGCAGCACGCGCTCGAGCAGCGCGCGCGCGACGGCATTGTCTGCGGGCTTGCTGCTCGCAAACTCGCGCGCCGCAGCGATTGCGGCGCGGGCGGCG
>JANNDT010000063.1:0-1950 GCA_031387905.1 Deltaproteobacteria bacterium
GCTCGCTCTGGGGCGAGCGGCGCGGCCGGCGCGCCCCTAACGATTCGTCCTCGCGATCACTGTTTCGCCAAAGCGCAGCATCTGCTCGCGCTTCTGCGCGAGCGTCGAACCGGGCCCGAGCGTGAACGAGAACGGAAACGCGTTCGCGCCGGTCATGCCTTGGTCGCCTAGGCGTCGCAACGTGTCCGGCTCGAGCGGCGTCACGAGCGGCACGATCGTCTCGAATGGCTCGCGCTCCTTGCCCGCCTCGCGCCGCAGCGCGTACAGCTTGCCGAGAATCTGCGTCGCCTCGTCGGGGGTGTTGCCGATGCCGAGCCAACCGTCGCCGAGCGTGGTCGCCCGCATCATCGCAACGTCGGAGAGCCCGCCGAACCACACCGGAATTCCGTAGCCGGGCGCGGGGCTCATCTGCGCGAGCTTGAAATCGAAGAAGCGGCCGTGGTGCTCGACGAGTTCGCCGCTCCACAGCTTGCGCATCGCGGCGACCATCTCGTCCATGCGCTTCCCGCGCGTGTGGAAGTCGATGCCGAGCGCGTCGAACTCTTCGCGGATCCAGCCGGCGCCGGCGCCGAGCGCGACGCGGCCCCCTGTCAGGAGCGAGAGCGTGCCGAGCGTCTTCGCCAGCTGAATCGGCTCGCGCAGCGGGAGGATGAACACGAACGTCGCGAAGTGGAGACGCTTTGTTACGGCCGCCATCGCCGCGATCGTCGTCCACGGATCGGGGAACGGCGTGCGGCCATCGAACATCGGCGCGCCGTCTGCGGAGTACGGGTACTTCGAGCGCAGCGTGCCGGGGAAGAACAGGTGATCCGCTAGCAGCACGCCGTGGAAGCCGGCTTCCTCGGCGGCTCGCGCGATGCCGATCAATTGATCAGGCTCCGCGAACGAGATGGCTTGCCAGAACTTCATGACGCCGCCGGCACGAAGCGGCTGATCGTATCTACGACGCAGGCGGGCCGGTCGCTGCCTTCGATCTCGACGGTGACGCGGACGGTCACCTGCACCGCGCCGCCCTTGACTTCCTCCGCCCCAACAACTTCGCCGACGCCGCGCACGCGCGAGCCCACTTTCACGGGCGAAGGGAAGCGCACTTTCTCGCAGCCGTAGTTCACGCCCATCGCGATGCCGCGCACCTCGAGCAGCTGGGGCAGGAACGAGTTCACGAGCGAGAGTGTGAGGTAGCCGTGGGCGATGGTCGCGCCGAACGGGCCGCTCTTCGCGCGCTCGGGGTCGACGTGAATCCACTGGTGGTCGCCCGTGGCGCGCGCGAACTCGTCGATGCGCGGCTGATGGATCGTGAGCCACTCGCTCGCACCGAGCTTCGCGCCGACGGCGCCGAGCAACTCCATCGGCGCCGTAAAGATCGTGGGCATCTGAGGCCTCCCCAGCAAAGGCGGGATTCAAGCGAGTTTCCGGCGCGATTGCATTGGGGCGTGCTCCCACGCAATCGGCGTAAGCTGCGACCGAAATCGCGGAGGGAGCCATGCTCACGCGTCGAGTCGCTTCCATCCTTTGGCTCGGCGTGTTGGCGGCGCTGGCCGGCGGCTGCCGTAGCCCAGGCGTAGCGCCCCCGAGCGCGAGTCGAGCAGCCACGCCGGACGCGCGCGTTCTCGCACTCGCCGACGCGATGGTCGACCTTGCCTTCGCGGAGCAGCCCGCCGCGACCGCCCGCCTGCGCTTCCCCGGCGCGCGCTACGACTTTTTGCCCGACGATTCGCTCGCCGCGATCGCACGCCGAGACGCACAGCGCGCAGCGTGGCTCGCTGAGCTCGAAGCGATCGACCACGAACAATTAGGCGACCCGAACGCGCGCCTCGCTTACGACCTCGCGCGGGCGCGGCTCGAGGCGCAGCGCGCGCTGCGCGTGTGCCGCTCCGAGCTGTGGGGCGTCAGCCAAGTCAGCCCTGCGTGGTTGATTTCGCTCGCGGATGCCGCGCTGGCGCAGCCGGT
>JANNDT010000015.1:0-4217 GCA_031387905.1 Deltaproteobacteria bacterium
GGCGGCGCGTATACGCGCTTCGAGGATCTGTACATCGCCGGTACGCGCTCGCGGCTGCGCATCGCGATGCATTCGGATGGCGGCGCGACTGAGTACAAGCTCACACAGAAGCTCCAACAACCGGCGGCGACGCAACGCCGAATCACGACGATCTACCTTGCCGAAGCGGAGCACCGCGTATTCGCCGCGCTCCCGGGGCTGCGCCTCGCGAAGCAGCGTCATCGCTGGCCCGAGCACGGCCTCGAGTTCGGCATCGACGTGTTCGAGGGCGCGCTCGCGGGGCTCCTGCTCGCGGAGATCGAGGCGGAATCGGACGAGGCGCTGCGCGCGATCCGCCCGCCCACGCTCGCGGCGCTCGAGGTGACGGACGACGCCGCGTTCACGGGCGCCGCGCTCGCCGCGTCGGAGCCAGCAGCCGTGCTCGAATACGCTCGGGAGCGGCTCGCAAGCGCCCAGCGTAAGAAAGGGGTCTGACCCCACTGCTGTCCGGTTGAACGAAGCGCCATCGCGTGGAACTGATTGATCCGACTGGCGAAAGGGGGCTCGCGGGGTGGTGTCGACTTGAACGGCGAGGTTCTCGAGAACCACCACTCGAGGGCCTCCCATGTACGTCGGCAAGACGCTGTTCGCGCAGATTATGGACTTCCTGCCGTGGACAACGTTCGAACGCAATGTCCGGCGCTACGGGGGCAACCATCACGTTCGCACGCTGGCGTGTGCGCAGCAGTTTCGCGTGATGGCCTTCGCGCAGCTGACGTAGCGCGAGAGCTTGCGCGACATCGAGGCCTGTCTCTCGGCGCAGACGGCGAAGCTTTATCACTTGGGCCTTCGCGAGCCCGTGCGCCGTTCGACGCTCGCCGATGCGAACGAGTCCCGGGATTGGCGCATTTACGCCGAGTTCGCCCAGCGCCTAATCACTCGCGCGCGCATGCTGTACGCAAAGGAACGCTTCGCGCTCGACCTCGAGCAAACGGTCTTCGCGCTCGACTCGACGACCATCGACCTGTGTCGGTCGGTCTTCCCGTGGGCGGCCCTCTGCTCGACTCAGGCCGCCGTGAAGCTCCACGTCTTGCTCGATCTGCGCGGCGCGATCCCGAGCTTCGTGCACGTCTCCGACGGAAGATTCCACGACGTTCGCACGCTCGACCTGCTGCTCCCCGAAGCGGGCGCCTTCTACGTCATGGACCGCGCCTACGTGGACTTCGCTCGGCTCTACGCCCTGGACCGAGCCGGCAGCTTCTTCGTGACCCGCGCCAAGCGCAACCTGAACGCGCGCCGCCTCGCCTCCGCGCCCGTCGATCGCACCTGTGGGCTCATCTGCGACCAGAGCATCCGCTTTAACAACCGTCTCGCGACCCGCGACTACCCCGCGACCCTGCGTCGCGTTCGCGATCGCGATCCCGAGTCCGAGAAAACCTTCGTGTTCCTGACCAACCACGCGCAGCTCCCCGCACTGACGATCTGTGCGCTCTACAAGAGCCGCTGGGCCGTGGAACTCTTCTTCAAGTGGGTCAAGCAGCACCTGCGCATCAAACGCTTCTACGGCACCTCCGCCAATGCCGTGAAGGCTCAGCTCTGGATCGCCATCAGCGTCTACGTGCTGATCGCAATCCTCAAGAAAGAACTGCACCTCGAAGCCTCCCTGCACACACTCCTGCAGATCCTCTCGGTCACCCTCTTCGAGAAACTCCCCCTGAAACAGGCGCTTACGTCCCTCCACGATCAGCCGGCGGCCGATCCTGACGCCGACCAGTTGATTCTGTTCGAGAGTCAACCGGACAGCAGTGGGGTCTGACCCCGTTCTTTCGCTGGGCCTCGAACCGAGCGCTGCCGCCCGCTTTGCGATGCGAGCGGGCGCTGTCGTAGCGTGGCCGCACACGACTCGGAGGCTGCATGCGCATCGGAATGGCCGCGATCTGCCAGAACCCCGGCGCTGAGCGCAGTGACGGCGACGTCTACGCGAATGAGCTGCGCCTCGCGTCGCTCGCCGAGCCGCTCGTCTTCGATTCGCTGTGGAGCGTCGAACACCATTTCACCGACTACACGATGGTTCCCGACGTCCTCCAGTTCCTGTCGTACTTCGCTGGCCGCACGCAGCGCATTCAGCTCGGCTCGATGGTCGTCGTACTGCCGTGGCACGACCCGATCCGCGTGGCGGAGGAAATCTCCCTAATCGATCACCTCTCGGGCGGGCGCTTCATCCTCGGCATTGGCCGCGGCGCGGGACGCGTCGAGTTCGAGGGCTTCCGCATCGACATGGGCGAATCCCGCGAGCGCTTCGTTGAGGCGGCGGAAATGGTGCTGACCGGCCTCGAAACCGGCATCTGCGAATACGACGGCAAGTACTACAAGCAGCCGAGGAAGGCGATCCGCCCGAAGCCGCAGAGCACCTTCAAGGGGCGTACCTATGCGGCCGCCGTCTCGCCGGAGTCTGCAGAGATCATGGCGAGACTCGGGATCGGCATTCTCGTCATCCCGCAGAAACCGTGGGACACGATCGACGCGGAGCTCGCGATGTACCGGCGCATCTACCGCGAGGTCAACATGGCCGACGCGCCGAAGCCGATCATCGCGGGCTGGGTGTTCTGTGACCCCGATGAGAAGCGGGCGCGCGAGCTCGCGGTGCGCTGGATCGGCGGTTATTGGGAGACCGCGCTGCGCCACTACGAGTTCGGCGGCGAGCACTTCGCGAAGACCAGGGGCTACGAGTTCTACGCGGCGATGTCGGAGGCGCAGCGCGCCTCTGCGGGGCAAGCGACCGAGGCTTACCTCGATCTGCAAGTCTGGGGCACGCCCGCGATGTGTTACGACCGCATCGTGAAGACTGCCGACCGCATGAACAGCGAGCACTTCAGCTGCGTGTTCAGCTATGCCGGCATGCCGTACGCGGAAGCGGAGCGGAACCTGAGGCTGTTCGCGAGCGCGGTGATGCCAAAGCTGCAGAAGATCTGAGATCGCGCGATTCCTCAGCCGAGGCGCGCCGCGAGCTGCTTCCTCAGCTGCGCGGCTAGCCGCGCGGGCCGCACGCGGCTCGCGTCAACGCGCTGCGCGCCGAGCATGCGCGCGAAACGCGCGAGCCCGTTCGCGAGCGCATCGACGAAGCCGGGCGTCGCGCTCCCATCCTCCTCCAGCCAGAACCCCAACAACTCGAGCGTTCCGCTCGCGCGCTCGAAGCGTGGGTCGAGGCGCGCGACGAGGCGGTCGCCCCAGAGCACAGGGAGCGTGTAATAGCCCCAGCGGCGCACGTGCGCGGGTTTGTACACCTCCCAAACGTAGTCGAAGTCGAACAGCGGCTTCGCCCGGCCGCGCGCGCTCGCGATCTCGAGCGGCGCGAGCAGCGTCACTTCTTCCTCGGTGCTCGGACCGAGCGGTTTCCAGGCATCGGGCACGCGACCGGCTTCGAGTTCGCCCAACAGCGGCAGCGTTTCGCGCAGTGTGAGCCAGTTCTCGCGCGAGCCCTCGACGCCCACGCGCACGAACGTCCCGCTCTCGAGCATCTCCGCGAGCTTCCGCGCTCCGCGCAGATTCGCCGCCTCGCGCCCGACCCGCATGCCCCACTGCCTGCGCCAGCTCTTCTCGCGCAGGAGACCGTGCAGCGCGACGACGTGGCGCGCGAAGTGGTCCTCGGCTTCGCGCGAGCTCGCCATCACAGCGTGTTCGACAGGCAGCACGCGTTCGCATAGGTCGTAGACGCGACCGAAGCCGCGCCGCTCCGTAATCATCACGTCGCCGAGCAGCCAGAGCAGGTGGAGGGCGAGCGCGCTGTCCTTGCGCCCGCGGTAGCTCCATTCGCCAAGCGCATTCCCTGAGAAGTCCCGATTCGCCAGCGGACCGCGCTCGCGCAGGGCGCGCTTCACGTTGCGAATCGCTTCGGGGTGCTTCTCGCGAAACTCCGCGAGAAACGGGTGCTGTCGCGCGCGGCGCATCGGAGTTCGCCAAAAGCGGAACGTCTCGATCGGGTAGAGATTCAGCCAGTCCCCGTAATCGAACGCTTCGCGGCGCTGGTATGCCATCGCGTGCAGCGCGCTCGGTTCGTAGCCGAGCACACGGCCGTAGAGCGCGATGTCTTGGCTGCGCGCCCCGATATTGAGCGGATCGAGCTGGAGCGCGTGCATCTCGCGCAGCGCCGCGCTCACGCCCGCGGCGCCCGTGAAGCGCCGCCCTGGCCAAAGGCCCTGGAGCCCGAGCACGGCGCGGCGGTGCGTTTCGCGCGAGAG
>JANNDT010000513.1:0-4628 GCA_031387905.1 Deltaproteobacteria bacterium
TCGTTCATGCGCCGGCGCTGCGACGCGACGTCGACGCCGAGCATGAACGCGTCGCTCGGCAGCTGGCCTGGCCCCATGCCGAGCATCACGCGCCCGCGCGTCTGGTGATCGAGTTGCTGCATGCGGTCGGCCACCAGGAACGGGTGGTGGTAGGCGAGCGAGGTAACCCCCGTGCCGAGCCGGATTTGCTTGGTGATCGCCGCCGCGTGCGCGATGAAGATCTCAGGCGAACCGATGATTTCGTAGGCGCCCGAGTGATGCTCGCCGATCCAGGCCTCCTGATAACCGAGCTCGTCCATCTGCTGGACGAGCGCGAGGTCGCGGTGGATCTGCTCGGTCGGGCTCTCGTCGTCGGGATGGAAGGGCGCGATGAAGGCGCCGAAGCGCAGCGGGGCGGCGGGCATACGGGGCTCCGATGAGGTGGAGTTGCACAGTAGAACAGCGCCAGACTCGGCTGATCGCGTTCGCAAGGCGGCCGGATCCAGCCGCGCGACGGCGCTGCCGATGTAGCCACATGAGGCTACGTTGCTAGGCATGCGTGCAGTCGCCATTCGCGAACTCAAGAACCGTCTGAGCGCCTATCTGCGCGAGGTCGCGGCCGGCGAGGTCGTGCTCGTCACGGACCGGGGTCGCGTGATCGCCGAGTTGCGGCGGCCGACGAGCGAGTTCATGCGCAGCGCGACCGAGGTCTCTCTTGAACGCCTCGCCGCGGACGGCGTGCTGACGCTCGGGCTTCCTCAAGACCCCAAGGCCTATCGCCGCCCGCGTTTGCGCATTCGCGTCGCCACCCAAGATCTGTTGGACGAGGAGCGTGGCGATCGATGACGCTTTACGCGGAGACCAGCGCCGTACTTCGTTGGTTGTTTGATGAGCCCCAGGGCGCCGAGATCGACGCGCTGCTTCGAGGGGCCGACAAAGTGCTGTGCTCGCGGCTCACGCTGATCGAGGTGCGCCGGGTCGTGCGCCGGATGGTCGCAACCGGTCAACTCGGCGAGGCTTCGGCTGCGGACGCTTTCGACGCATTCGCGCTAGCCGTTGCGCGTTGGGGAGTGCTCGATCTCTCGCGGGAGGTCACGGATCGCGCTGAGGATCGCTTCCCGATCGAGCCCGTTCGGACTCTCGACGCGATCCATCTCGCGAGCGCGCTCAACCTTCGCCACGCCGTTGCGGACTTGCGGCTGCTCAGCACGGATCAGCGCGTGCGCGCGAACGGCGTGCGCCTGGGTTTCGATGTGGTTCCGGCTTAGCGAAACAAGTCGAGCTTCGAGTCGCGGATCAGTTGGCGCGCGTTGCCGTCGCCGTGCAGCTCGACGCCGGTGATCCACACGGCGGGCACGCCGTCAGCCTTCTTCATCAACAAGCCCGCGGCGGCGGCGAGGGCGTCGGCGGTCGCCGGGATCGTCACTTGCAGCTCGCGGCCGCGGCGGTCGTGGCTGCCGCGCAGGTCGTCGAGCGCCGCGATGCCGGAGACGCCGAGCGCGACGTCGACGAGGCCTTCGCGCCAGGGGCGGCCGAAGGTGTCCGTAATGATGACTGCGAGCGGGGCGCAACCGGCGGCGGCGAGCGTCTCGCGCAGACGCCGTGCCGAGGCGTCGGGGTCGCGCGGCAGGATCACCGCGGTGTGATCGTCGGGCGCGTTCGAGAGATCGACGCCGGCGTTCGCGCACACGAAGCCGTGGATCGTTTCCGTGATCAGCACGTACTTCGCGCGGCGCACGGTGCGCACGCTCTCGCGCAGGATCAGCTCGATGTGGCGTGGGTCTTTCTCGTCTTCGGCGGCGATCGCGATCGCCTCGGGGCGCGGCGTGAGCGTGCGCAGGTCGACCAAGGCGCCTTCGGCCTTGGAGATGATTTTCTGGCACACGCACAGCACGCCGTCGCGCAGCGTGACACCCGCACGCTTCGCGGCCTCCTGCACGAGCGCGGCGAGATCGGCGCCGGGCGTCACCTCGGGAAGACCGCGCAGGGGAGTGAGTGTGATCGCGTCGCTCATCAGCTGCCCTCGTTCGGGGCGGCTCGGTAGCCGAGCCGCGCGAGCAGCGCCCGCGTGCGCGGCGCGGCGGCGCTCTCGGTCGCGAGCAGCGCGCTGAGATCCTCGGGGCGATCGAGGTCGATCGCGAGCGCGGGCAGGGCGAGTTCGCGGAGCGGTGCGTTCGCCGCGGCCGCGAGCGCGCGATGCGCGGCGGCGCTGCTCGCGCCAAAGCGCGTGCTGATTAGGTCGTGCGGCGCGCGCAAGAGCGCGGCGGTGCCGCCGTCGCGCGAGGGCGCGAGCACGACGCCGCGGCCACCGAGCGCCGCGAGCGCCGCGAAGAGCGCGGCGATCTCGCGCGGCGTTGCGCCGGCCACGTCGCCGAGCACGACCAGCGCGGCCTCATCTCGCGCCGCGAGTTCGCTGATCGCCGCCGCGAGCCCCTCGTTCAGGCCTGCATCTTCGGCGACGCGCGCGCTGGCCCCGGCCGCGCGCGCAACCTGCGCCACCGCCTCGTCGGGCGTTACGACCACCACGCGCGCGAGCTCGGGCGAGGCGACGAGCGCTTCGAGCAGATCCGCGAGCATCGCGAGCGTCAGCTCATCCGCGTTCGCGCCGAGCGCGCCGCGCAGCCGCGACTTCGCGGCTCCGAGGCGCTTCACGGGCACGAGTGCGAGGGTCAACGAGTGGCTCGAATCTCTTCCGCAAGCGCCAGACAGGTTCGCGCGAGCGCTTCCGCGATCTCGACGTCGAGCATCAGCGTGTCGACCGCGCGCGCTGCGAGGCCGAGCGCCGCGACATCGCTCACTTGCTCGGCGTCGCGCTGGTCGAGCACGAAGCCGTGGCACCAACTCGCGTACAGTTTTGCGACGCCGCGCGCGGAGACTTCGGCGCCGGTGCCGCGTAACAAACGGTCGGCTGGACCTTTGACGGGCATGCCACCGATGATTGGCGAGATCGCGACCACGGGCGCGCGCGAGCGTGCCAGCGCCTCGCGCACGCCAGGCAGTGCGAGGATCGGGCCAATCGACACGATCGGGTTGCTCGGGCAGACGAGGATCGTGTCGGCCGCCGCGATCGCCTCGCACACGCCGGGCGCCGGCCGGGCGGCCTCGGCCGCGGAGAGGTCGACACCCTCGACGTCGTTCGGTGCGCCGTCGCGCACCAGATACTCCTCGAAATGCACGCGTGCGCTGTTCGAGAGCAACACGAACGTCGGGCAGGGGTCATCGCTCATCGGCAGGATGCGGCAGGCGAGGCCGTGCGCGCGGCGAATCTCATCGGCGATCTGCGCGAGGCCCGCACCGGCGCGCAGCCGCTGCGTGCGGTGCAGGCAGGTCGCGAGATCGCGATCGCCGAGCTTGAACCACGTGGGGTGGCCGTAGGCGGCGAGCGCTTCGATCACGGCGAAGCTGTCGCCTGTTAGGCCGTAGCCGCGCTCGGCATCGACGCGCCCGGCGAGCGTGTAGGTCACGATGTCGAGATCGGGCGAGACGTGCACGCCGTAGAACTCGCGGTCATCGCCGGTGTTCACGATCACCGTGAGCTGTTCAGGCGGGAGAGCCCGCACGAGGCCGCGCAGGAAACGCGCCGCACCCACGCCCCCCGCGAGCGCGACCACGCTCACGCGCTACTCGGCGCTCGGCGGCGCGAGCGCAGTGCGTTCCGCTTGCAGCTTGCGGAGCTCCGCGACGCGGGCGGGCATGCGCTCGGCGACTTGCTTCAGCGTGTCGTCCGAGTCTGGCGCCGCGGCGTCCGTCAGCTGGGTCTTCAGCAGCTCCTCGTCTGCGGCGATGGCTTGTTCGATCTCGGCGATGCGCGCATCGAGTGCGACCAAGCGGTCGGGGTTCGCGCCGCTAGCGCCGCTCGCATCAGCGCTCGGCGGCGGCAGTTCCTCGGCGCGGTCCTGGCGAATCCAGGCCTCCGGGCTGGTGGGCGCCTCCGCAGCGACGGGTTCGCGCGAAAGCGGCGCAGCGCGCAGTTCGTCCGGCACGCGCTCGAGGTCGGTCGTGTAGTGCGCGACACCGTTCTGATCGACCCAGCGGTAGATCCGGCGCGGCTCGCTGGTGTCGTTCGCGAACGCCGCGGTGGCAAAGAGCGAGGCGAGCAGAAGCAACGCGAGGTGACGCATCGCGCGCAGTCTTGTCGGTGCCTCTGCGCGGGTCAAGCGCGACGCGCGTTGGTGGCAGCGTGAACACGCGGAGTTCTCGCGGTTCGCGGGAAGGCTGCGCGAGCGGCGCGCAAGTGATTGGGATTGCTGCGTTTTTACGAGCGCGCGGCGGGCGAGATCTCCGGCACGGTGTTTGCGATCTCCCTCGGCATGCTTCGCACCACATTCGCAGGGGCTTTCGCGGTCACGCTCGCAGTTACCAGCGTGGCCGACGCCCAGGAGTTCGTGCCGCTCGCTGGCTTCGAGCGCGTGCGGGGTGCACTCGCGCTGGCGGTGGACGCGAGCACTGCGCGCGTCGCGGTCGGCACGCGCTCGAGCGTTTGGCTCGCGGCTCACGGCGCGCCGGCGCTGCGCGCGCTGCGGGTGGGCGCGGTGCGGGATCTCGCGTTCGCCGCGGACGGCACGCTTTGGGTGGCCTCGGAGCGCGGCGTGTCCGAGTTCGCGCGCGAGGGCGGGGCGCGGCCTCACGCCCTCGGGCCCGGCGCGAGT
>JANNDT010000064.1:0-3738 GCA_031387905.1 Deltaproteobacteria bacterium
CTCGAAGCCGAAGTTCCCGAGCAGCGCGTCGTAGCCGCACAGGTACTTCTCGATCGAGAGCTTCGAGTTCGAATCGACGATCACCCAGATGAGGCCGACGCGTTCGAGCGTCGGCAAACGGATCAAGCCGTGAGTCGCGCGATCGACCTGGCCGAAGTCTTTCTCCTGGTACACGCCCGTGAGCTTGCCCTCGAGGTCGTAGGCCCAGGCGTGATACGGGCAGCTGAAGCGCCGCGCGTTGCCGCTGGCCTCCGTAATAATTTGTGCGCCGCGGTGTGCGCACGAGTTGATGAACGCGCGCACCGTGCCGTCGTTGCCGCGCACGATCAGCACCGGCGTGCCGGCTGCATCGATCGACTTGTAGTCGCCCGGGTTCGGCAGCTCGCACGAAGCGGCGAGCATCAGCGGCAGGCGCTTGAAGATCTTGTGCTTCTCGAGCTTCGCGCGGCCCTCGTCGAGGTAGTGGTGCGCAGGGATGCGCAGCACATCGGGCGCCTGCTCGACATGGTCTGCCTGCGTGCAAGCGACCATGTGCTTTGCCATTCGGATCAGTTCTTCACGCGACATGTCTGGCCTCCCGTGGGATCAGCCCCGAGAGATTGGCACGTCTCCCCGCAAATCGGCACTCATTGCACGTAGCCTAGGCTCTTCAGCCGCTCGATCTCATCGCTGCTCAGGCTGGGTTCGGCCGTCGCGCTGGTCTTCAGCCGCAGCTTCGCCGCCTCCACGCGCCACGCGGCGAGCGCCGCACGCAAGCGCGTCACCTCGTCTGGGTGCTGCGCCGCAATATCGTGCTGGTCGAGCGGATCTCGCCGCGCGTCGTAGAGTTCGAACGGCGGCACGCTCGCGCTCGGGCTCGAGTTCTCGATCAGTTTCCACTCGCTGTCGTTGATGGCCGTGCCCTCGCGGTCCACCCACGGCGGCCCGCCCAGGTCGAGTCGATGCTCGGAGATCGCGGGGCGCGGCGTCCAGGCCGGCGTGCCGGCCGTCGTGGCCTCGGCGAGCAGCGGCGCGAGGCTCTGGCCCTGCATCGGCGCCGTGGTTGTTACGGAGGCCAACTCCAGCAGCGTGGGCATCACGTCGATGCTCTGCACCGTCTCCTCGACGGTTCGCCCGGCCGGCACGCCCGCGCCCCACACCAAGAGGGGGATGCGCGTGACCTCGCCGTACACGCTGCGGCCGTGGAAGCTCGCGCCGTGCTCGAGGAACTCTTCGCCGTGATCGCTGGTGAAGACCACGAGCGTGTTCTCCGCGAGCCCGAGCTCGCGCAGGCGCTCGAACACGCGCGCGAGCTCGGCGTCCATCGCGCGGATCGAAGCGTCGTACCACGCCCGATCGACGTCGAGGTAAGCCTTGGCGTCGATCTTGGCGGCGGCCAACTCGCTCGCGATCGGCATGCCGAACGCCTTCATTAGGGGATGCGCGATGTGCTTGCGCAGCACCGCGTTCTCGCGCTCGTGGCGCGCGCCGTCCTCGGCGCTCACGAAGCGCGTGTCGTAGGGGCGCATCGGCCGGTACGGGCTGTGCGGATCCGTGACGTGCAGGTACGCGAAGAATGCCGCGCCGCGCTGCGCGTCGAGCCAGGGCAGCAGGCGATCGACCTGCTCGCGCGCGGTCTTGCTCGATTCGCCGCTGGTCGAGACAGAACTTTCGAGCGAGGCGGCTTCGTGAAGCTCCTCGAAGCCCTGCTCGAGATGCGTGAGCTTGCCCACGAAGAAGTTCGACGACAACGCCAGCGTGGCGAAGCCGGCGTCACGGAACGCCTCCGCGAGCGTGCTCGCGTCGTCGGGCAAGCGGTCCGCGAAACTGCGTATGCCATGAGAAGTCGGGTAGAGCGAGAGCATGAGCGAAGGCACCGACACTTTGGTCCAGGTGGCCTGAGAGATGGCATCACGAAACAGCGTGCCCTCACTCGCCATGCGCGCGAGCGTCGGCGTCGTCTCGCGCGCATGGCCGTAGGCGCTCAAGTGATCGCGGCGCAGCGTGTCGGCGAGGATCACGATCACGCCTTGCACCGGGCCGCGCGGCGCAGCGCTGCGCACGACCGGCGCGCCCCAGAAACCGATTGCTCCGGGGCGTTCGGATTCGAGCGCCAGCGCGAGTTCGATCGACTGGCCCGCGTAGCCTGTTAGGTCGATGCGCAGCGGCTCCCAGCGCTGCGGCTGCGTGAGGGTGCGCTCCGCGAGTAGTTTCTCCTCCGCGCCCGCACGCACAGAGATCCGGAAGCGCAGCGCGTCGTCCTCGATCATGCCGAGCGCGAGATCGAGCCTCGCTGCGGGCGGCACCACGACGGGGAAGCGCAACGTCTCGGGCGCGCGCGCGACCAGCGTCTCGCGATAGATCTCGGAGAGACCGTGCCAGCCGGGACCGGAGGCCACGCTCGCGAGCCGCTCCTTCGCGAACACGACGCGCACGGATTCGATCTCGAAGCTCGCGCCGGCGACGTCGCACGGAGAGAGCAACACCTCGCGCACGCCAGCCGACGCGATCGGAAACTGCGGCTCGAGCGTGTAGGTCCGAAACTCGGCGCCGGGCACGACGGGCCCGCCGATCGGCCACAGCAAGACTGGCTGCGCGAGAACATCCTCCCCAGCGGCTGCGCTCGGGCGCAGGTTCAGCGCCAGGTTCTGCCCAGCCGAGACGCGCATGCGGAGTTCGAGCGCGTGCACGAAGTCGCCGGGCTCCGCGGTGGCGGGCAGGACCAAACGCAGCACGGGTTGCGTCGTGGTCGTGCGACCGCTGAGCCTGCCGTCCTTCAGCCCGAGCTCGACGACGCCTGGCCCCGCCTCGAACTTCGCGGCCGCTGTGCCCGCGAAGCGCAGTTCGGTGCGCGCGGGAATGGCCGGCGTTGGTGCGCGGTGCTCGATGCGCTCGGGCGAAAACAAAGTGACGAGGCGAATCGCGCTCGGAGCTTTGGCCGCGGGCGGCGGCGCGCCGCAGGCGAAAAACAGAAGCGGCAACGAAAGCGTGATCGAGAGCGGCGCTCGGCGGATCGCCATCTGGTCTCCTCGCGCGCAAAGGCGCTGGCCTAGTCTCCGCCAACCGAAGGAGGACCGCTCATGCCCGGCGATCTCGCGTGGCTCGCGCAGCTGCAAGAAGAAGTGCTCGACCCGCAGCGCGCGATCTGCGATCCGCACCACCACTTGTGGGACCGCCCGAGTCACGGCGAGCGCTACCTGCTCGACGAGCTGCTCGCGGATTTCGGCGGGCACCGCGTCGTCTCCACGGTGTTCGTCGAGTGCGGCTCGATGTACCGCGCGGATGGCGACGAGGCGCTGCGCATGGTGGGCGAGACCGAGTTCGTGCAGGGCGTGGCCGCGATGAGCGCGAGCGGCAATTACGGCGAAGTGCGCGCCTGCGCCGGCATCGTGAGCCGCGCGGATTTGACGCGCGGCGCCGATGTGCCGCGGCTACTCGACGCGCACATCGCAGCGAGCCCGGCCCGCTTCAAGGGCATCCGCCACGCCTCGGCTCACGACCCGAACCCCGAGATCCGCCGCTCGCAGGACGGCCGGCCGCGTTGATCGAATTTCTGGAGGGCGTCTCGGTCAGGCGACCCGATCCGATCCATTGTGCGGAAGTGGGCGGCGCGCTCGCCAAACTCCATCTCGCCGCCGCCGATTTCGGGATGAAGCGGCGGAACGCGCTCTCGCTCGACGGTTGGAAAAAACTCGTCGCCGATATGGCCTGACCGTGGCCGACCAGCGTCAATTGAGTCTGGTGCCGGCCGTGGCGCGC
>JANNDT010000047.1:0-7710 GCA_031387905.1 Deltaproteobacteria bacterium
GATGGCCGGTCTCGGCGGCGGTGAGCGCCGTCTCGATCGTCTCGAAATCGCGCATCTCACCCACGAGGATCACGTCGGGATCCTGGCGCAGGGCGGCGCGCAGCGCGGACGAGAAGGTGTGCGTATCGACGCCGATCTCGCGCTGGTTCACGATCGAGCGCCGGTCGCGAATCAGGAACTCGATCGGATCCTCGATCGTCATGATGTGACAGGTTCGGTTCGTGTTGATGTAGTCGATCATCGAGGCGAGCGATGTCGACTTGCCCGAACCGGTCGTGCCCGTCACGAGAATTAGTCCGCGCTGCTCCATCGTGATCTTCTCGATCACCTTCGGCAGGGACAGTTGCTCCATCGTCTTCACGCCGAATGGGATCACGCGGAACACGATGCCCGTGGTGCCGCGCTGCTGGAACACGTTGACGCGGAAGCGGCCGAGGCCGGCGATGCCGTAGGCGAGGTCGCACTCGCGCTTCTCTTCGAAGCGCGCGCGCTGCACGTCGTTCATGATTTGCTGCGCGATCTTCGTGGTCTCTTCGGGCAGCAGCCGCTCGCCGTTCTTCAGCGGCACCAGCGCGCCATCCACTCGAAACATCGGGGGCAAGCCCGACTTCACGTGGATGTCCGAAGCGCCGCCTTTGAGGGCGACCTTCAGGATCTCGTCGAGATTCAAAGCCATCGCTTCGGTCCCTCTCCGGCTTCGGCGTGGAGCCACGGCGTCAGCACCGTTTCGACCGGATGAGGGGTTCGCTTGAGACGCGCTGCGCGCGGGCGAAGCCCGAAAAGACAGGGGGAGGACCTCGCTCGCGTGCCGCGAGGCACACAGGCGGGGCTCTCCCCCCGGATCCGGGGGGTGTCCCAGATCGAAGGCGCCTAGATGGCTGCGCCTTACTCCTTCGCGGCTTCGCGCTCCGGCCGGCTGTCCTTCGTGGTTTCGCGCTCCGGGCGCCCGTCCTTCGGGATTTCGCGCTCCGCGCGACCTACGGGGATCTGCCGCTTGATGCCCTTCGCCGCGTAGACCGCCTCTGCCAGCCGGTCGCGGGAATCGCGATTCTCCTTGAGGAAGCGCCGCGCGGCCTCGCGGCCTTGCCCGATGCGTTCCCCGCCGTACGAGAACCAGGAACCGCTCTTCTCGACCAGGCCGACCTCGACGCCGATGTCGAGCAGATCGCCCTCGTACGAGACGCCCTCGTTGTAGAGGATGTCGAACTCGGCCTGGCGGAAGGGCGGCGCGCACTTGTTCTTCACCACCTTCACGCGCGTGCGGTTGCCGATCACCTCGTCGCCGTCTTTCAGCGCCGCGATGCGCCGCACGTCGAGCCGGATCGACGAGTAGAACTTCAGCGCGTTGCCGCCCGTCGTGGTCTCCGGGTTGCCGAACATCACGCCGATCTTCATGCGGATTTGGTTGATGAAGATCACCGTGGCGTGCGACTTCGAGACCGTGCCGGTGATCTTGCGCAGCGCCTGACTCATCAGCCGCGCCTGCAAGCCCATGTGCTGGTCGCCCATCTCGCCTTCGATCTCAGCGCGCGGCACGAGCGCCGCCACCGAGTCGATCACGACCAGGTCGATCGCGCCCGAGCGCAGCAGCACGTCGGTGATCTCGAGCCCCTGCTCGCCGGTGTCGGGCTGCGAAACGAGCAGATCCTCCACCTTCACGCCGAGCCGACGCGCGTAGTTCACGTCGAGCGCGTGCTCGGCGTCGATGAACGCCGCCACGCCGCCGGCTTTCTGGACCTCCGCCACCGCGTGCAGCGAGAGCGTCGTCTTGCCGCTCGACTCCGGGCCGTAGATCTCGACCACGCGCCCGCGCGGGTAGCCGCCGATGCCGAGCGCGACGTCGATGCCCACCGAGCCGCTCGAGAAGGTCGGAATCTCTTTGTCCACCGATTCGTCGCCCATCGTGAGGATCGAGCCCTTGCCGAACTGCTTCTCGATCGTCGAGACCGCCGTCTCGATCGCTTTGCGCTTGGCATCGCCTGCTGCGGCCTGCTGAACTTCGCTCTTCGCCATCTGTGTTCTCCTTGGTGTCAGTTGAAATGGGGTGAGTGAGCGTGCGCTGCGCCGGGCGCGCCGAGGGCGAGCGTGGCGAGCGGTGAGTAGTGCGCGCCGCCCTGCGCGAGATCGCTGCGGAAGAGCACGACCTCGCGCACGTGGAGCGAGTTCGCGGGCGCGGGCGCCTCGAGCGCGGGGATGCGGCGCGCGCGCACGCGGCCGAGTGTTAGGTGCGCGCGAAAGCTGCGCTCCTCGGGGTCGAGCCCGTGCTCGACGGCGACCTTCTCCAGCCGCGCCGCGAGTGCTGCGAGCGTTGCTTCCGGCTGCGCGTCCAGCACGATCACTCTGGGCTTGCGCAGCGAGGGAAACGCGAGCACTGCGCCGAGCGTGAGCGCGAACGGCGCGCAGTCCGCGAGGGCATCCTGTGCGTGCTCGGCGAGTGGCGTGATTTCGCTGGCCGCAACGTTGCCGAGAAAACGCAGCGTGAGGTGCAGGTTCTCGGGCGCGATCCAGCGCACGCCGTCGCCGCCGGGCCGCGCCGCGAGTTCGCGCGCGAGTTCCGCCGCGCCCTCGCGCAGCTCGCCGTCGAGCGCGATCGCAAAAAACGCGCGCACCGCGACGCCGTGCTTTCGGGCCGACGGCCCAAGCTCGCTTGACTCCGCGCGGGCTGCGCCCGCGCTGCGCGCTTCGCTTGCGGCTCGCCTGCGCTCCCACTTCGCGCTGCTCATCGCGTCCCCCGCACGTAGCGCGGCACCACGCGCGGCAAGCCGAGCAGCGAACGGCGCACCCAATCGAGCGCCGTCTGCGCGGTGATCGCGCGGTGCCGCTCGCGGTCGAACGGGAACACCATCTGCTCCGCCTCAACCCCATCCTTTGAGGCGAACGCAATCCACACGAGGCCAACCGGCTTCTCCGGCGTCCCGCCATCCGGGCCGGAGATGCCTGTCGTTGCGAGCGCGAGATCGGCGCCGAGCCGCGCGCGCGCGCCCTCCGCCATCGCGCGGGCCACTTGCCCGGAAACCGCGCCGTGCTCGCGCAGCAGCGCCTCGGGCACGCCGAGCAAATCGCGTTTCGCTTCGTTCGCGTAGGCGACGACGCCGCCGCGGTAATAACGCGAAGCGCCGGGCACCGCGGTGAGCCGCGCGCCGAGCAGGCCGCCGGTGCAGGACTCCGCGGTAGCGAGCGTGAGCGCACGCTCTGTGAGCATCCCTCCGACAACGGCTTCCATCGTCACTTCGCCGCGCGTGTAGACGAGCGGCCCGAGCTTCTGCTCGATCGCCGCGCAGGCCCGCGCAAGCTTCGCGTCGGCCTCTTCGAGCGTGGCCGCGCGCGCGACCGGGCGCAGAAAATTGTCCGGGAACGCGGTGCGGAAACCGAGGATCACGCCCTCCTCGCGGCCGACGTCCTTGAGCATGTCTTCGAGGTTCGACTCGCCGAGACCGAACGTGCGCAGCAGCACCGCGCGCACCGCGCCGCGCCCGCCGCCAAGCCGCGCCGCGACGCGCGGCAGCACCTGCTCTTCCATCATGCGGTAGAGCTCGCGCGGCACGCCGGGCATGCAGAAGAACACGGCGCGCCCAACCTCGAGCATGCAGCCCGGCGCGGTGCCCACCGGGTTCGGCAGCACCTCGGCGCCCTCGGGCACGAGCGCCTGCTTCGCATTGCTGGGCGCCATCTCGCGCGAGAGGCGCGCGAAGAACCCCTCGATCTTGCGCAGCGAGGGCTCGTGCAGCACGAGCTTGCGCCCGAAGGTTTGCGCGAGCACCTCGACTGTTAGGTCGTCGCGCGTCGGGCCGAGGCCGCCGGAGACGAGCACGATCTCGCTGCGCTCGGCCGCGCGCAGGAACGCGTCGCGCATGTCCGCCGGATCGTCGTTCACCGAGGCGTGGAAGCGCGTCTCGACCTCGATGCCGAGCAGCTTCTCGGACAGGAACGACTTGTTGGAATCGACGATCTCGCCGCGCAGCAGTTCGTCGCCGATCGTGAGCACTTCGGCTCTCACGCGAGCACTCCCGCGGCGAGCAGCGCGCCGACCACAACGGCGGCGAGCGCGCCTGCGACCACGTCGTCCAGCATCACACCAAGCCCCCCTGAGAAGCGCCGTTCGGCCCACCGCACCGGCCCCGGCTTCCAGATATCAAACAGCCTGAATGCGACGAATCCGGTCACAACCGCCCAGAAACTTGTGCGCGGTCCGATTGGAAGGGCAAGCAGCGGCGCGAGTGCCAACAGCTGGCCGACGATTTCGTCGACGACGATGCGACCGTCGTCTTTGCGCCCGAAGACGCTCTCGGCATGATCCGCAGCCCAGATTCCAACGGCCAAGAGCGCCCCCCACGTCGCGATCAGCAACCCAACCGTCGGCGAAAATAACACGAAAATCGGCAGCGCGAGAGCCGCACCGAAAGTTCCTGGCGCGAACGGCGCAAAGCCGATGCCGAGGCCGGTCGCGATCGCGATGGAGACGAACGTCCGAGGCTGCGCCGGACGATCTTCACGCTGCGTTTCGATGGGAACTCCGCTTGGGACCGCGGAGGATGGGTTCGGGGCGACCGGGTGGGGGAACCCGATGCGTGCAGTGTCTCCGACGGAAGAGTGCAGCGTCAAGCGCGCAGCGAAATCTCTCGTCACAATGTGCACGAAGCAGCAGTTTTTGGCGGCGTTTCGGGGGGAACGATGGAGCGAACTGCGCGCGATCGCGCCGATGATGAGCGCTCCGCGAAAGAGCGCTCCAAGAGCCCTCGAGCCGGACGCTCGGCGCCCGAGCTTGCGGTGCTGCTGCTCGAACTCGCGAGCATCGTGAAGGCGCGCGCGTTTTTCGCGCCCGGCGACCCCAAACTCGCGCTCGCCTTCGAGCGCTGTCTCCGCACCTGGCGCAGCGACCTTGCGCGGCACGGTCCGCTCGCACTCGCCGTCACTGTCGGCGGCTTCCACGAAGTCGGTGGCGGCGGCGTGCTGCAGCACGCGCGGCTCGCAGAACTCGTCGACGAACTGCGCAGCCGCGGGGTGGGCTCGCTGCGCTTCGACCGCGACATGGACGGCGACGCGCTGGCGGGCTTCGCGTTTTTGCTCGCCGACGCGAACACGCGCGGCCTCGCGGGCGACGCGTTCGCCGCGCGGCTGCAGTTGCACGTGCCGATCGGGATCGAGGTCGAGCCGCTGAGTATCGCGGCGGCAGTGCCGGCAGTTCTGGCGCCTGCGCCGATGGCGCCCGAGCTGCCGCTGATCGAGATCGCAGCCGAGTCGATTGCTGACGCCGATACGGGCTCCGACACGCTGCCGCTCGACGCGCCCACGCACGTCTCGTCGCTCGACTCCCTGCTGGGCGAGCTCGCGGATTGCACGAGCGCAGCCAGCTACCTCGACCTGACCCGCCGCGCGATCACCGAGGCGGAGCGCGCGCGCGATGCGGAGGTGTTATTCGGGGTAATCGACGTGCTCGCGGAACACGTCGAGGGGAAGGAACACCGGCTCAGCGAGATCGCTCGCAGCTTCCTGACGACGCTTTGTCAGGGCGCAGCGATGAGCGACCTGCTGGAACGGGCGGCCCGCGGCGAGGGCGCGCAGCAAGTTCGCGCGGCGCAAATCTTGGTGCTGATCGGTGAGACAGCCGCGCTGGCGGTGCTCGATCGGATGTCGGCGTACCCCGAGGTCGTACAGCGCGAGCGGCTCGTGCCGCTGCTGCTCGCGCTCGGTGATCGCGCGGTGCCGGAGCTGATGCAGCGCCTCGAACGGGTGGAGCGCGACCTCGCGCGCACGGCCGTGCACGTGCTCGGCATGATGCAGCACCCAGGCGCGGTGCCGCGCCTCGCCGAACTCGCGCTCGGTGGCGATCCGCTGCTCCGCGACGAAGCCGCGCGCGCACTCGTGCGGATCGGCACAGAGGACGCCATCGGCGGCCTCTCGCGCGCGCTGCGCGGAGAGCGCCCGCGCGAAGTAGTGGTCTCCGGGGTCCAGCATCTCGGGGGTACTGCGAGCGCCCACGCGGTTGCGCCGCTCGGGCACGCACTCGAACGCGCACTCGAAGCCAAGGACGTCGAACTCGCCAAGGAGATCTTGCGCGCGCTCGGGCGCGTCGGCCGCCCGGAAGCGAACGTCATCTTCGGTTCCCTAATGCGGCGCAAGGCTGGGTTGACCGGACGCTGGCTCAAGGATGTGAAGGTGGCGGCTGCATCCGCGCTGGCGACCGTGCCGGGCGACCAGGCCGTCGCGTTGCTCGCGGAGGCGCTCCAATCGCGCGAGGAGCCGCTGCGTAAGGCAGCGCAGCGCGCGCTCGATCGGCGCGCGGAATCTGTCGCGCGCGGTGCGCATGGAGCGACGCGTTAGGTGACGGTGCTCGGCATCGACCTCGGTACAAAGCGCATTGGCCTCGCGGTGTCGGACCCAGACGGGCGCATCGCGTTTCCGGCTGGCGTGCTCGAGAGCCGCGGCCACAAGCGCGACCTCGCCGCAGTCGGGGAACTGATCCGCGCGCGCGGCGTGACGTGCGTGGTGATTGGGTTGCCCGTGCACATGAGCGGGCGGCGAGGCCCGGAAGCAGAAGCCGCGCAGCGCTTCGCAACGGATCTTGCGAAGAAGACCGGCGTTCCGGTCGAGACGCTCGATGAGCGCTGGACTTCGCTCGAAGCCGAGCGTTCACTTCGAGAGATGGGCCGCAGCAGCAAGAAGCGCGAGCGCGGCGAAGTCGACGAGATCGCCGCGACGCTGTTGTTACGCAGTTTTCTCGAACGGCGCGAACGGCCGCTGATCGAGGTTCGCTCGTGACGGGCGCGCTGTGACGCGCGCGCGCGTGGTCGCGGCCACGCTGCTGGCGCTCGCGACCGCTGGCGGAGGCGCTGCGCTCGCCGCGCGGAGTTGGTGGCAGAGCGCGCTGGCCGCGCCCGCTCGCGCCGGTGAACCGCTGATCGTGGAGGTGCCACGCGGCGCGGCGTTCCGCGCGGTCGCGGGGGAACTCGAAGCGATCGGCGCCGTGCGCGATGCGCGCGCGTTCGCGTGGCTAGCGCGGCTGCAGAAGCAAGACGGCGCGCTGCACGCGGGCGAGTACGAGATCCCGGCAGGCACCTCGGCGCGCGGCGTACTCGAACTGCTCGTGGAGGGCCGCGTTCGGCTTCACCGCATCGTCGTGCCCGAGGGCCTAACACTCGAACAGGTGGCGCAGCGCTTCTCCGACGCCGGCTTCGGCAGCGTGGAGGAATTCGTCGCACTCGCGCGCGATCCCGCCGTCGCGAAGGAGTTCGGCGTTCCTGGGGAGACCCTCGAAGGCTTTCTTTTCCCTGAGACGTATCGCTTTCCGAGCGGGGCCAGCGCGCGCGACACGATTGCCGCGCAGATCGACCAGTTCGAGCGCGCCTGGGCGGAGATCGCGCCGCTCGCACAGAAACGCGGGCTCTCGAAGCGCGACACGGTGGTGCTCGCATCGCTGATCGAGAAAGAGACCGGCGCGCCCGCGGAGCGGCCGCTGATCTCGGCGGTGTTCCATAATAGGCTCGCGCGCGGCATGCGGCTCGAGACCGACCCGTCCGTGATCTACGGCATCGCGAACTTCGACGGCAACCTGAAGCGCGTCCACCTCGAAGACGAGTCGAACCCGTATAACACCTACCGAATCGCAGGCCTGCCGCCCGGGCCGATCGCGAATCCCGGCGCAGCCGCACTACGCGCCGCGGTAGAGCCAACACCCGGCGCCGAGTTCCTGTTCTTCGTCGCGCGCGGCGA
>JANNDT010000059.1:0-37209 GCA_031387905.1 Deltaproteobacteria bacterium
CCCAATCCCCCCGACCCCTCCAAACTCCCCCCCCCCCCCCCACCCCCGGCCCCCCCCCCCCCCCCCCCCCCCCCCCCCCCCCCCTCCGCCGCCCTCTGGGTCCTCCCCCCTTTCCCCCCCCGCGGCGGGGGGCTAGGCACAGGGCGCCGAGGTTGGAGCCGCAATACCCTGGGCTTCCCGATGTCACAGCCTGACGCCGCCGCTCCTGATCCCGTTGCGCGTATCCGCGACGCCGCTGCGCTCGTGCTCTGCCGCCGCGATCTGGGCGAGCCGCAGATCTTGCTCGGCCGCCGCGCGGGCGGCCTCAAGTTCATGCCGAACCTCTACGTGTTCCCCGGCGGCCGCGTCGATCCGGCCGACGCCCGCGCCGCCCGCGCGACCGACCTGCGCCCCGAAGTGCTCGCGAAGCTCGCGCTCGGCGCGACGCCCGCCCGCGCCCGTGGCCTCGCGCTCGCGGCCGTGCGCGAAACCTTCGAGGAGGCTGGCTTACTCGTCGGCCAGCCGTCCGCGCGCCGCGCGCGCAGCAAGTCCCCGAGCTGGAGCAAGTTCTTCGCGAACGGCGTCGTGCCCGCGCTGCACAGCCTCGACTACATCGCGCGCGCAATAACACCTCCCGGCAACCCGCGCCGCTTCGACACGCGCTTCTTCCTCGCCGACGCGAGTCACGCCCACGCGCCCGACGCGCTCGTCGGCAGCGGCGAGCTCCTCGATCTGCGCTGGGTCGCGCTCACCAGAGTCCGCGAACTCGCGCTCCCCGAAGCCACGCTGATGGTGATCGCCGAAGTCGAAAAGCGCGTCGCTGCCAGCGATCCGAGCGAGGTTCCGATCCCGTTCGCGCGCTTCACCCGCGGCGGCATCAAGCTCGTGCACCTCTAGGCCGCGTACGTCATCCCGGTCAGCTTCTCGCTGACCTCCCAAAGCTGCTTCGCCGTCGCAGCATCGCGGCAGTGCGCCGCGGGCGTCTTCTCACGGCAGTCCGAGTAATAAGTCCCGTTCTTCCCGGCCGTCTCCGCAGACGTCGCCGCGTAGATCGAAGTCTGTGCTCCCTGCTCGGGCGTCTTCATGAACACCATCACGAGCCTGTGCAGCAGATCGAGCCACGGCCCCTGGCCCGCGCCGAGATTCGTCGCGACTCCACCGGGGTGCACGCAGTTGATCGTGAGCTGTGCCGACCCATAACGCCGCGCGAGTTCGCGCGTGAAGTGAATGTTCGCGCTCTTCGATTTGCCGTACACGCGCAGCCCCGCGTACTTCTTCTCGCTGTGCAGGTCGTCGAGATCGAGCGGGCCAAACCTGTGCGCCTCGGACGAGACGCTCACGATGCGCGCGCCCGGCGTCGCGCGCAATCTCGGCAGCAGCATGCCCGTCAGGTGGAAATAGCCGAGGTGGTTGATCGCGAGAGTCGCCTCGTAGCCGTCGGGCGTGACTTCGCGGCTCATCAGCGAGACGCCGTGGTTGTTGAGCAGCAGGTCGAGCTTGTCGACGCGCTTCGCGAGTTCTTCGCCCACGCGCCGCACTTCCGCTTGCGCCCTGAAATCGCCGCGGATCACCTCGGCGTCGCAGTCCGGTGCCACCGCGCGGATCGCAGCGAGCGTCTCCTTCGCGCGCGCCTCGTTGCGGCCCACGAGCAGCAGCCGCGCTCCGCGGCGTGCGAACTCGACGGCGGTCGCGCGCCCGATGCCGGAGGTCGCGCCCGTAATCACTGCGGTCTTGCCTGCGAGCGAAGTCATGCGCGCCTCCAACGGCTTGCTCAATTCACGACGCGCGGTTCGGCGAGCCCGAACGGCGCAATCTCCGCGTCGAACGCCTCGCCGCCCGGTGCGACCATGCGATACGTCCCGCGCATGCTCCCCACCGGCGTCCCGAGCGGGCAGCCCGACGTGTACTCGAAGGCCTCGCCCGGCTCGAGCACCGGTTGCTCGCCCACCACGCCGGGCCCACGCACCACCTGCTCCTTGCCGTCGCCGTCCGTAATGATCCAGTGCCGCGAGACGAGTTGCGCCACGGCCTCGCCTTCGTTCGCGATGCGCACGTGGTACGAGAAGAACCACTGGCTCTCGTCGGGCGCCGAGCGCTCGGGCTCGAAGCGCGATTGCACGGTGATGCGGATGCCGCGCGTGACGGCGTCGGAACTGAGCACGTAATTACTCCATCTGCCAAACGTTGGAACTCGCGAGCACGCTCGCGACCAGCGCGAGCATGAGGCCGCCAAGCGTGACTGCGCCCCAGAGCGGTCCGATCGCATCGCCAAGCGCGCCCGACAGTAGTGCGCCCAGCAGACCCGAGGCCACCGCCGCGAGTTGGTGCACGGACATGATGCGCGCGCGCTCTGCGATCGGCGCGCGTTCCTGGAAGAGGGCGTTGGCGGTGGTCATGAAGATTCCGCCCGCGAGACCCCACACGAAGGTGAGCGCGACGATCGCCTCGAAGGGCACGCCGAGACCGCAGCCGATCACCGTGAGCGCGCCAACGATTTGCGAGATCGCGAGTGCAGCGCCCTTGCGGCGAATGCCGCGGTAGAAAAGCAGCCCGGAGGCGAAGATGGTGCCGGCCGGGAACGCGAACAACAGCAGCGCGAGTTCGCTCACGCCGCCGTGATAAACGTCGCGCACCATGATCGGGAACAACACGTTGTAGACGCCGCTGAAGAACAGCCCGACGCCCGCGACCAGCGGCCACACGAAACGCAGCTCGCTGCGCCACACGAAGCGCACGCCGGACGCGATCTCGGCGATGCGCAGCGGTTGCCGCGAGAGCTTCGCGGCGGCTTGCGGCTTGCGCGGCAGGCGGAAGCAGAAAGCGGCGCCCGTCACGACGACGCAGGCCTGAATCGCGAGCGCGAGCGGGCCGCCCAGCGCGTCGGCGTTTCGCGCGAGCAGCATGCCGAGGCCCTGCGCCAGAAACTGCGCGGTGATTACGCCCGCCACCGCGCGCGTGAGCTGCGTGCCGGCCACGCGCGAGAGCAGGCTGTCGCGCGAGGGGTTCGCGAAGCTGTTCACGAGGCCGGTGAAGAACGCGGCGCAGAACAGCAATTCGAGCGACAGCAGTTCGCGCGAGATCGCGAGCGCGATGCCGAGCGGCGCCAGCGCAGCTGCGACGTGGAGCCCCGCGAGCAACCGCCGCGCATCGACGCGATCCGCGACCGCGCCGCCGAACGGCAGCAGGAACATCGTGGGCAGCATGGTCGCCATCTGCACGATGCCGGTGGTCGTAGCGTTCGCGTGCAGCACGTTCACGACCAGCCACGGCACGAGAACCTGCTGCATGCCCCAAGCGCCGAACCACGCCGCTGCGCTCGCCAGAAGCCACGGATAGCGAGAATCGAAACGCGCCAACGGCGCGGCAGCAGACATGTGGCGCGCACGATAGGGAAAGCGGAGCGGTAGAGTGCCCCGGACGCGCGCGTGCGCTGAAGGCGAATGCAAATGAAACTCGGCCTACAGCTTCCGAACTTCACTTGGCCCGGCGGCCCCGCGCAGCTCGCGGCGACGCTGCGCGAGATCGCGCAGACCGCCGACGACGGCGGGCTCGCGAGCCTCTGGGTGATGGATCACTTCTTCCAGATCCCGCCCGTCGGCGCCGCCGAACTCGACATGCTCGAGGGCTACAGCGCGCTCTCGTATCTGGCAGGTGTTACGAAACGCGTGACGCTCGGCACGCTGGTCACGGGCGTTACGTATCGCCATCCGGGCGTGCTGGTGAAGACCGTCTCCACGCTCGACGTGCTCTCGCGCGGGCGCGCGATCCTCGGCATTGGCGCCGCGTGGTTCGAGCGCGAGCACCGCGGGCTTGGCGTCGCGTTCCCGCCGCTCCGCGAGCGCTTCGAGCGGCTGGAGGAGGCGCTGCAGATCGCGCACCAGATGTGGACCGCGAAGGTCGGCTCCTACGAGGGCAAGCACTATCAGCTCGCCGAGACGCTGTGCGTGCCGCAGCCGCTCGCGAAACCGCGCCCGCCAATTCTCATTGGCGGCATGGGCGAGAAGAAGACGCTGCGGCTCGTCGCGCAGTACGCCGACGCCTGCAACTTGTTCACCCACGCGGGCGTCGGGCTCGTGAAGCAGAAGCTCGAGGTGTTACGCCGCCACTGCGACGAGCTGCAGCGGGACTACTCGCGCATCGAGAAAACGTCGCTCGCGACACTCACGCTGACGGACGATGCGGCGAGCATCGAAGCTGCGATCGCGACCTGCCGCGAACTCGCGGGCGCGGGCATCCAGCATGCGATCTTCAACATGCCGAACGTGCACAGCGTGAAGCCGGTGGAGCTGCTCGCGCGCAAAGTGCTGCCCGCGGTGCGGGGGCTGTAACTGGGAGCGGGCGGGCGGCCGCGTCGAGCGCCGCTCTTCGCTTCGCCTCGAACTCGTCGCCGGCGCGCCAGGCGGGCAGGGCGTCGGCTTCGGCTACCGCGGCGCTCACCCAGAAACCGAGTCGCGCGTCTTCGACCGCGCCTGACAAGTCCCAGTTCGCGTCGAGTTCGTCGCTCGGCTGGTGATACTGCGTCGCGTTCCAGCGTTCGAATTGCTCGCGGCCCCAGCCGGGCGGCTTGCCACGCACGTCCATGCCCGCCTTGAAGTAGAGGGCGGGCACACCGATGCGCGCGAAGTTGTGCTGATCGGAGCGGTTGTAGAAGCCTTTGTCGGGGAACGCCTCGTCCACGACGATGCGGTCCTGCCGCGCAGCCGCGAGCGCGAGCAGATCTTCGAGCGACGACTTGCCGCGGCCGACGATCGAGACGTCCTTCGTCCGGCCCCAGATCGGCGCGCCGTCGAAGTTGAGGTTCGCGGCGAGCTTGCCGGGCGGCGCCGTCGGGTGCTGTGCGTAATAAGCAGAGCCGAGCAGCCCCTGTTCCTCGGCGGCCACGAACGCGAACAGCACACTGCGGCGCGGCGGCTTCGGCAGCGCCGCGAACGCCTCCGCAATCGCGACGACGGTGGCGACACCGCTCGCGTTGTCCACGGCCCCGTTGTAGATCGTGTCGCCGGTTGCGTCAGCCTCGCCGACGCCGAGGTGGTCGTGGTGCCCCGTAATCACGACGAGTTCGTCGCGCAGCTTCGCGTCGCGGCCCGGCAGCAGCGCGAGCACGTTCGCGGTTTCGATGCGACGCAGCTGCGTGGGCAGTTCGAGCGAGGTCGTGACGCCGAGCGCGACCGGCGCGAACTCGCGCGATTTCGCGGCAGCCACGAGTCGCGCGAGTTCGCGCCCGCCGAGCGCCGCGATCTCGCGCACTCGCGCCTCGGTGATCCACGCGCGCACGTCGACGCGCGGCTCGCCGCCTGCCGCCAACTCGAACTTCTCGCGGCCCCACGACGTGCGCACCACCTGCCACGGGTAACCGGCGGACGCGTCGGTGTGGACGATGATCGCCGCGGCCGCGCCGTGGCGCGCCGCTTCCTCGTACTTGTAGTCCCAGCGCCCGTAATAAAGCCGCTTCGTTCCGGCGAACAGCGCGGGATCCCAGTCGGGGTCGTTGTTGAGAATCACGACCGTCTTGCCGCGCACGTCGGTCTTGTAGTCGTTCCAGCCGTATTCGGGGGCGACGATCCCGAAGCCGACGAACACGAGTTCGCTGTCCTGTACCGCAATCTGTTCGGCTTGTTTGCCGCTGCCCGCGACGAAGTCGTCGAGCGGATGTAGTGCGAGGGACTCCCCGCTCGCAGAGCGGAACGTCCACGTCGCAGGCAGCTTCAATGCGAGGCCCACCATCTGGAAGCGCTGCTGGTAGCTGCCGTCCGCCGCGCCCGGCGCGAAGCCGAGCGCGCGCATGCGCGCTTCGAGCCACGCGCGCGCTTTCAGGTCGCCCGCGCTGCCGGGTGCGCGGCCCCCGTAGGCGTCGCTCGCGAGTTCCGCGGTGACGTCGTGAATCACCGCTTCGCGGATGGCCGCGGTCGCCCGGCTCGCGCCGCGCGGAAGCTCGAGGTCGTCGCCCGCGCTCGCGGCGGCGAGGCCGAGGCCGAGCAACGAGATGATTAGGCCGGATCCTGCGCGCATGGCGCCTCCGAGTTGGCGGAGGCGAGTCTAATCCGGTGGGGTGCGCAGCCGCCGAGGCATGTGCGGTCTGTCAGCCCTCGCTCGGCGGCGACCCCGATGATTCGGGCGGCCGGCCCGGGCCGTCGTTCCCGCCGCCGTCGTCATGCCCGCCTTGCTGCGGGCCGTCGCCCGGGAAGCCGCCGCGGCGCCCGCGTCCGCCACGGCGTCGCCCGCGGCGCCTGCGCCGCATCCCGCCGCCTTGGCCGTTATTGGCATGAGCCTGCTGCCAGCCTGCGCCGCCCTCGGGCCGCCCGTCATTCACTCCGCCGTTCGCCGCGCCGCCGTTCTGGCCGGCGACCTCGGAGTGCATCTCCGCCGCGACATCGTCGATCGAAACCCGCTCGTATCGCTCTGCGTCGAAGGGCTTCGCATCGGCGCCATTGCCCGCGAAGCGTTGGCTCTCGTTCCACGCTTGCTGTGCGTCGGGCCGAGGCTGCTGGTCGAGGCGTTGCTGCCCATCCCCTTGGCGCACACGGCCGCGCCGCCGCCGCCGGTTGTTACGACGCCCGGGCTGCCGCCCGTCGCGCACGTCGCCCTGTTGCGGGCCGCCGTACTGACCGCCGCCATGCTGCCCGCCACCCTGCTGAGCCCCGCGCTGCGGCCCCCCGCGCTTTTGCCCGCCACGCTGTTGCCCACCGCGCTGCGGATGCGGGCCACGTTGATTGCGCCCACGCCCCCGGCCGCGCCGGCGCTCTTCGCCCCGCGGCGGCGCGAGCGGTTCCCAGAACGAGTTCGGGCGATCGGCTTGACCGCGGCAGCGGTCGCAGATCTGACACGGCTCACCGCCTTCCTCGCCGAAGTACTCGCGCAGATACCAGGCGCGACAGGCCGTGCCGTCCGCGTATTCGGCGACCGCATCGAGCCGGCGCGCATCCTGCGTGCGAAGCGTCTCGAACTGCCCGGCCAGCACGCGCGCGCGCGGCTCGAACTCCGCATGCGGCACGCACACGAAGACCGACTCCGGGTCCCACTTCACGAGTTCCGCTTCTTCGAGCAGCGCGAGTAGCGCCGTGGTGGTGCGCGAGCCGAGTTCGGCGGACAGCGCGAGTGCATCCACGCTCGGAATCTTGTCTTCTTTCGCCCACGCCGCGAGCGCCGAGCCGAGTCGGAATAACTGTTCCGGCCGCACGCGGCTGCGCGAGAGCAGCGACTCGTGGATCGCGCGGTCCTCGGGCGCATAGAGCATGATGCAGTTCGAGCGGCGGCCGTCGCGGCCCGCGCGCCCGGCTTCTTGGACGTACTGCTCGAGCGACGCCGGCGCCTGATAATGCATGACGTAACGAATGTCGGGTTTGTCGATGCCGAGACCGAAGGCGCTGGTCGCGACCATCACGGTGCGGCGGCCGCGCGACATGAAGCCTTCTTGATTCTTCACACGCTCGGAGGAATTCATCTTGCCGTGATACCGGTGGGACGGAACGCCAAAGCGCTGGAGCACGGCATACAGCTCGTCCACGTCGCGCGTCGTCGAGCAATAAATGATGCCTGGCCGGCGCACGCGCAGCGCGAGCCGCACGAGCGCGCGCAAGCGAGCGCCGCTCGAGCAGTGCAGCACGTCGAAGGCGAGGTTCGAGCGGTGCGGCGAGGTGGCGACCACTTTCGGGTTGCGCATCCCGACGAAGCGCAGAATCGCGAGCCGCACCTTCTCGGTGGCCGTGGCTGTTAGGGCCAGCGCAGGCGGGCTGCCGAGCTGTTTCAGGCGCTCGCCAATCTGCAGGTAGGCGGGACGGAAGTCGAAGCCCCACTCCGAGATGCAGTGCGCCTCGTCGACCGCGGCGAGCGAAATGCCGCCCTGCTTGAGCGCCGCGGAGGCATCGGCGGCGCCGAGCGTCTCGGGCGTCGTCATCACCAGCAGCCGTTCGCCCTTGGCGACTTCGGCGAGCGCGCGCTCGCGCTCCTTGCCGCGCACCGTGCCGTCGAGCTTCACGCACGGCACGCCGAGCCGGCGCATTTTCTCGTACTGGTCCTTCATCAGCGCGAGCAACGGCGAAATGACCAACACCGGCTTCGGCAAGATCATCGACGGGATCTGATAACAAGCGCTCTTGCCGAACCCGGTCGGCAGCACCATCAACACGTCTTCGCCGCGCAAGAGCGCGTCGATCACGTCCACCTGTTCTTCGTGCAACGCCTGAATGCCGAGCCGCTGCGCGGCCAGCTGCATCGCGGCGAGGCGTTCCTCGGGCGTGCTCAGCGGCACCAGGCCTTCGAAGAGCGGACCGGCCTGCGCGACGATCTCGTCCTCGAGGACCTCGTCGTCCTCCTGCCCGAGCGTGGCCGCGAGCGCGTAGAGCTCGTCCTCGCCCTGCCGGTCGGACGCGACCTCGCGGCGGATCGACTCGAGCATCTCCTCGTCGATCGGCGAGACCCGCCCGGTATCGGGCATCTCGTCGGCCGCCAGCAGCGGCTCGTCCTCGATCAGCGTCGCCTTCCGGCGCCGGCGCGGGGTCTTTGGCTTCGCGGCTTCTTCGGGGAGCTCAGGCGCTGCGAGCGCCGCGGGCGCAGCTTCGACCGCGGGCAGCGCGGTTTCGTCGGGCGTTTCCGCCTTCGCCTTCTTCGGGCGTCGCGTCGTGGGGCGCTTCCGCCCGGAATCGGTGGAATCGGTCAATCCGCTTCCTTCGCTGCGCGCAGGGGTGAGAACCCGGCGCGCAATGCGCAGCGTCTGCTCTGTCAAGCCGTCCGGGGTTGCGACCCGGCCCTCGGCCCCCACACCCGCTGCGAGTGGACCCGCGTCGTCCGTTCGGACGCGCCGCGAAGTGGTCGAGGATTAACGCAGCGATCCCCGGCGCACCACGGGGGAAGCAATAAAAGAATGGGCGTGCCGGCTCGGCCCCTAGGGGCATGGAGTTCTCGCCGTTACGTTGCGCCGGCTCGGCCGCACCCACTCGCGACGCGAGCAGCTGCGCAGTTCCTGAGGAGCCCATGACCGACTCGATCCTCGTTCGCGACAACCTGACCACGCTCGGCAAGCACCTGCGCGCCCAGAAACTCGGCAGCCTGATCGAGGTGATCGAGGCGATCGCGCTGGCCGGCAAGGCGATCGCGCGCAAAGTGCAGCGCGCCCGCATCGACGACGTGATCGGCGTGGCAGGCGCGGTAAACGTGCAAGGCGAAGTACAGCAGAAGCTCGACGTGCTCTCGGACGCGCTCTTGCTCGAGTGCCTGCGCGCTTGCCCGAGTTGCGGCGTGTACGCGAGCGAGGAGCAGGAGCTGCCGGCCGTGCTGCGCACGAAGAGCGCTGGCGGCGAGTACGTAGTGCTGGCGGATCCGCTCGACGGCTCCTCGAACATCGACGTCGCAGTTTCGGTGGGCACGATCTTCAGCGTGCTTCGCAACAACCAGCCCGACGCCACGACCGCCGCTGCCGTGCTGCAGCCTGGCAGCGCGCAGATCGCCGCGGGTTACGTGCTCTACGGCACTTCCGTCCTGCTCGTGCTCGCCACTTCGCGTGGCACCGACATGTACGCGTTCGATCCCGGCCTCGGTGAGTTCGTGCTCGTCAAGCAGCAGCTCGCGGTAGCGGAGAGCAAGACGTACTCGATCAACGAGGCGTACGTGAACGACTTCAGCGCCGGCCTGCGCGCGTATCTCGAGTTCGCGCACGGCGCGGGATACGGGGCGCGCTACATCGGCTCGATGGTGGCGGACGTCCATCGCACGCTGCTCAAGGGCGGGGTGTTCATTTACCCTGGCACCAAGAAGGCGCCGCACGGGAAGCTGCGGCTGATGTACGAGTGCAATCCGATGGCGTACGTGCTCGAGCAGGCGGGCGGAGCGGGATCGACCGGAACCGGGCGGATTCTCGACGTGGCGCCGAGCGGCCTGCATGACCGCGTGCCCGCAATTCTGGGCTCCGCGCGCGAAGTCGAGCACGTCACCCGCCACGGCGCCTAAGTAACCAAGCCGGGGACGTTCATACTTGTTGGTTCTTTACGGGGACAATGTGACGGGAGACCGCGATGCGTTTGGCGAACCGAGGTGGACGGGCGTTGTTGCTGTCGCGCGACGGCGCGCGTGGCGTTGACCTCGAGTCCGCGTCGAGCGGGCGCTTCGGGCCGGATCCGATGCTCGCGCTCGCGAACTTCGCCGCGCTGCGGGAGTTCGCGGCGGGTGTGGAGTTATCAGGCGCGCCGGCGGTCGAGTCGGCTTCGCTCGGCCCTTGCTCGCCGCGGCCGCGGGCGGTGTTTGGGATCGGCTTGAACTATCGCGATCACGCCGCAGAGGCTGGCTTGCCGGTTCCGAAAGAGCCGCTGGTTTTCACGAAGTTTCCGAGTTGTTTGGTGGGGCCGGCGAGCGACGTAATTTTGTTCGGGGATCGCGTGGATTGGGAGGCGGAGCTCGTCGTCGTGATCGGGCGGCGCGCGGAGAACGTGGCGGAGGTGAGGGCGCTCGAGTTCGTGGCGGGTTACTGCGTCGGCCAAGACGTGAGCGACCGGAAGTTGCAGTTCGCGAGCCAGCCGCCGCAGTTTTCGTTGGGGAAGTCGCGCCCCACATTTGGGCCGATCGGGCCCGCAATCGTTTCGCTCGATGAGCTCGCGACTCCGCTCGATCTCGCGATTTCGTGCGATCTGGACGCGGAGCGGATGCAGACATCGCGCACGGATCAGCTGATCTTCGGCGTGCCAGAGCTGATCGCGTACTTGTCGCGGCACTGCGAGTTGTTACCGGGCGATCTGATTTTCACCGGCACGCCGGGCGGCGTCGGCTCGGTGCGCAAGCGCTACCTGAAGCCCGGCGAGACGATTCGCACCGAGATCGAGGGCGTCGGCAAGCTCGTCAATCGCTGTGTGGCGCCGGCGGCGTGAGCAGCGTCGCGATTACGGAGCGCGAGGACCCGCGCATCGCGGATTATCAGGCGGTGCGCGAGGCGGATTTGCTGACGGCGCGCGGGCTGTTCGTCGCCGAGAGCCGACTCGTGGTGGAGCGGTTGCTCGCGGTGCGGCGCTTTCCGGTGCGCTCGCTGCTCGTGAATGAGCCGGCGCTGGCGGCGCTCGCGCCCGCGCTCGCCGCGTATCCAGGCGAGCCGGAGATCTTCGTGGCGCACCGCGATTTGATTTCGTCGCTCGCGGGCTATCGGGTGCACCAAGGCTGCCTCGCGCTCGCCGAACGTGGCCCAGAGATCTCGCCGGAGGCGCTCGTCGCGAACGCGCAGCGCGGGCTGCTGGTGGCGCTCGAGCGGCTCGGCGACCCGGACAACGTGGGCGGCGCCTTCCGCAACGCGCGCGCGTTCGGCGCCGACGGCGTCTTGCTCGCGCCGGGCGGCGCGGACCCGCTCTACCGCAAGGCCGTGCGCGTTTCGACAGGCGCGACGTTGCAGCTCCCGTTCGCGCGCTGCGCGAGCTGGCCGGGCGAACTCGAGAAGCTGCGCGCCGCGGGCTGGACGCTGCTCGCCGCGGTCGCCGAGCCGGACGCCAGCGACGTCTCTGATTATGGCGTGCGCATCCCAATGCCCGAGCGTGTGTGCCTAATGCTCGGCAGTGAGGGCTACGGGCTCAGCGCCAGCGCGCGCGCCGCCGCCGACGCGTGCGTGACGATTCGCATGCGCGCGGGCTTCGACTCGCTGAACGTCGCCACCGCGAGCGGCATCCTGCTGCACCACTTCTCGCGCGCGGCGAGCGCTTAGGTTCGCAGCGGCATGCGCGTGCTCGTCGCAGGCGCGGGCTACGTCGGCGCGGAACTCGCCCAGCGGCTCGCGCTCGCGGGGCACGAGGTGCTCGCGCTGCGTCGCTCGCCGCCACCCGCGCGCTTGGCGACCGGCGTGCGCTGGCTCGCGTGCGATCTCGGCGACGCGCGCGCGCTCGGGGCGCTCCCGCTCGCGGGTGTCGAAGCGCTTGCGTACCTCGTCGCGGCCGATGCGCGCGACGACGACGCGTATCGCCGCGCTTACGTGGACGGCGTCGCGAACTTGCTCGTACGCTTGCGCGCGGACCGCGCGCTGCGGCGCGTGCTGTTCGTGTCGAGCACTTCGGTGTACGCGCAGGACGACGGCGACTGGCTGGACGAGACGTCGCCCACGCAGCCCGCGCACTTCGGAGGCCAGCGCGTGCTCGAAGGCGAGGCGGCAGCGCGCGCGAGCGGCGTCGAAGCCGTCGCGCTGCGGCTCGGCGGCATCTACGGCCCCGGACGCACGTCGCTGATCGAGCGCGTGCGCAGCGGCGCTGCCGAGCTTCCGCGCGCGCCGCACTACGCGAATCGCATTCACCGCGACGACGCGGCGCGCGCCTGCGCGCACCTGCTGGAGTCGCCGCACAGCGCGGGTTGTTTCGTCGGCGTCGACTGCGAGCCGGCGAATCAAGCCGACGTGCTGCGCTGGCTCGCTGCCCGACTCGGAGCGCCTTCGCCGCGCGGCGATTACGACGCGAATGCTGCGCCAAGCGGAAAGCGCTGCCAGGGCGATCTCCTGCGAGCGAACGGCTTCACGTTCGAGTATCCGACTTACCGCGAAGGCTACGGCGCGCTGCTCAACCAATGAGCCGCGGCACGATCCACCAGCACCAGGCCGACACGATCAACGCTGCGAGCAAATCCAGCAGCGCCCCGGTGCGCGCCATCACGGGCACCTTCACGTAGCCCGAGCCAAACACGATCGCGTTGGGCGGCGTGCCTGCGGGCAGCGCGAAGTCGCAGGACGACGCGAGCGCAGACGAAACCAGCGCGACGTTCGTGTAATGCGGCGCGATGCTGCTCACGAGAATCGGAAGCATTACGGCCGTGGTTGCGACGTTCGAGGCGAACGCCGAGAGCACGACGGTCGCGAGGCTCGCGAGCGCAACCTGCGCGAACGGCGGGAACTCGCGCAGCACGCTGAGCTGCGCGCCGAGCCAAGCGGAGAGGCCGCTCGCTTCGATCGCGGCCGCCATCGAGAAGCCGCCGCCGAGGAGCACGAGCGCGTCCCACTGCAAGAGCCGAAACGAGCGCGACGCCAGCACGCGCTCGCCGCGCACGCGCCATAACATCAGCGCTGCGGAAGCGCTGAGCGCGATCGCCGCCTCCACGTGAGAAGTGCCGAGCTTGAACGCCGTCAGCTGCGGCTTCAGCCAGTCCGTGATCGGCTTGCCCGCAATCCAGAGTGCGGCTGCGGCGAGGAAGGCGAACATCACCACGCGCTCGCCGCGCTGGACCTCGCCGAGTCGCCCGGCCTCGCGGTCGAGCGCTGCCCGGCCCACCGCATCGGTTGGCGCATCCGCACGGCCGATCCGCCAGAGCGCGAGCCATACCACCGGCAAGAACACGATCACGAACGGCAGCCCGATCGCCATGAACTGCAGGAACGAGAGATCGATGCCGCGCTCCTGCGCGAGAAAGCCCGCGAGCTGCGCGTTGGGCACGGTGCCGATCTTCGTGCCCATGCCGCCGACGTTCGCGCCATACGCGATCGCGAGCATCATCGCGCAGCCGAAGCTCGCGAGGCGCCGCCCCGTTTGGCGTTCGAGCTCGTGCAGCACCGCGAGGCCGATCGGCAGCATCATCGCGGCGGTGGCGGTGTTCGAGATCCAGAGCGAGACGAACGCCGTCGCGGCCAGCACGCCGAATAACAAGCGGCCCGGCGCCGTGCCGACGCGGAGCATGATGGCGAGCGCCACGCGCCGGTGGAGGTTCCACTGCTGCATCGCGGCGGCGATGCCCATGCCGCCGAGGAACAAGAAGATGTACGGGTCGATGTAGGGCGCGAACGCGCCCCACAGATTGGCGGCGAAGCCGTCGCCGTAGACGTGCGCGAACGGGTAGAGCGCGAGCGGAATCAGCGCGGTGCACCACAGCGGCGCGGCCTCGCCGATCCACCAGATCGCCATCCAGGCGGTCACGCCAGCGGCGAGCGCGGGCAGCGCGCCGTGTTCGCCGAAATGGCGCAGCGGCGAATCGAGAACGGCGAGCGCGGCGAACGCGATCAGGCCGAGTGCAAACGGGAGTGGCTTGATCGCCTTGAGAGCGGGCACGTGCGCATTCTATGGAGGCACGGCGCTGCGGGCTACCGTTCGCTGCGATGACTGCGACCGATACCGCCGCCCTGCGCGCGGCCTTCGCCGAGAAGCTGCGCGATACGAGTGCGATTCAGAGCGCGCGCATCGTCGCAGCCTTCGCAGCAGTTCCGCGCGAGGAGTTCCTCGGCCGTGGGCCGTGGCTCACGCTGCCCGATGCTGCCGGCTACCGCTCGACGCCGAGCGCCGATCTTCGCCACGTCTATCAGGACGTCGCGATTGCGCTCGATGCGGCGCGCATGCTCAACAACGGCGCGCCGGGTTTTCTGGCGCGCGTGCTCGAAGCGCTCGAAATCAAAGAAGGCGAGCGCGTCGCGCACATCGGCTGCTCGACCGGTTATTACAGCGCGATCCTCGCCGAGGTGGTCGGCCCGCGTGGGCGCGTGATTGCTGTCGAGCTCGCGCCGGATCTGGTGGAACGCGCTCGCAGGAACCTCGCGCGTTGGAAGCAGATCGAGGTGCGACACGCGGACGGCGTCGGGCAACCCAGCGAGGCCGTCGACGTGGTGTTCGTGCAAGCGGGCGTCACGCACCCGCAGCCGCGCTGGCTCGCAGCAGTCCCGATTGGCGGCCGCGTCGCGCTCGCGCTGACGGCGATCCTGCCGCCGAGCCGCATCCGCCGCATCGTGCGCGATCACGCGGGCTGGATCCTAATCGCTAAACGCAACGAGCGAGGCTTCTCGGCGCGTTTCCTCGAGATCATCGGCGTACAAGCGCTGCTCGGCGGCCGCGATGCCGCGGCGCAGGCGCGCCTGCGGGCAGCTTACGATCGCGAGCGCGGGCAGCGCCCGCCTGTCGCCTCGCTGCGCACCGACGCGCACGCGGCCGACGCGAGTTGCTGGCTGCACGAAGCGACGTTCTGCCTGTCTAAGCTCGGGGACGTTCCATAACTAACCAAACTTTCCCCAAAGTGGGCGGGAAAGTTTGGGTAGTTATGGAACGTCCCCCTCAATCCGCCGGCGCAAACTTCTCGAAGCGCGCCTTGTCGTTGGCCTTCATGTAGGCGTCGCGGCCGTTGATCCTGCCCGCGCTCGCAAGCGCGAACAGCGCGTCGTCCATCGCCTGCATGCCTTCGCTCTTCCCGCCCTGGATCACCGAGGCGAGCATCTGGATGTTGCCTTCGCGAATCAAGTTCGGGAGGCCCTGAGTGCGCAGCAGAATCTCGTGCACCGCGACCCGGCCCTTGCCGTCGGCCGTCGGCAATAACAGCTGTGCCACCACCGCGGCGAGTGATTCGGAGAGGCTGAGGCGCACCTGCGGCTGCTCGCTCGCGGGGAAAGCGTCGATGATGCGGTCGATCGTCTTGGCTGCGCTGTTGGTATGCAGCGTGCCGAACACGAGCATGCCCATCTCGGCGGCGGTGATCGCGAGCGCAATCGTGTCGCGGTCGCGCATTTCGCCCACCATCACCACGTCGGCGTCCTGGCGCACCGCCGCGCGCAGCGCCGGGGCGAAGCCCTTGGTGTGATACCCGACCTCGCGATGCGAGAGCACCGACTTCTGGTTCTGGTGCACGAACTCGACGGGATCCTCGATCGTGACGATGTGCCGCGAGGTCTCGCGGTTGATCTTGTCGATGATCGCGGCGAGCGTCGTCGACTTGCCCGAACCCGTGGGACCGGTGACGACGACGAAGCCCTGCCGCAGATCCGAGAGCTTATGGATCGCGGCTGGCAATTTCAGCTCATCGGCCGAGAGGATCTTCTCAGGGATGATGCGGAACACGGCGCCGGCGCCGCTCTGTTGCACGAAGTAGTTCGCGCGGAAGCGCCCCACTCCCGCGAGGCCGTAGGCGAAGTCGGCATCGTGCGTGTTCTGGAACTCCTGCCAGCGATAGTCCGCAGCGAGTTCCTTCAGCAGGTCGCGCAGCGCAGCGTCGTCGAGTTCCGGCCAGCCCTCGACTGGGGCGAGTTCCCCGTGCACGCGGATGCGCGGCCCGCGACCCGCCGCGAGGTGGAGGTCCGAACCTTCGTGTTCCTTCAGGTAGCGGAGCAGTCGGTCTAGTTCGGCCACGGCGTCATCCCTTGATCCGCTTCGGATCGTCGGCGTTGCGCAGCGCTTCTTCGCGCGAGATCGCGCCGCTCGCGACGAGCTTGTTCAGCGAATCGTCGAGCAAGCACATGCCGTGCGCCGAGCCCATCTGCATCACCGAATACAGCTGGAAGGTCTTGTTCTCGCGAATCAGGTTGCCGACCGCCTTGTTATTGACGAGCACCTCGATCGCCGGCGCGCGGCCGCTGCCGTCCTTCGCCGGGATGAGGCGCTGCGAAATGACCGCGCGCAGCGACTCGGAGACCATGTTGCGGATCTGGTCTTGTTGCTCCGCCGGGAACACGCCGATCAGCCGGTTGACGGTGCGAATCGCGCTGTTCGTATGCAGCGAGCCGAGCACGAGGTGGCCGGTTTCCGCGGCCGTGAGCGCGAGCGAGATCGTCTCGAAATCGCGCAGCTCGCCGATCACGATCACGTCCGGGTCTTCGCGCAGCGCCGCACGCAGCGCGCGCGCGAACGATTCGGTGTGCGCGCCCACGTTGCGCTGGTTCACCGCGCAGCGCTTGGCAGGGTGCAAGAACTCGACCGGGTCTTCGACCGTGAGGATGTGCTCGCGGCGCTCTTCGTTGATTAGGTTGACGAGCGCTGCGAGTGTCGACGACTTGCCGCAGTTCGCGGGGCCCGTCACGAGCACCAGACCCTGATGGAAGTTCGTGAAGCGGGCGAGCGCTTGCGGCATGCCGAGCCGCTCGAGCGTGGGCACCTCCGCCTGAATGGAGCGAAACACGCCGTCGTAGCCGCGCTGCTGGCGGTAGAGGTTCACGCGGAATCGCCCGAGACCGGGCGCTTCGTACGCGAAGTCGAGTTCGCCGCGCTCGTGGAGGAGCGCCGCCTGCTCCGGTGTGAGCGCCGAGTAGACCAGCCGCTCGGAGCGCTCTTCGTCGATCACGCTGTCGCTCGCGAGCGTGAACTGGCCGTGAAGGCGCACGCGCAGTGGCGTTCCAGCGTGAATGTGCACATCGCTCGCGCCGCGCGCGACGCCGATCCGTAACAACTCGTGCAACTCGCGCGGATCTGACGGGGCGGGGACCGTGGGCCGCGTGCGAGGCGCCGCGAGCGGCGGCGCGGCGCGCGCAACCTGGGCAGCGCTCGCTGGCGCCGGCTTCGCAGCCGGGGCGGCTCGCGCTGGGGTGGCTGCGCGCGGCGCAGCGGGGGTCGCCACTTTCGGAACTGGATCCGCGCTCGCGACGGCCTGCATGGCCTTCTGCTTCGCGACCAGCTGATCTCGCGCTTTCAGTACCTGGCCAAGCTGGGCCTGCGTGAGAAAGCCCATCTCACACAGGATCGCGCCGAGCTGCTTCGTGCCGTTGATCTCGGCCTGGTGCCGCGTCGCGCTGGCCAGCTGAGCTTCGCTGATGAACTTCAAGTGGACTGCGATGCGGCCGAGCAGCGGTTGCGGCGGACTGGCAGCCATGTCGCGCTTCATCGGACGGCACGGGCCCCGGGCTTAGCGTGTATCGCGCACCGATGACTGCACCGCGGGCCCCGCCTAGATTCCGCCGCGTATGCACTTCCAGACCGACGACCTCCGCATCCGGAACCTGCGCCCGCTGCTCCCGCCGGCGATTCTGATGGAAGAGTTGCCGCTCGGGGACCGCGCCTCGGCGGTCGTCGCCCACGGCCGCGAAACGGTTTCGCGCGTGCTGCGCGGCGAGGACGACCGGCTGATGGTCGTGACTGGGCCGTGCTCGATTCACGACCCTGCGGCGGCGCTCGAGTACGCGAGCCGGCTACGCAAAGTCGCAGACGAGTTCACCGAGGACCTGTTCGTCGTGATGCGCGTCTATTTCGAGAAGCCGCGCACCACCGTGGGCTGGAAGGGCCTGATCAACGATCCCGGCCTCGACGAGAGCTTCCGCATCAACGACGGCCTGCGCATCGGCCGCAAGTTGCTCCTGGACATCGCCGAGTCCGGCTTGCCCGCGGGCTGCGAGTTTCTCGATTCGATCATCCCGCAGTTCATCGCCGACTTGGTCTCCTGGGGCGCGATCGGCGCGCGCACCACGGAAAGCCAGGTGCACCGCGAGTTGGCCTCGGGAATGTCCATGCCGATCGGCTTCAAGAACGGGACGGATGGCAACGTGCAGATCGCCATCGACGCGGTGCGTTCGGCTGCGAATCCGCACCACTTCCTGTCCGTAACAAAACAGGGCGTGGCGGCGATCGTCGCGACCCGGGGCAACCCGGACACGCACGTGATCCTGCGCGGCGGAGCGGGCGGCGCGAACTACGACGCGGCCAGCGTGGCCGCTCTATGTGCTGCGCTCGAGAGAGCGAAGCAACCGCGCCGCGTGCTGATCGACTGCTCGCACGCGAACTCGAACAAGGATCACACCCAGCAGCCGGCGACGGCGCGCGCGGTGGCGGCGCAGGTCGCAGATGGCCAGCGCGCGATCGTGGGCCTAATGCTCGAGAGCTTCCTCGAAGACGGCCGCCAGGATTACGCGCCCGGCATGCCGTTCGGCAAGAGCATCACGGATGCGTGCATGAGCTGGGAGAGGACGTTGCCACTGTTCGCCGTGCTCGCCGATGCGGTACGCCGGCGTCGCGCGCGAATCTAGCTGGAAGCGTTACGCGTCCTCTCTTTTCCTTGTTTACTCCGCTCGCCTCCGAGGACTCCGGCTCGCTGCGCGCTTAGCTTGCTGCCTCGCGCCCAAATCAGGAGGCGCCTCGTCATCGAGGTCGTTCCCGCGTCCAGCTTGTTGCGTGACGCGCCGCCGCCGCTGTCAGAGCGACCTCGCTGACGATGCGCCTCGATTCAGGGCGCTGAGGACGCAAGCGAAGCGCGCAGCGGGGCGGAGTCTTCGACGCAACGCGGAGTAAATCGGGAAGATCCGCGCGAACTCCGCTCGAAGAACTACTGCGCGCGAACCGCAGTGGGCGGCGCGTCCACGATACCGGCACGGTTCTTCGCGCGGATGCGCTTCAGGAGTTCCTGCGGGCCGCCCTTCGCGATCACGTCGGCGAACTGGGACCTGAAGTTCGAGACTAGGCTGATGCCTTCGATCACCACGTCGATGACTTGCCACTTCCCGGCGAGCAGGCGCATGCGGTAGTCGATCGCCGCGCCGTCGAAATTGCCGCCCTTGATCTGGGTCTGCACGCTGACGTCGCTGTTGGTCTCGAGCCGCGAGCCGACCGTCACCACCTGTTCGTTGGCGTAGCGCGCGATGCGCGTGCCGTAGCTCGCGGCCAGATAATCGGTGAACTCGGTGACGAACTCCTGCTGCTCGGCGGCCGTGAAGCGCTTCCAGTCGCGTTTCAGCACGAGCTTCGACATGGTGGTGAAGTCGAAGCGCTGCTTCGCGATCTCCTCGATCTGCTTGCGGCGAGCCGTCTCGTCCACGCCCGGCACGCGCAGCACGGCCAGCACATCGTCGATGGTGGTCTTCATCGCGGCCTTCGCGTCGGCCTTGGGATCGGCGAGAGCGCTGCTGGCGAGCCCCAGCGCGAGCGCGGCGATCAGGGTCGCAAAGCGAACATTGTTACGGTTTCGCAGCATCGGGTTCCGCTCCTTCTGCAGCGTCTTCGTCGAGTTCGTAGAGGTCTTCGTCCGCCGCGGCTGGCGCTGCTTTGCCGTCGCGCACCGCGCGCTCACGGCTGCTCAGGTACGCGTCGCGCACGAACACGTAATAGTCGACCGCGTCTTTTCGGCCCTGATCGATCTCCTCGAGGTACTTGGCTCGCGTATTCACGATCCGGACGACCGAGAGGCCAAAGACATTCACCCACGTGGTCGGGTTCGTGACGATGTCAATCGGCGAGGCGAGCGTGTCGCGCACGTCGTTCGGGCCGGCGAGCGGCAGCACGAAATAGGGGCCGGGCCCCGCGCCCCAGCGCCCGAGCGTTTGCCCGAAGTCTTCTTCGTTGTCGGGGATTCCCATTTCGGACGCGACGTCGATCAACCCGGCGATGCCCGCGACGGTGTTGATCGCGACCCGTCCGAGATCTTGCGTGGCGGCGAGCGGCTTGCCCTGCAGGAGATCGTTCAAGAACGTGCGTGGCACCGTCAGGTTCTCGAAGAAGTTCCCGATCATGATCTGGAGGAGACTCGGCGAGACCGCGTCGTAACCCTTCGCCACGGGCTCCAGCAGATGTTTGTCGAAGCTCTCATTCAAGTTGTGGACGGGCTCATTCCAGTTCTCGCGCCACGGATCCGGGCCGTTCGCTGTCGAGCACGCGCCGAGCGCGAGCAGCGCCCCGAGCAGCAGCAGCGTTCGCAGTTGTTGGGGAACCGACAGATGGCGCATGCGCGTCACTCCTTTGTTTCTTCTTCGAGATCGCTGCCGTGTACGAAGTCGCCAATCAGGCGCTCGATGCTGAGCGCGCTCTCGGCAAAGGCGATCGTGTCGCCGCTCTTCAGCAGCGCGTCTTCGGCGCCCGGCTCGAGCGCGACGAACTGCTGGCCGAGCAGGCCCTCGGTGCGGATCGCGGCCGAGGTGTCCACCGGCAGCTCGAACTTCGCGTCGACGTCGAGCACCACGCGCGCGCGCAATTCGGGCGTCAACTCGACGCGCTTCACGCGCCCGACCTTCACGCCAGAGATGACGACCGGCGCGCGCACCTTCAGGCCGCCGATCTCCGCGAACTCCGCGGAGACTTCGAGGCCGCCTTCGCCTTGGCCCTCGATGCCGCCGACTTGCAGCGCGAGGTAGGCGAGCGAGCCGAGCCCCACGAGCACGAACAGACCGACCACGAAGTCGCGCGTTGATTTCGACAAGGGTGATGCTCCTTAGAACTTCCAGATCGAGGTGACGATGAAGTCCGCGAGCAGGATCCAGACCGAGGCGGTGACTACGGTCGCGGTGGTCGCGCGGCTCACGTCTTCGGCGCTGCGCCCGCTCGTGAAGCCGCGGTGCGTCGCGATCAGCGCCACCAGCGCACCGAACACGAGCGCCTTGATGTTGGTGCCGACGACGTCCTTCTCCCAGTTCACGCGCTGATTGAGGTCCGTGAAGAACACGCCCGAGTCGAGGCCTAGCAGTTGAACCGCGACGAGCCAGGTGCCGGCGATCGCCGAGCAAATGAACAGGCCGTTCAGCAGTGGCATGCAGATGATCATGGCGAGCGATTTCGGGCCGACCACGAAGCGAATCGGATCCACCGCCATCGTGCGCATGCCGTCGAGCTGCTCGCTCGCGTTCATTACGGCGATCTCTGCAGCCATCGCCGAGCCCGCGCGGCCGGTGACGAGCAGGCCCGTGAGCACCGGCCCGAGTTCGCGCACGAGCGTGGCGCCGACCGCTCCGCCGAGGGCAGTTTCGCTGCCGAAGGTCGCGAGCAGCCAGAACAACTGGAGGCCGAGCACCATGCCGACCGTCAACCCGGACAAGCAAATGATCGGCAGCGAGAGCACGCCGGTGTCGTAGATCTCGCGCACGAGACGCGGCAGCAGCCAGAAGGACGGGCGCAAGAGCCCCAGCACGCTCGCGCCGCCGAAACTCGCGATGCGCCCGAGTTCGAGAACGAGGCTATTGGTGTTGGCGCCGAGGCGCTCGATGGCAGCGCGCACGCGTTAGGCCTCCGCCGCGCGTTCGGCGAACACGGCGTCGCGCACCGCGACCGCGCCCGGAGCGAGCGCGGCGTCGTCCGCGAACTCGTAGGCGGCGCAGCGCGCGGCGGCGAGCACGTCGCTCATCACGAGGCTGAGGCGAGCGCGCGTCTCGGGCGCGGCGGCCAGCGCGAGCCGCAGCGTCTCGCGGCCCGAGGACACGTTCGCGTCGGCCTTCGCCTTGTTAATGGCCAAGTAGCACGCGACCGAGGCCTCGAAGCTCGCGCCATCGGCGGGCGCCCCGATGCCGGAAAAGTCCGCCGCGCTCGGCCAGTTTGCTGAGTGCACCGAGGCTCGGCCCGTTTCGGCCGCGAACGCCCAGCTCCAGATCTCCTCGCTGATGTACGGCAGCACCGGCGCGAACAGGCGCACCAGCACGGAGAGCGCGAGCCGCAGCGTCGTCACCGCGGAGGCGCGGCCGGCCGGGTCGTGCTCGCTGCGCGCGCGCGCCTTCGCGAGCTCGAGATACGTGTCGGTGAAGCGCTTCCAGAAGAACGACTCGCTGAGTTCGAGCGCGCGCGCATAATCGAGTCTCTCGTAGGCGGCGGTCGCTTCGTCCACGAGCGCGCGCAGCTCGCGGACGAACGCGCGGTCGAGCTCGCTGGCGATCGGCCCCGGCTCGGCGCTCTGCGCGAGCGCGAACTTACTGGCGTTGAACAGCTTCGTGACGAGCCGCTTCCCCACCTTGAAGACGTTCTCGTCGAGCGCGGTGTCCGCGCCGAGGCGTGCGCTACCGGCCCAGTACCTAACAGCATCGGCGCCGTGCTTGTCGATCGGCTCGGTCGGCGTGACGACGTTGCCGATGCTCTTCGACATCTTCTTGCGATCCGGGTCGAGGATCCAGCCGGAGATCGCGATCTGTCGCCACGGCACTTTGTCTTCATGCAGAAGCGCTTTCGCAATCGTGTAGAAGGCCCAAGTCCGGATGATGTCGTGCGCCTGCGGGCGCAGGTCCGCCGGAAACAAGCGCGCGTGGCGCGCGGGCTCGAGCAGCCAGCGGCTCGCGATCTGCGGCGTCATCGAGCTGGTGAACCAGGTATCGAAGACGTCGGCCTCGCCGCTGAAGCCGCCGGGCTGGCCGCGCTGGGCTTCCTGATAACCGGCCGGCACGTTCGTCATCGGGTCGATCGGCAGTGTCTGCGGGTCCGCGACGATCGGTCTCTCGTAATCGGGCCGACCCGCGGCGTCGAGCGCGTACCAGACCGGAATCGGCACGCCGAAGTAGCGCTGCCGCGACACGCACCAGTCGAATGCGAGGTTGCGCGTCCAGTCTTCGTAACGCTTCCGCATGTGCTCTGGGTGCCACTGGATCTCGGCGCCCTTCGCGAGCAGCGCGTCCTTCTTGTCGAGCAGGCGCACGAACCACTGGCGCGTCGGCAGGTACTCGAGCGGGTTGTCGCCCTTTTCGTAGAACTTCACCGCGTGCAGGGTCGGCTTGGGCTCGCGCACCAGCGGAGCCCCGTTCCCAGTGGCGCTGTTCGCGGGGTCGCGCAGCAGCTCGACGCTGCGCGTCCGCGCCTGCTTCAGATTGCGCCCTGATAACTCCGCGTAGCCGCGGTTCGCCGCGTCGGCATCGAGGCTCGGGAAGCCCTCGCTGCCGAAAGTCACCGGCAGCAGCCGGCCGTTTTTTCCGATCAGCTGGCGCAGCGCGAGCTTGTGGTCGCGCCACCACTCGACGTCGGTCTGATCACCGAATGTGCACACCATCAGAATGCCGGTGCCTTTCTCCGGGTCGGCCTTTTCGCTCGCGAAGATTGGGACGGGCGCGCGGAACAGCGGCGTGATCGCGCGCTTACCGAACAGGCCCTGATAACGCGCGTCGCTCGGGTGCGCGGTCACGCCGACGCAGGCGCCGAGCAGCTCGGGGCGCGTCGTCGAGATCGTGAACGCGCCGCCGCCCTCGACTGCGAACTCGAGATCGTGAAAGGCGCCCGGGCGCTGCTTGTCCTCGACCTCGGCCTGCGCCACCGCCATCTGGAAATCGACGTCCCACATGAAAGGCGCGTCGCTTTGATAGCAGTGGCCCTTGTTGAACAGATCGCAGAAGGAAAGCTGCGCCATGCGCCGCGAGTTCTCGTCGATCGTCGTGTACTCGGTGCGCCAGTCGATCGACAGGCCCACGCGCCGCCACACGGCTCGAAACGCGGCCTCGTCGTCGGCCGTGACGCGCGCGCACAGCTCGATGAAATCAGTCCGCGAGATCACGCGCGGCGGACCGCTCTTCGTCTTCGAGTTCGCGGGCTCGAGTTTCAGCGCGGGATCGCGGGGCAGCGTTGGATCGCAGCGCACGTGGAAGAGATTCTGCGTGCGCCGCTCCGTGGGGACGCCGTTGTTATCCCAGCCCATGGGGTAGTAGATGCTCTTGCCGCGCATGCGCTGATAGCGGGTCACGATGTCGGTCTGCGTGTACGAGAACACGTGACCGATGTGGAGCGTGCCTGAAGTGGTCGGCGGCGGCGTGTCGACGACCCAGGTCTCCTCGCGCTTGCGGCTCGGGTCGTATTGGTAGACGCCGAGTTCCTGCCAGCGCGCGTCCCAGCGCCGCTCCGCCTCCGCAGAGTCGAAGTGCTTGGGCAACTTTTCCGGGTCGATCGTTGCGCGGGCAGCCATGGCGTCAGCGGAGTCCCTGAGAGTCGGCACACACTAGCGGCAGGCGTTGGGCCCGGCAGTCCGAACTCGCTGCGGTTGCGCCACCTTAGGCGTGATGGCTGACATGCAACGCGGCTTCGTCACGATCGTCACCGGGGTGCCGCGCTCGGGCACCTCGCTGCTCATGCAGCTGCTCGACGCGGGCGGCATCGCGGCGCTCACGGATGCCGCGCGCGCGCCCGACGCGAGCAACCCGCGTGGCTACTTCGAGCACGCGCTGATCGCGAGACTCGGGCGCGACCCGCGCGCCAGCGAACTCGTGCGCAACGCGCGCGGCCGAGCCATCAAGGTGATTCATGCGCTGCTCGGTGCGTTGCCCGACGGCGTCCCGCTGCGCGTGCTGGTCGCCGAACGCCCGATCGCAGATGTGGTCGCCTCACAAGCGGCCATGCTCGAACGCCAAAAGCGGGGACGTTCCAAGACGAAACTCGCGAAGCCAGCGCCGTCGGCGCCGCTCGCACCCGAGCGCCTCGCGGAGATCTACGCCGCGCAGCTGGACGCCGCGATCGTGCAGCTCTCGGCGCGGCGCGATTGCCGCGTGTTGCGCGTCGAGATCGCGGAGCTGGTGTGTGAGCCCGCGCAGAGTTGTGCGCGCATCGCCGCATTCTTGGGCGGTGGCCTGGAGGAAGCCGGTATGGCGCGCGCGATTTCGCCCGCGTTGTACGGGCGCGCGCGGGGGTATGCTGCCGCGCCTATGGACGCCGCCGCCCGCGAACTGCTTGGACCGATCGCGCTGCTCGTGGAGCACCGCACGCCCGGCGCTGCGGGCGGCCCGAGCCTGCGCATTCAGCGCGCGGCCGACGGCTATGAGCTGTTGCGTTTCGACTGCTTCGCGGAAGGCGCGCACTGGCATAACGACTCGGACGGGCGCGACGAGATCACGCCGCTTGGCGCGGAGCACGACTCGATCGACTGGGCGCTCGCGGAGTTGCGCCGCGACCTAACGGGTTACCTCGCGCGCGCCGGTTGCCGCGACGCGCTGCCGCCCGCCGCGCAGTTCGCCGCGGTGCTGGCTCGCATCGAGCTCGCGCTGCGCAACCCGCCGCCCGCCTTCGATGCGCTCAGCGAGCCCGTGCTGCGCGCGCGCAGCGGCGAGAAGTGGCAGCAGTACGGCCCGGAGGCGCTGCCGCTCTGGGTCGCCGACATGGATTTCGAGACCGCCGCGCCGATCCGCCGCCGCCTCGCGCGCGCGCTCGCGGTGGGCGATCTCGGCTACCCGCAGTACGCGCCTTCGACGCGCCTGCCCGATCTCGCTGCGGCGCGCCTGCAGCAACGCTTTGGCTACGCGGTGCCGCGCGGCCAGATCGAGCTCGTCAGCGAAGTCGTGCAAGCCATGCACGTTGCGCTCGTGCAGCTGACCCAGCCAGGCGACGGCGTAATCACTCAGACGCCGATCTACCCGCCGTTCCTGCACGTGATCCCGGAGCACGGCCGCACGCTGCTCGCGAATGAAATGAAATGTGGCGCGAGCGGCTACGAGCTCGATCTCGAGAACCTGCGCGAGCAGGCGAAGCGCGCGCGTTTGTTACTGCTCTGCAACCCGCACAACCCGACGGGCCGCGCGTTTCGGCGCGACGAACTCGAGCAGATCGCCGGCATCGCGCGCGAGCACGAATTGTTCGTGGTCAGCGACGAGATCCACGCGGACGTCGTGTTCGCGCCGAGCCAGCACATCCCGTTCGCGTCGCTCTCGGAAGACGCTGCGTCGCGCACGGTCACGCTCTACGCCGCGTCGAAGGCGTTCAACATCGCCGGCCTGCGCTGCGCGGTCGCGATCTTCGGCACGCCCGAACTGAAGAAGCGCTTCAACGCTTTCCCGCGGCACCTGCGCGGCGGCCTCAACGGCCCCGGCATTCTCGCCACCGAAGCCGCGTGGCGACACGGCGACGCCTGGCTCGCCGACGTGACGGCATACCTCCGCGCGAATCGCGATTACGTCGCCGAGTTCGTACGCAGCGAGCTGCCGGGCGTCGTGCACTTCGCACCCGAGTCGACTTATTTGGCCTGGCTCGATTGCCGCGCTCTCTCGCTCGCGCCTTCACCCCACGAGTTCTTCTTGAAGCGCGCGAGAGTCGCACTCAGCGAGGGTCCGAACTTCGGCGCGCCGGGTGTCGGCTTCGTGCGCCTCAACTTCGCCACCTCGCGCGCGATTCTCTCGCGCGCGCTCGAGCAGATGGCGAAGAGTCTGCGGGGCTGAGCGCGGTTGGTTGCCTGAGGACGAGGCGATCCGGGCGCGAAGCAAAGCCGATGCAGCGGACGGCGCTGCGCGCCGCAGCTGATCGGCTCAGCGGTTCGCGTTTTCGCCGCGCCCGCACAAAGCGGGCGCGTTGCGCGCCTCACTCGATCCAGAAATGCGGGTTGTGGGCGACTTCCCAGAGGAAGCCGTCCGGGAGGAGCCGCCCCAAAACACGCGCTGGCCCGGCTTCACGAGCGTCGCGCCGGCGGTCACAGCCAGCGCGAGCGTTGCATCCACTTCGGCCTCGCTGCGCACGTTGTGCGCGAGCGCGAAGCCTCGGAAGCCAGCGCCTTCGAGCGCGACACCCGCGTCCTTCGCGAGTTCCTCGCGCGGAAACACCGAGAGCCACGTGCCGCGCGTCTCGAAGAACGCGACTCCAAGCGTGATTAGGGAGACGCGGGGTTCCATCCGTTCAGCCATCCGAGAGAAAGCGCGCGTCGGCGGTCCGCTCGTTGCGCAGGTTGCCGGTGTTCAGCGTCCCCGCCGGTTCGAACAACAAGATGTGCGTCTCGCCGAGCGCGACGGGTTTGTGCTCGACCCCGCGCGGCACGATGAACAGCTCGCCCTCGCCGAGTTCGACGACGCGGCCCTGCAGGTGCATCGCGAGCCGCCCCTTCACCACCAGGAAAAGCTCGTCCTCGGCTTCGTGGTGGTGCCAGACGAACTCGCCGTCCGCCTTCACCAACTTCACGTGCTGGCCGTTCAGCTCGCCGACGATGCGCGGGCTGAACGTCTCGGAGAAGCGCGCGAAGCTGGCCGCGAGGTTCACCTTCTCCATCGCGAGCACCTCAGGCGCTGGGCGCAGCGCGATTCTCGCCCTTCACCAAGCAGAGCACGCAGCACACCACCACGACCGCGTCGATCGCGACCATGCCCGCGAGGATCGGGTCGACTGCGCCAGCGCCGGCGAGTTGTTGGGCGCCGCCGAGGCCGCCGAGCGCGGGCAGTATGGCGCTCGCGATCAGCGGCGCCTTGCCCGGGCGCCGCAGCCACACGCCGAGCGCGAAGTAGACGATGCCCGCGATCAGCATCGTCTGCGCGTGGCTACGCAGCCAATACTCGAGCACGTGCGCGAAACCGGTGAATAACAACAAGTTCGAAGCGATCGCCCGGTGACTCATCGTCTCAGCTCCTTCAGCACGGTCTCCGCGAACAGCGTGGCCGGCTCTTTGGTGTCTCGTCCGAAAAACTCGATCACGAAGCCCGTGCAGCCGAGTTTCACGTGGCGCTCGACGCCCTCGATCACGCGCTCGGGCGTACCCCAGATGCCGTGGCTCTCGAGCGCCGCGCCCATGTGGCCGCCGTAGATTTTCGTCGCCTTCGCGAGCGCTTCCTTGGCGGCGCTCTCGTTCTCCGCAATCACCACGTTGCACTGCTGCGAAACGGAGATCGTCGCGAAGTCGCGATTCGATTCATCGCAGCGGCGGCGCAGCGCTTCGACCTTCTGCGCGAGCTGCGCCTGGAACACGGCCATGTTGTTCCAGGTGTCGGCGTACTTCGCCGCGATGCCCATCAGCACTTTCTCGCCGCCGCCGCCCACCAGCACGCGCGGTTTCTTCGCCGGCTTCGGCTCGCACATCACGTCCTTCACGGAATAATGACTGCCGCTGAACGTCGTTTTCTCCTGCGTCCACAGGCCGGTCATGATTGCGAGCGATTCTTCGAGCGCGCGCAGCCGCTCGCCGAGCTTTGGGAAGGCGCAGCCGTAGCCGTCGAACTCGGCTTGGAACCAACCCGCGCCAAAGCCGGGGTATGCGCGGCCCGGCGCGATTTGCTCGAGCGTCGCGATCTGTTTCGCGAGCACCGCGGGGTTCCGGAAGAACGGCGGCGTGACGAGCGTGCCGAGCTGCACGCGCTCCGTGATCGCTGCGACCGCGGTGAGTTCGGTCCAGGCTTCGAGGATGCCGTTCGCGGGCGAGGGCACGCCGTAGAGGTGGTCGCAGACCCAGACGGAGTCGAAGCCGAGCCGCTCGAAGGTGAGGGCGGCGTCGCGGGCTTCGGCCCACGAGCGCTTGATCTGCGGGAGCGTGACGCCGAAGTGCAGGTTCCTGTTCATGGCTCTGAGCTTACGAGCCTGCTTGCACCCGAATCAACCCGTCAATTGCGCGGCCCGCTCGGCCGATACGCCCGCGCATGGCGAAGCCCCAGCACGACGAGCCGCGCGCACCCCTCACTTTGGAAGACCTGCTCGAGATCTTGGTCAAAGCCAAGAAGCTCGAGCCAGCGCGCGCTCAGGAGATTGCGGGCCGCGCGACGACGCTGCGCAGCCAGGTGCTGAAGGAGCGCGTTGGCTCGGTGCGTTCTCAGGCCGCCGCGCGTTACGAGGCTTCGCCCGCGGAACTCGTGGCGGTGGCGCGGCTCTCGGATGCGAGCAACGCCAAGCGCACGCTCGATGAGGACGCGATCGCCGAGGTGGTCGCGGCCGCTGCGGACGTGCCGTACCTGAAGATCGACCCGGTCAAAGTGAACGCGGACCTCGTGACGAGCACGCTCTCGCGTCCGTTCGCACGGCGCCACGCCGTCATCCCGGTCGCGCGCGACGGCGACGCGCTCACGATCGCGCTCAGCGATCCGTTCGATGGCGCGTTGCGTGAGAACCTCGAAACGCTGCTGCGCGTGCCGGTCAGCTACGTGGTCTCGAGCAAGCGCGACATCGTGCAGATCATCGACCGCGTGTTCGGCTTCCGCTCGAGCGTGACGCGGGCGACCGAGCAGCTCGGGCCGCCCTGCGGCGGCGCCGCGAACTCGGCGCTCACGCAGCTCGTCGAGCTGCGCAGCAACGACGAACTCGCCGCCAATAATGACGAGCACGTGATCGCCGCGGTCGACTACTTGCTGAACTACGCCTTCGACCAGCGCGCGAGCGACATCCACCTCGAACCGCGCGACAAGGACGCGGTGATCCGCTTCCGCATCGACGGCATTCTGCACGAGATCGAGCGGCTGCCGATTCAGGTGCACGCTGCAGTCGCGTCGCGTATCAAGGTGCTCGCGCGCATGGACATCGCCGAGCGCCGCCGCCCGCAAGACGGCCGTATCAAGACCGTGCGCGGCGACCGCGAAGTAGAGCTGCGCGTGTCGAGCCTCGCCTGCGCGTTCGGCGAGAAGATCGTGATCCGCGTGTTCGACCCGACCGTCCTAATGACCGACCTCGCGCACCTCGGATTCGGCGGCGAAGACCGCGAGCGCTTCGAACGCTGGATCACCTCGCCCTCGGGCCTCGTGCTCGTGTGCGGCCCCACCGGCTCCGGCAAGACGACCACGCTCTATTCCACGCTCCGGTATCTCTCCGGGCCCGAAGTCAACATCACGACGGTCGAAGACCCGATCGAGATGGTCGACCCGCGCTTCTGCCAGGTGCAAGTCCAACGGCAAGTCGAGGTGACGTTCGCGAGTGCGCTGCGCGCGATCCTGCGCCAAGACCCGGACATCATCATGGTCGGCGAGATTCGCGACGCCGAGACCGCGCACATGGCGGTGCAGGCGGCGCTCACCGGGCACCTGGTGTTCAGCACCGTGCACACGCGCGACGCGGCGGGCGCCGTAACAAGGCTCGCCGAGCTCGGCGTCGAGCGCTTCCTGCTCTCGAGCGTTCTGCGCGGCGTGCTAGCGCAGCGCCTCGTGCGGCAGGTGTGCCCGGACTGCTCGGTCGAAGGCACGCTCACGGCGGCGCAGGTGGAGGCGCTGGCGCTGAAAGTGCCCGTCGAGCGGCGCGACGAGCTGAAGGTGCGCTGGGGCGAGGGTTGCCCGAAGTGCCGCCACACCGGGCTCTACGGCCGCAGCGGCGTGTTCGAACTGCTCGATGTGCAGCGCCGCGTGCGCCAGCTGATCACCGAAGGCAAGGACGCGAACGAGATTGCGTATGCCGCGAAGGTCGAAGGCATGGCCTCGCTGCGCGAAGCCGCGATCCGCAAGCTCGCGGAAGGCGCGACCACGTTCGAAGAAGTCGTGCGCCTAACAGCCGACGCGCTGTAGGGGTCCGAGATGAGCCGCGCCGTCGACAAGGAACTCTCGCTGCTGCTGCGCTCGGGTTACAAGCTGATCGTCCTCGAGAGCTTCGAGGAGGAGCGCGCGTTGCGTGCCGCGATGCGCGCGGCGCAAGCCTGCGAGCGCGAGTTCCACAGCTGGTCGCTGGCCACGGGCCTCGATGGCGGCGGCGCTCACGCGGGCAGCCTCGACGCTGGCGTGCGCGCCTTCGAAGCCTTTGAGAAGCCCGCGGTGATCGCGCTGCTCGACGCGCACACGCTGTTCGGCGACGCGCTCGGCGTGCGCCGGTTGCGCGACGCCGTCGCGCGGCTCGGACAGCGCCGCCAGACGCTCGTGCTGATCGCGCCGCTGCTCGAACTGCCCGTCGAGCTCGAGCGCGAAGCGGGCCGCCTCACGCTGCCGCTGCCGAGCGCGCCCGAGCTGCAGGCGCTGTTCGAGAAAGTGCTGGCGGCGACGCCCGGCGCGAGAGCGCCAGCGGACACGCTCGCAGAGTGCGTGCGCGCCGCGCTCGGCCTAACAGGCAACGAGGCGGTGCGCGTGTTTCGCAAGGCCTGGCTCGCCGCTGGCGCGATCGACGACAACGCGGTCGGCATCGTGGTGCGCGAGAAGCAGAAGGCGCTGCGCCGCACACCCGCGCTCAGCTTCCACGATTCGCAGGACGACCTCTCCGGCATCGGCGGCCTCGGCGAACTCAAGCGCTGGCTGCGCGAGCGCCGCCGCGCGTTCAGCGAGGAGGCCCGCAAGTTCGGCCTGCCCGCTCCGCGCGGCCTCTTGTTGTTGGGCGTGCAGGGCTGCGGCAAGTCGCTGTGCGCGAAGGCCGTGGCGCGCGAGTGGCGCTTCCCGTTGTTACGGCTCGACCTCGCCGCCGCATTCGGCGATCCGACCAAGAGCCCCGAGCTGACGATGCGCGAGGCCACGGCGGTGGCGGAATCGCTCGCGCCGGCTGTGCTTTGGATCGACGAGATCGAGAAGGGCCTCGCCGCCACCGACCGCGACCCGCGCGCGAGCCGCGTGCTCGGCGCGTTCCTCACTTGGCTCTCCGAGAAGCAAGCGCCGGTGTTCGTGGTCGCTACGGCGAACGACGTGACCGCGTTGCCGCCCGAGTTGCTCCGGCGCGGCCGCTTCGACGAGCTGTTCTTCGTAGATCTGCCGAGCGAGGAAGAGCGCGTCGAGATCCTGACGATTCACTTGCGCAAGCACGGCCGCGATCCGCTGCACTACCCGCTCGCGCAGCTTGCCGCGCAGTCGGCGCGTCTATCCGGCGCTGAGCTCGAGCAGGTGATCGCGGCGGCGCTCAATACCGCGTTCTCCGAGCGCCGCGAACTCGCGGAGAACGATCTCGCCAACGCGATCCAGGAGACGGTGCCGCTCTACGAGACCTACGAGGAGCGCATCAAGGAACTGCGCGATTGGGCGCGCACGCGCGCGCGGCCCGCCACGATCGACGGCCGCATGGTCGGCCTGTTCCGCACGCGCTGAAATGCCATGAGCGCAGCGCGCAAGTCTTCACGTGGCGAGCCGCTGCACATCCTGCGGGCGAGGCTGAGCCTCGGGCTCATCGCGCTGTGCGGGCTCGCGTTCATCGCCACTAGCGTATTGGGGTTCGGCGCCGCCGGGCGCCGCGATGCTGCGCTGGAGCGCGCCGCGCTTCACTACCGCGAGCATCCGTATCTGGATGCGCCGTTCGAGATTCTGCACGAGGCCGACGAGGACAACGCGCCCACTTTCAATGCGGCGCAGATCGAGCCTGCAAAAAGAAAGCGCGCGCTGGCAGAGTTCGCCGCAATCGTCGCCGTGGCCGACGCCGCCGAGCGCGAGGCGCCCGCGTACCGCTTCGGCGTCGCCGCGGGCGCCGTCAGCGCGCTTCAACTCGCACTGCACGTCTTCGTTCACGCGGGCCTCCTGCACCTGCTCTGGAACCTCGGTCTACTCGCGAGCGCGGGGGCTCGGCTGGAGCCGTTGCTGGGCCGCGGTCTCTACGCGGGCTTGTTATTCGGTTCCGCCGCGTCGGGCGCCGCGTTGCACGTCTTCGCAGCTGGCCCTCCGTCTGCGCCGCTGCTCGGGCTCACCGCCGCCAGCGCCGGCCTCGTCGGCGCGTTCGCTGTGCGGCCCGGCGACGTTCCCCGCGACCCGCTCGCGATCGTCGCGAGCAAGCCGCGCGGCTCGCCGCTGCGCGCCGCCGCACTGCTCGGATTGGTTGGCGCGAGCCTGTGCGCGCTCGCAGGCGCCAGCGCGCCGTCGTTCGAGCCGATCGGCGTGCTCGGCGGTTTTGGCTTCGGCGCGCTCGCAATGTTCGGCTTCGGCCGCGCGGGCCTCGTCAAAGCGCCCGAGGACGCACGGCTTTCGCCCGAAGTCGCGAAAGCGCTGGCGCTGCTGAACGCCGGCGACGCAGCCGCCGCGATCGAGACGCTGCGAACGCGGCTCTCGGGCAACGCGCAGGATCCACTCGCGGCGCGGGCTCTCGGGCTCGCGCTGCGCGGGCGCGGGGATGCGCGCGAGCAGCTCGAGCGCGCGCTGTTCGGCGCGATCGACGCGAACCAGCGCGAGGTCGCGTCCGCACTTTGGCGCGAGCTCGCGGAACTCGGCGCAGCGCCGCGCGGACGCTGTGCGCAATTGCAGACGCTCGCGGGCTGGCTGCGCAGCGCCGGCTCGCCTGGCGAAGCGCGCGCCGCCCTAATGGCCGCGCTCGCCGACGCGGACGCCGCGAGCGCCGCGCAGATCGCGCGCACCGCGCGGCGCGGCGATCCGCTGCTGGCGCTGCGCGCCGCGGAACGCGCGCTGAGTTTCGCAACGCTCGCGGCCCCGGAGCGCGCCGCGCTCTCGGAGCTCGCGGCGCAAACGCGCAAGGACGCGTTGAGCATGGGCGTCGTGCCGCTCGACGCGGCGCTGGAGGTGGAGGCCGCTGCTGCACGCGGCGCCAGAACTGCGGTCGCGTCTCCACCAACCCGACGCGGTGCGGACCCGGCGCTAATCGCTGGCGACGATCGGGCGATCGACCTCGAAGAGTCGACGCCACCGCAGTCAGCCGAGCCGCGGCACGCGACGCCGGAATTGACGCCGATGGAAGAGGCTGCGCCGGAACCGGACCCGAGCGCCGACCCGCAACTGTACTTCGAGCGCGGCGCGATCGACCTAACAGCCGAGCAGCCCGCGCTCGAGCTGCCCGATCCCGAGGTCGCTGGCGAAGCGGCGCTGCTCGACGCGCTGCACGCTGCGCTCTTGCTCGACGACGGCGGCCCCGCGCAGGAGCTCGCGGAGCCGGCTGCACCCGCCGCGCCGGAGTCCCCGCCGCAGGCAGCACCCCGCGCAGACGAGTTCGCCTTCGGCGAGCCGGAGGCGGCCGATTCGCTGTTCGAACTCGAGAAGCCCGAGCCCGCGCCGCCGCGCAGCCGCCCGCTGCGCGTGAGCGCCGCGACGCCGCTGCGTCTCGACGAGAGCGCCATCGCGCTCGACATCGCAGGCCGCGGCCCCGGCAAGCTCGCCTACACCAAGATCGACGCCGTTTCCGCCGCGGGCGTGCGCGGCCTCTCGCAGAATGGGAAAGCCGTGCTGCTGATCGACCTCGCGATCGGTTTCGCGGCCGACGCAGGCGAGCTGCGCATCGTTCGCCTGCGCGCCGACGGCTTCGATCCGCGTGCGCTCGTTGCGGGCCAGACCTCGCCGCTCGCTGCCCTGCGGGTGTTGGTGGCGGAGTTGCGCGCGCGCACGCGCGGCGTCGCGTTGCCGCGCGAGAGCGAGGCGGGCGCGCCGTTCCGGATCTACGCCGACCTCGCGAGCTACGAGCGCGAGGCATTCGGGGCGAAGCAGTCTTCGGAGAGGCGCGCATGAAGTGGCATTCTCGGTTCTGTTATTCGCGCTGCTCGCGGCGCCCGCAGTGAAGCTGCTCGCACGCTCGCGTGAGCGCGCGGAGCGGTAGATCGCCGCGTTCCTGCTGCTGCTCGGGGCGGGTCTCGCGCTGCGCATCGGCTCGATCGGTGCAGACTCCGTGTGGTGCCCGCCAACGTCGTGGCCCACGTGCGGCTCTCGCTCGCAGGCGTTCCGCTCTTTCGCTTCACGCGCAGTGTGTTTCGCCCCGACGCCGCTTGGGCGCGCCGGCTCGAATGGGACGGCACCGCGATGACGTTTGCTGCGCTACCCGCCTTGTGGCTCGACGGCGGTTTCGCGAGCGAGCAGGCAGGCTCACTGCTCCTGGTGAACGGCTCGCGCGCGCTCGCCTGCGCAGGGTCGCTGGCCGAGGTGCTTCGCTACCGCGCCCTAATGCTTCGCCGCGCCGCGGTCGGCCTGGCGGGCGGCGGCGGCGCCGAATACCTGCCGGTCGTGCTGCACTCGATCCGCGGCGTGTTAGGGGCGAGCCCGGTCGTCGCCATGGTCGCGCTGCAACTCACGTTCTCGCCGCCGCGCGCCTACTTTTTCGCTGGCTGACTCAGCGCGCCCCCGCCGCGGCGACCAGCGCGCCGTAGAGGCGCTCGCGGTGCGCGACGTCCATGTCTTCGGGGTGCCACTGCACGCCGAGTGCGAAGGCCGCGCCGGGCGGCGCCTCGATCGCCTCGATCACGCCATCGGCGCTGTGCGCGCTCGCTAGGAGCGCCGAGCCGGGCGCGCGCACGCCTTGGTGGTGACGGCTGTTCACTTCGAGCGAGGCGGCGCCGCCGAAGATCGCTGCGAGGCGTGAGCGGGGCGCAAGGTTGAGCGCATGGCGCTCGTGCGCGGCGAGGCGGTGCGCCGCGGCGTTCGGCACATCGTGCGCGATGTCGTAGAGCAGCGCGCCGCCGCCCGCGAGCGCGAGCAGCTGCATCCCGTAACAAATGCCGAGCACGGGCAGGCCACGCGCGAGCGCCGCGCGAACCAGCGCGAGGTCGCTCGCGATCTGCGCGGGAGCCGCGGCGCGGAACGCGACATGCGCGGGGTAGGGCGCGGGCGGCAGGAAATCGTCGCCGCCTGGGATGACGAGCGCGCCTAGGCCCGCGAGCGCGCCCGCGGCGTCGTCAGCGGGTGCGAGGTGCAGCGCGCTGCCGCCCGCGGCTTCGACCGCGGCGGCGTAAGCGGCGTCCGCGAACAACGTGCCGCGCCCCGCGCGCAGCTGGCTGTCGAGCGTGAGCGTGATGCCAATACGGGGCCGCACGCGAAGCACGGTAGCCGCCGAGAAAGGAGAATCGAAACAATCGGGGTCTGACCCCTTTGGTTCGATTCTCTGGCGAAGCGCGTCTGTTCGCGTTCGCTTCCGCACGACGACGTCCGCTCGCGAAGGAACGTCCCCGCGGAGATGGCTGCGCGATGGGGCTATGCTGCGCGCCTTTCCAACTCTAGGAGGCCTCATGGCGATCAAGGTCGGTGACAAGATTCCCTCGGTGAAGGTGAAGGTCGTGACGGCGGACGGCGCGAAGGACGCGGACATCGCGGAACTCTTCGCGGGCAAGAAGGCCGTGCTGTTCGCGGTTCCAGGCGCGTTCACCCCGACTTGCTCGGCGCAGCATCTGCCCGGCTACGTGAACAACGCCGCCGCCTTCAAGGCGAAGGGCGCGCAGGTGTTCTGCCTGTCCGTGAACGACGGCTGGGTGATGACGGCGTGGGGCAAGGACAGGAACGTCGGCGACACGCTCACGCTGCTCGCGGACGGCAGCGCCAACTTCACGAAGGCGGTCGGCCTCGAGATGGACGGCACGGGCTTCGGCCTCGGCGTCCGCTCGCAGCGCTACGCGCTGGTCGTGAACAACGGCATCGTCACGCACGTGGCGGTGGAAGCGCCGATGAAGTTCGAGGTCTCGAGCGCCGAGGCCGTCCTCAAGGCGCTGTAGTTCGAGCCGACCGGTGGACGAACGCGCCCGCGACTCGCGCTGGCACTTCGCACCGGCCGCAACGCTTCGCGAAGCCCGCGCGCAGTACTTCCTGCGCGCGGGCTTCGGCGAGAGCAGCTACCGCGAGCGTTGGGTGGTCTTGCGCGTGCGCGGCTTCCCACTGTTCGCGTTCCTCAATACCGCCCAGCGCGTGCGCTCGGTGCGGCTCCACGATCTGCACCATGCGCTCACGGGTTACCCGACGACATGGACAGGCGAAGGTGAAATCGGCGCATGGGAACTCGCGTCGGGCTGCGGAAACCACTGGGCAGCCTGGGTTCTGAATTTCTGGGCGGCGCTGATCGGGCTGACGTTCACTCCGCGCCGCGTGTTCGCGGCCTTCCGCCGCGGCCGGCGCGAGCGCAACTTGTACGACAAGGAGTTCTGCGATGCGCTGCTGGATGAAACGATCGCTGGCGCGCGCGCCCGGCTCGGCATTGGCGCGGCCTAACAGGCGCGCCGCGTTGGCAGCGCTCGCCGCCGCTAGCGCTCTCGGCTGCGGCGGCGGGCAGCCCGCCATTACCGAGTGCACGCCGAGCGGCTCGCTCACGCCGCTCTGCCGCTTCCAGAACCCCGAAGATCTCGCGGTAATCGGCGACTGGCTGCTCGTCAGCCAGTTCCCCGCCGGCGAGAAGCCGGGGAGCCTCGTCGCGTTTCGCCCGAGGGACGGCGTGCTGCGCACCCTCTTTCCGCTCGAAACGGACGCTGCGAAGGGCGGCGCCTGCGCGGACGGCGCGCCGCCGCCCAGCGCGGATTTCGCGCCGCACGGCATTGATCTCGCGGGCACCACGCTGCTCGTCGTGAACCACGGCAGCCGCGAGGCGATCGAGGAGTTTACGCTCGGCGCCGACGAGAACGGCCCGAACCTCGCGTGGCGACACTGCACGGCGCTGC
>JANNDT010000115.1:0-4283 GCA_031387905.1 Deltaproteobacteria bacterium
CGCGGCGCGCGAAGTGGCACAGCAGCATTTTGTAACTTTCAGGCCCAGCCTCAAACCGCCCGCACGGATCGTACCCTGCGGGTCGATGCTTCTCCAAATGAGTCGGTGAGGTCGTCGGGGACACGCGATCCACGTGCGCAGGTTCGCATGCTAGGACGACGGCGCATCACCGAATTGTGATCTCAAAGGAGCATCAGCGCATTCTGAGCCTCTAGCCGGACATGAAACGAGCCGAGTTCGTTTTCTTAGTCGACTGCCACGCAGAATTCGAACTCCGAGACATGTGTCGCAACGGCACTTGGTCGCCCACTTCTCGGACTCGACGATCGAGGCCTCTCGTCCGGGAAGTGTTCGAGATCGCGCGTGAGAGGATTCTCCGACACTAGAGATCCCCGGCGACAGCCAACCCCACCTTCCTCCCCGTCACCCACGCCCATAAGAAGTTGAACCCCCCGATCCTCCCCGTCACGTCGAGGATCTCGCCCGCGAAGTAGAGCCCCGGCATGAGGCGCGATTCGAGGGTGCGGGTCGCGACTTCCTCGAGTGGCACGCCGCCGCCCGTCACTTCCGCGGTGCGGTAGCCCTCGTCGCCCGCAATCTCGAGCGGGCACTCGCCGAGTACGGTCGCGACGCGCTCGCGCTCCTCGCGTGTTAGGCGCGCGAGCGCGCGCTCGGGGTCGACTCGCGCGAGCGCGACGAGCACATCGGCGAGGCGCTTCGGCAGCTGCGCGCGCGTGAAGCTCTGCACGCTGCGCGAGCCGCCTGCGCGGAGGCGCGCGTCCCAGGCTTCGGCGTCGTCACCGAGCCACGCCGCAAGCAGCGCGGCACCGCGGTGGTCCGCGCGCGCGAGCTGATAGGAGATGTCGAGCACGACCGGGCCGCTGAAGCCTTTGTGCGTGAAGAGCAGATCGCCCGTGCGGGCTTCGAGCAGCTTGCCTTCGCGCACTGCGCTGAGTCGCGCGCGCAGGCTCACACCCGCGAGCTCGTGCCAGCGGTTCTCGCTCGTGAGCAGCGGCACGAGCGCGGGATAGCGGCGTCGCAGCGTGTGCCCGAGACGCTCCGCCGCCTGATAACCCCAGCCATCGCTCCCCGTCTTCGGCAGCGAGAGCCCGCCCGTGCAGAGCGCAACACGTTCCGCGCGCACGCTCTCGCCGCTCGCCAGCGCGAACTCGAAGCGAGCACCGCCTGCATCGCCGGGAGCGCACGCGCGCAGCTCGCACACTCGCTCGCCCGCAACGAGCGTTACGCCAGCGCGCTCGCACGCGGAGAGCAGCGCGCTCGTGATCTCGCTCGGGTCGTCGCTCACGGGAAAAATCTTCCCCGTCTCCTCCACCTTCAGCGGCACGCCGAGATCGCGCTCGAAGAACGCGCGCACCTCCTCGAGCGGCCATGAGAACAGCAGGTTGCGCATCGCGTTGCGCGAGCCCTCGGTGTGAAAATCCGCGAGCTCCAGCGCCGAGGGCAATACGTTGCAGCGTCCACCGCCGCTGACGCGGATCTTCGCGCCGGGTTTCGGGTGCGACTCGATGAGCAGCGTGCGCACGCCGCCGCGCGCAGCGAAGAGAACTGCGAGCAAGCCAGCCGCGCCCGCGCCGATCACGACGAACGGCCACGTTGCGCTCGCATCGCGCTCTCTCGCATCGCTCACGGCGCGCGAAACCGAATCGCGTGTTCGCGCATGCCGAGCGCGCGCCAGAACGCGAGCGCGCGCTCGTTGTGCACGAGCACGTCGAGCGAGAGCGATGCGCCCGCTTGCACGCAGCGCTCGCGGAAGATGCGCATCGCCTCGCGCCCCACGCCGCGGCGGCGCTGCGCGCGCGCCACGAAAAATTGTCGCAAGTAGACGCCGCTCTCGTCGGGGCGGAACAGCGCGTAAGCAACGGGCTCGCCGCGCTGCTCGAAGATCACCGCCTCGTAATCACCCTCGAGCCAGCGCATGAGGCGCAGCTCGAGCTGCGCGACCGTCTTCAGGTTTTCCGCGCGCTCGTCTTCGATCAGCTCGCGATTCCACTTCGCGAGCAGCGGCAGATCGCTCTCGTTCGCCTCTCGCAGTTCCACGCGTCCGGCCTCTCGCGCCGCGCACCGTTCCGGGCTTCACTCGCGCGACGAGGAGAACACGATGACGCAGGAACAGCAGAACCGCGCGCTGGTGGAGCGCTTCTGGCACACGGTCTATGTGCTGCGCGATTACGACGCGGTCGGGCGCTTCTTCACCGAGGACGGGCTTTATCAGGATGTCTCGGCGCCGGATCCGGGCGGGCGCGGGCCGGCGGGCGTGGCGCGTCGCCTGCGCATCGGCCACGAGCCGGTGCAGGCGTTCGAGCACGAGGTTCACCGCATGCTTTGTCAGGGAGACGTGGTGATGACCGAGCACACCGAGACCTGGAAGTTCCACACGGGCGAGGTGATTCCGCTGCCGTTCGTTTCGGTGCAGGTGATTCGCGGCGACAAGATCGCGCTCTGGCGCGACTACTCGGATCTGACGCAGCTGCTCGGCAAGATGCCGAAGTGGTGGCTCGAACAGATCATGAAGTCTGCCGGAACGACCGACTTCGCGAAGGAGAGCTGATGCGCGGGTTATCAGGGCGAGCCGTCCTTGTGACGGGCGGCGCGCGCGGGATCGGCTTCGCGATTGCGCAGCGGCTCGCGCAAGAAGGCTGTGTGGTGGGCGTGCTCGATCTCGACGCCGCGAACGCGGAGGCAGCGGCCGAGAAACTGCGCGCGGGCGGCGCGCGCGCTGCGGCGTATGCGGCGGACATCGCGGACTTCGCAGCGGTCGAGCGCGTGGTGCGCGCGTTCGAGGACGAATGCGGCGGGATCTTCGGGCTCGTGAACAACGCGGGCTGGGATCGGCCCGCGCAGAAGTTCGCGGAGACCGACCCGGCTTCGTGGCAGCGCATCGTCGACGTCAACCTGTACGGCCCGCTGCACGTGACGCGCGCGGTGTTGCCGCTCCTCCTCGCGCGCAGCGCGGGGCGCGTGGTGTTCATCGCGTCGGACGCGGGCCGCGTAGGGGCCGGACGCGAGGCGGTCTACTCGGGCTGCAAGGGCGGCGTGATCGCGTTCGCGAAAGCAGTCGCGCGCGAAGTCGCTCGCAGCGGCGTGACGCTGAACTGTGTCGCGCCCGGGCCGACCGACACGGCGCTGTTCGCGGGCGTCGACCCGACGGGCAAGCTGCAGCAAGCGCTCGCGCGCGGCGTGCCGATGGGGCGCATCGGGCAGCCGGACGATCTCGCGGGCGCGGTCGCGTTTCTGCTCTCGGACGATGCGGGCTTCGTGACGGGCCAGACGCTGTCGGTGTCTGGCGGGCTCACGATGTCGTGAGCGTGTTAGGCCTTGGCGCGCGCCCAGACGTAGCGAAGCGCGCCGCCCGGCGCGATCGACTCGGCGCCGGTCTCTGCGAAGCCGGCCGCGTGCAGCGCCGCAGCGAGCCGCGCGGCGTCCGGCAAGCCCGCGAGGTTCGAGTGCGCGCGCAAGAACAAGTCGAACGTCGCGAGCGAGGCATGAACGCCTGATAAGCGCGCGATTACGCCATCTACGAGCACGGGCGTTTGGATCGCGAGGATGCCGCCCGGCGCGAGGTGCTCGAGCACGCGCGCGAACAGCGCCGGCCAGCGCGCTTCTTCGAAGTAGTGGAGATTGTGATTCAGCAGCGCGAGGTCGAAGCCGCGCGGCAAGAGAGCGCTGAAGAAATCGCCCGTGCGGATCTCAGCGCGGCGCTGCACGTGGGCGGCGTCGAGGGTCTCCTGCGCGCGCTCTGCAACGCTCGCGTCGAGCTCGACGCCGGTTCCTAATGCGTCGCGATAACGCGCGAGGAACTTCGCGAGCATGTGCGCTTCGCCGCAGCCGATGTCGAGCACGCGCCGCGCTCTCCTCGCGTCTGGAATACGCTGCAACGCGGCGAGCGCGCGGCGCTCGCTCATGCGCGAAACGCGCGCGGTGCGCAGCGCATCCTCGCGCGCGCCCCACACCGGGCGGCGCTCGCTCTGCATCAGTTCGGGCAGATGCGAGAGCACCGGCGCGTACGCGTAACTCGATTGATCGAGCGCAGCGCAGGCGGCGTCGGCATCCGGGCCATTGAGCAACCAGCGCGCGAAGCCCGCGAGGCGGAAGCGCTCGCCGCGCCGCTCGACGAAGCCGTGCGCTTCGAGCGCCGTGAGCCACGGTTTCGCGAGCTTCGCGTCGAGGCCCTCTGAACTTGCGAGCGCCTCCGCAGTCGTCCATTCGCGCAGCGCGGCGAACAGCCCAGAGCGGAGCCCCGAGCGCAGCAGCGCGGCGCGCCC
>JANNDT010000142.1:0-3663 GCA_031387905.1 Deltaproteobacteria bacterium
GCGGCTCGCGAGACTCGGTGTCGATGCGCTCGAACTTTCGGCCGATGCGCTGTTCGAATCCACGCGCGGCCGCGGCGTCGCGATCAAGAGTCTGCTGCTCGACCAAGCGGTGATCGCCGGCGCGGGCAACATCTACGCGGACGAGGCGCTCTTCCTCGCAGGCGTGCGACCGACCCGGCGCGCGAAGCAGGTGAAGCGCGGCGAGTGCGAACGCATCGCGGAGGAGTTGAAGCGCGTGCTGCTGCGCTCGATCGAGACGGGCGGCTCCTCGATCAGCGACTACGTCGCACCGGACGGAAGCGACGGCGCTTATCAGGACGAGCGGCGCGTCTACGCGCGCACGGGCGAGCCGTGCCAGAAGTGCGGCACGAAGATCAAGCGCATCGTGATCGGGCAGCGCAGCGCGCATTATTGCGCGAGCTGCCAATGCTGAGCCTCACCGAACTCACGCGCGTCGGGGCGCTGCTCGAGCGCACGCGGCTCGGTGCGCGCGTCGACAAGATCGTCCAGAGCCAGGGCACAGAGCTCGCGCTAGTGCTCTCAGGCTCGGAGACGCTGCCGCCGCAAGATCGGCTCGTGCTGCTGCTTTGCGCGAAGCCCGGCGCAGCGCGCATCTCCGAGCTCCGCACGCTTCCGCCCGCGCCGCCGACGCCGCCGCAGCTTGCGCAGTACCTGCGCGCGCATCTCGACGGCGCGCGCCTGCGCAGCGCGCAGCTCGAAGGCGCGGACCGGCAGCTGCGTCTGCGCTTCGACACGCGCGAGGAGAAGCTCTCGCTGCTCTTCTCGATCCTCGGGCCGCGCAGCAACGTGTACGCGCTCGATGCCGGCGACCGCGTCGTCGCGAGCGCGAGGCCGCTGCCCGAGACGCGGCGCGATCTCGTGTTGGGCGCGCCTTGGCGCTCGCCCGAAGGCGGTCCGCCGAGCGCGGGCGAAGACCGCTTCGCGGCGGCGCCCGACGAAGAGCTGCTCAGCGCGATCGAGAAGCATTATGCCGAGCGCGAGGAGCGCGCGGATGAGGCGACGCTCGCACGCCGCATCGCGCAGGCGCTGCGCAAACAGCGCACTGCTCTCGAGCGCAAGCTGCGCATGGCGGGCGAGGACGCGGAGAAGGGCGCGAGAGCCGCGAGCTTGAAGCGCAGCGGCGAGCTCGTCGCCGCGCATCTCACGGCGCTAAAGCACGGCGAGACGGTTCTGCGCGCGCGCGATTTCGACACGAACGAACCCGTCGATGTGCCGCTCGACGCAAAGCTCACGCCCGCGCAGAACAAGGACGAGTACTTCCGCCGCGCAAAGAAGGCCGAGCGCACCGCGCTGAAGGCGGCGCAGGAAGTGGCGGACGCGCAGGAGCGCCTAACAGTGCACAGCGCGCTCGAAGCGCGCGTCGCCGCCGCGGGCGAAGACGCCGCCGCGCTCGAGCGGCTCGCCGCGGAGCCGGACCTCGCGCGCTCGCTCGACCGTTTCAGCTCGCAGCCTGCGGCATCGAGTGCGAAACTCGAGAAGAAGGTGCGCGAGTGGCGGCTGGGTAAGACCGTGCTGCCGACTCGCCTCGCACCGAAGGTCTACAAGACTCTCGACGGCCTCGAAGTGTGGGTCGGCAAAAACGACGACGGCAACGACATGCTCACCACCAAGCTCGCTCGCGGGAACGATTTGTTCTTCCACCTCGAAGGCAACCCCGGCAGCCACGTCGTGCTGCGCACCGAGAGCCGCGGCGAGGACGCACCGCAAGATTCCGTGCTCGATGCCGCGGAGCTCGCCGTGCACTTCTCGAAAGCGAAAGCCGCGACGCGCGCGTCCGTACACATCGCCCCGATCAAGAACGTGAGCAAGCCGAGCGGCGCGAAGCCCGGGCTCGTCTACGTGACGCGCGGGAGGACGCTGCAATTACGGCGCGATACGGCGAGGCTGGCGAGGGTTCTGGGAGCGCGGGTGGAGGAGTGAAGCAGGCAGCGCGATCAAGCGAGGCCGCGGGACTTCCGATGTTCTCCGCGTGAAGCCGCCCACCACCATCCACGATCTCAAGGCCCTCGTTCAGTCGTTCCACCCCGTGATCGCCTTCGACACGGCGGAGGAGGAGCGCGTCGAGAAGCTCGCGGACACGGTGGCGGGGGAGCTGAAGATCCCCGTGTTCGTGTGGACCCTAACGAGTGGGCTGTTTCGAAAGCCCGGCGCGAACGGGACGATCAACACGACGCTTCCGGCCGAGCTGTTCGCGCACATGCAGACGCTGTCGATCGAGGCGGTGTTCTTGCTCAAGGATGTCGCGAAGCACCTCGCCGATCCCGCGACGTGCCGCTCCTTTCGCGAGGCGGCGCAGCAGTTCTCAGGCTCGCGTTCTTCGATGTGGGTCGTGGGCACGCCGCTCGAGTTTCCGCCGGACGTGAAGCAGCACGTCGTGCACTTCCCGATCGAGCTGCCGACGAAGCGCGAACTCGCCGAGGTGGTGACCTCGGTGGCGCGGGGGCTGAGAGAGCGCACGGGCGCGCGCATCGATCTCGACAAGCCCGACCTCGAGCGGCTGCTCGATGCGCTCTCGGGCCTAACGCTTCAGCAAGCTCGTCAGGCGATCGCCGCAGTCATCATGGACGACGGTTCGCTCGACGCGAGCGACATCCAGAGACTCGTCGACCGCAAGGTGGAGTTGCTCGGGCAAGACGGGCTGCTCGAGTACTACCCGGCCGAGGACAATGCGTACGAGCTCGGCGGCTTCGCGCGCCTGCATGAGTGGCTCGCGCGCGCGCGCGTTGGCTTCACGGCAGAGGCGGCGGAGCTCGGGCTGCCTGCGCCGCGCGGCATCCTGATCGCGGGCGTGCAGGGCTGCGGAAAATCGCTCGCGGCGAAGGCGATCGCGCGCGCGTGGTCGATGCCGCTGCTCAAGCTCGACGCCGGCCGGCTCTATGACAAGTACATCGGCGAGAGCGAGAAGAATCTCCGCCGTGCAATCCAGCTCGCGGAGGCGATGTCGCCGTGTGTGTTATGGATCGACGAGCTCGAGAAGAGCTTCGCGGCGTTCGGCTCCGAGATGGACGGCGGCGTGAGCCAACGCATCTTCGCGACCCTGCTCACCTGGCTCCAGGAGAAGAAGAAGCCCGTGTTCGTGGTCGCGACCGCGAACGATGTCTTCAAGCTGCCACCCGAACTGATGCGCAAGGGGCGCTTCGACGAGCTGTTCTTCGTCGATTTGCCCCAGCCCGACGAGCGCAAGCAGATCTTCGAGATCCACCTGCGCCGCAAGCGACAGGACGCCGCGCGCTTCGATCTCGCGGCGCTCGCCGCCGCGAGCGACGGCATGAGCGGCGCCGAGATCGAGCAGGCGGTGATCTCCTCGCTGTTGCGTGCACTGCACGAGAAGCGCGCGCTCGATACTGCGCTGCTCGGCGAGGAGCTCGCGAGCACGGTGCCGCTCTCGCGCACGCGCGCGGAAGACGTCGCGCGGCTCCGCGAGCTCGCGCGCGGCAGATTCGTGCCGGTCGCGTGAGCGCTTAGGTTTTCGCGAGCCACGCCGCGAGCGGCGGCCATAGTCTCAGCGCGCGCAGCTCTTTTTTGCTCGCCCAGCGCAGCTCAGCGATCTCGACCCCGTCGCACGCGACGCTGGGCTCGCGCTCGCAGCTCAGCTCGAAGAACGAGACGTGGTCGTGGATGTTGTTGTGCTCGAGGTGGAGG
>JANNDT010000526.1:0-4466 GCA_031387905.1 Deltaproteobacteria bacterium
CGAAGCGCGGCTTCGTGCACTGCTCGTCCGCCGCCGTCTATCAATGGTAGAACGGTGAGCCGGTCAGCGAGAGCGATCCACTCGGCGACCACCACCGCGTGATGATGCCCACCTACAGCCTCTGCAAGATCGCCGCAGAATCGGTGGTGCGGTTCTGCGCGCGGCAGTGGAACGTGCCCACCACGATCGCGCGGCTCGGCGTGCCGTACGGCGATAACGGCGGCTGGCCCTGGTACCACCTGATGATGATGAAGGCGGGCGTGCCGATCCCCGTGCACTCGAGCGGTCCGAACCGCTTCCCGCTCTTCCACGAAGACGACTCCGCGCGCACGCTCGACGCGCTCTTCGAAATGGCGAGCGTGCCCGCGACCATCGTGAACTGGGCGGGCAGCGAGGAAACCTCGATCGAAGAATGGTGCGCGGAACTCGGCAGGCTCACCGGCCTAACGCCCAAGTTCGATCGCACGGAGAAGACGCTCGCGCCGCTGCCGCTCGATGTGCGCAAGCTCGAAGCGAAGGCGGGCAAATCGCGCGTCGCGTGGCGCGACGGGATTCGCCGGATGCTGGCGGCGCGCAATCCGGAGCTGTTGTTGAAGTGAGTGCGAGCGGGCTCGCGCCGTTTCTCTCGGTCGTCGTGCCGTTCTACAACGAGCGCGACAACATCGAGCCGCTGCACGCGGAACTCGCTCTGGCGCTCGCAGGCGTGAACGGCGGCTTCGAGTTGATCTACGTCGACGACGGCAGCCGCGACGGCACGCGCGAAGTGATCGCAAAGCTCGCAGGCGAAGACCCGCGCGTGCGTGCGCTGCACTTCGCCGCGAACGCCGGGCAGACGGCTGCGCTCGATGCCGGCTTCCGCGCCGCGCGCGGCGAAGTGATCGCGACGCTCGACGGCGACGGCCAGAACGACCCCGCGGACTTGCCGCGCCTGCTGGCGGCGCTCGCGGGCGCCGACGTAGTGAACGGCGTGCGCACGCATCGCCAAGACGCCTGGCTGCGCAGGCTTTCCTCGCGCGTCGCCAACGCCTTCCGCAACTGGGCGACCGGCGAGAACGTCACGGATGTCGGCTGCTCGCTGCGCGTGATGCGCGCCAGCTTTCTGAAGCGCGTGAAGCTCTACCGCGGCATGCACCGCTTCCTGCCGACGTTGTTACGGCTCGAAGGGGCGCGCGTGATCGAGTTGCCCGTGAGCCACCGGCCGCGGCGCGCGGGCGTCTCGAAGTACGGCATTGGCAACCGCTTGTTCGTGGGACTCGCGGACGTGCTGGCCGTGCGCTGGATGATGAGGCGGCGGCTGCCCAGCGACTCGCAGCCGCGCGCCTAACGAGTCGCGCCGCTCAGCCGCCCGCGAGCTTCACCGTGTAGCCGCGCTGCTGGAGCGCCAGGGCGATTCTCTCGCGGTGGTCGCCTTGAATCTCGATCACGTGGTCCTTCGCCGTGCCGCCAGTGCCGCAAAGTCGTTTGAGTTCGCCAGCGAGTGCCTTCAGTTTGTCCTCCGCGAGCGGCACACCCATTATGGCGGTGACGGTCTTGCCGCCGCGGCCCTGGGATTCGCGGCGCACGCGCACGATGCCGTCGCCCCGCGGTGCACGCGGGCTCTCGAGCTTTGGCGCGAGACGGCCCTTGCCGGTGGAGTAGACCGTGCGGTGGTCGTCACGGGCGCTCAGACGAGTTCTCCCGCGCGCGCTCTCCGCGCGAATCGCTCCAGAATGTGCCGCATCGTGTCCTCGGTTTGAATCCCACCGAAAGGCCACGTCCCTAACATGAAGGTCGGAACACCCGAGACTTGCTCTTCGCGCGCCAGCTCCGTCTTCACCTCGAGCTCGCTCTTGCCGCGAGTGAGATCGCGCTCCGTCAGCGGCAACTCGATCTCGCTCGCGAGCCGCAGCACGTCGTCGTCGCCGAGCGCGAGCCCGCCCTGCTCGAACAGCGCGGTGAAGACGCGCTCGCGCCAGGTCTCGCCGCGGCCCGCGCGCTCGGCCGCGAACGCCGCGGCATTCGCAGCGCTCGAATCGGGCCACACGCGCGGCACGTGCAGCGCGACGCCGAGATCGCGCGCCACGCGCCGCGCATTCTCGCGCCGCGACTCGGGAATCTCGGCGCCCGCTAGATAAGGCCCGGTCAGCCGCGCGAGATCGAGCGGCGACCAGGCGAGCGCGATGCCGAGCCCGGCGAGCGTCCCGCTCATGCGCTGCATCACGCGGTGCGTGACGTAACAAAGGCTCGACGCGAAGTCGTAGTGCAAGCGCACGCGCAGCGCGGCGAGATCGGCGGGCATGCGCGAGCCAGCCCCTAATGCTCGGCCGGCGCGCGGAACAGGCGCGCGTGCTCGACCATCAGGCAGAGGTCCTCGACCACGGCGATGCCCGCAGTCTCGAGTCTCGCCGTCGACGGATGCGCGATGCCGAGCTGGAGCCAGACCGATTTTGGGCGCGACTTCATCGCGAGGATCTCTTCGACGTGGCCCGCAATGTGCTCTGGCGCGCGGAACACATTCAGCATGTCGATCGGCCCGGCGAGTTCGCCCACGCTCGCGACCGCGCGTTCCCCCAACACTTCGGCGAGCTTCGGCGATACGGGCCGGATCGCGAAGCCGTGACGCTGCAGATAACGCGGGACGCGGAATGCGTCTTCGTGCTCGCCGGCCTTGATGCCGAGCACGGCGATGCTGCGCGTGTTCTCGAGCAGCGTCTTCAACTCGCGATCGGTGCGCAGCGGCATGGCGATTCCCTCGGCGCGGTGCGTTTGTTCGTTGCCCGCACCATACGTGGCCGATAAGGTGCGCCGCCATTAAGGCCGCGGGGGAGAATGCGCGTGCGAAACATCGTTCAGGGTCTGCTCTTCGCGGCGGCATTGTCATTCGCGACCGGCGGCGCGCTCGCGGACGGCGAGGGCGAGTTCGCCGATCCCGCGCTGCGCACGCAAATCAAGACGCTCGCGAACGGCCTCACGCTGCTCACGCTCGAAGATCACGCGACGCCTGTGGTCTCGCTGCAAGTTTGGGTGAGAGTCGGCTCTGGCGACGAATCGCGCTTCACGGGCATCGCGCACCTCTTCGAGCACATGAACTTCCTCAGCTCGAAGAACCTCGCGCCGCTCGGCGCCGAGGCCTACACGCGGCTCGTCGAAGAGCGTGGCGGGCGCATCAACGCCTACACCTCGCGCGACGTGACGGTGTACTTCGAGGACGTCGCGCCCGAGCACTTGCCGCTGATGATCGCGCTCGAGGGCGAGCGCTTCGCGAACCTCGAAGTGACCGAGGCGGCGCTCAAGGCCGAGCGGCAAGTCGTGATCGAGGAGCGGCGGCTGCGCTCGGAGAACGATCCCGAAGGCCTCGCATTCGAGACGTTGATGGCGCTGACTTATCAGGCGCATCCGTACCGCATTCCGACCGTCGGCTGGCTCAGCGACCTCGAGAAAGTTACCGCGGCCGACTGCCAAGCCTTCTGGGACACCTATTACTCCGCGAACAACCTGGTGATCACGATCGTCGGCGACTTCGAACCGGCCGCAACCGTTGCGCTGGTGGAGAAGCACTTCGGCGGCCTGCGGCGCGCGGCGTCGATTCCGCGCAACCCGCAGGAGGAGCCCGCGCAAGACGGCGAGCGCCGCGCGGTGGCGCACTACCCGGTGCAGGCCCCAATCGTGCTGGCGGGCTTTGCCGCGCCGCCGACTGGCCACGCCGATTCGGATGCGCTCGACGTGGCGGCAGGCGTGCTCGCGAATGGGCGGACGAGCCGGCTGTATCGCGAGATGGTGTTCGATGCGCCGCTCGCGCTCGAACCGCAGGCGTTCTACTGGGAACTCCAGCGCGCTGGCCTGTTCATGGCAGGCGCGACGCTGCGGCCTGGCGTCGATATCGCAAAAGCGGAGCGAGTGTTATTCGCGGAGATCGCTGGGCTCGCAGATCGGCCGCCGAGTGCCGAGGAACTGAGCCGCGCCAAGCGCGCGCTCGAGGTGGCGTGGATCCGCGGGCAGGGCAGCGCGCACGCGCTGGCCTCGCGCGTCGCGGAGGATTACGTCGCGCTCGGCAGGATCGAGCCGCTCGCGGAGAAGCTCGCCGCGATCGGGCGCGTGACCGCAGAAGACGTGCAGCGCGTGGTGCGCCAGTACCTCGCCCCAAATAAGCGCAACGTCGTGCAGGTCTTTCCGCAGGCGGAGCAGGAGGGCCGGCCGTGAGAAACGCGCGAGTCGCGCTCGTTACGGCTGTCCTGGCCGCGTTACCTGGCTGCGCGAACGAGCCGTTCGCGTGGGAACTGCCCGCGGCCGTCGCGGTCGAGAAACCGATCGTCGATGCAGCGCGCCTTCACCGCGCGACGCTCGCGAACGGCCTGCAAGTGCTCGTGCTCGAAGACCGGCGGCTGCCGGAGTTCTCGGCAGGCTTCGTGGCGCTGCGCGGCGCCGCGCTCGAGGGGCCGAACGAACTCGGAGTGGCGGCCTTCACCGCGGCGCTGATGGAGCGCGGC
>JANNDT010000187.1:0-5542 GCA_031387905.1 Deltaproteobacteria bacterium
GGTTCGGCTAGGCCAGCTGGGAACGATCTCCGCCGTGATGGGCCCTCCGATGATCAAGAACGAAGCGGGTCTGCTCACCGGCTGGGTGTACGTCGACACCGAACGCAGCGACCTCGGCGGATATGTGGCCGACGCAAAGCGTGCCGTGAGTGCGCAGATCTCCCTCCCGCCCGGCTACTTCCTGCGCTGGACCGGGCAGTACGAGTTCCTGGAGCGCATGCAGGCGCGCATGCGCATCGTGGTGCCGCTCACGGTGGCGCTGATCCTCGCGATCCTGGTCGTGAACTTCGGCGGGCTGCCGCAGGCGCTGCTCGTGCTCTTCTCGGTTCCGTGCGCCGCGATGGGATCGATCTGGTTGTTATGGGCGCTCGGCTTCAATACCTCCGTCGCGGTCTGGGTCGGCCTGATCGGTCTGCTCGGCATCGCAGCCGAGACCGCCTCGATCATGGTCATCTACCTCGACGAGGGCTACCGGCGCTGGCAGGCCGCCGGGCGCCTCCGAACTCCCGCGGATCTGATCGAGATGGCGCTCGAGTCCGGGAGCCAACGCGTCCGCCCGCTGCTCATGACCGTCGGCATGAACATCGTGGGGCTCGTGCCGGTGATGTTCGATACGGGGATCGGCTCGGACGTGGCGAAGCGCATCGCCGCGCCACTCTGGGGCGGGCTTTTGTCCCTAACACTCCTCACATTGGCCGTGATCCCGGCGCTCTACGTGATGTGGCGGTCGCGGGCGCTTCCGCCGCCCGCAGCGGGCGTGTGAGGCGCGCGGCATGTCGATTCTCCCGGAGCCCCGCTGGCACGCGACCGGCGTTGCGGAAGTGGCGAACGCGCTAGCGACCGATCCGAGCCGCGGCCTGTCGCGTGCGGAGGCTGCGCTGCGCTTCGCGCGCGAGGGTCCGAACGAGATCCGCGGAGCGAGCGACGCTTCGCTCCTCGCGCTGCTCGCGGCTCAGTTCCGCAGCCTCGTCGTGTGGCTCCTGATCGTGGCCGCGGTCGTCTCCGGGGCGCTGGGCGAGTGGATCGACGGAGGCGCAATCCTCGGGATCGTCCTGCTCAACGCTGCGATCGGATTCTTCCAGGAGTACCGGGCCGAGCGGGCGGTGGCGGCGCTCGCGCGCATGACCGCGCCACGCGCGCGCGTCGTGCGCGACGGCCGCTCCGAGCTGGTGTCGGCCCGCGAGGTCGTGCCCGGAGACCTGCTCGTGCTCGACGCCGGGGATCTGGTCGCCGCCGACGCGCGCCTGGTCGAGGCGTCGTTGCTTCGCGTGAACGAGGCGCCGCTGACGGGTGAGTCCGAGCCGGTCGAGAAGGGCGAGCAGACTCTCGCGCCGGAGACGCCGCTCGCCGATCGCCGCAATCAGGTCTTTCTCGGGACGAGCGTGTCCGGCGGATCGGGCCGCGCAATCGTCGTCGCCACTGGCATGCGCACAGAGGTCGGTCACATCGCGGGGCTGATCGAGAGCGCCACGGAGGAACAAACCCCGCTTCAAAGGCGGCTCGACGTGGTCGGCCGACAACTCCTCTGGGGCTGTCTCGCGGTCGTCGCACTTGTCTCCGGGCTCGGCTGGCTGCGCGGCAGCGCGCCACTCGAGCTTTTTCTCGGCGCCGTCAGCCTCGCGGTCGCGGCGGTGCCGGAGGGGCTGCCGGCAGTCGTTACGGTGGCGCTCGCGCTCGGCGTCGAGCGCATGGCACGGCGCAACGCACTCGTGCGTCGCCTGCCCTCCGTCGAGACGCTCGGCAGCACGCAGGTCATCTGCACCGACAAGACCGGCACGCTCACCGTGGGCCAGATGACGGTGCGGCGCTTGCTGACTTCAGGCGCCGTACTGCGCGTGACCGGCGAGGGGTACGGCGCTGCCGGCCAGGTCCTCGGAGAGAACGCGCGCGACGGGCAACAGGACGCGCGCGATCTCCTCTGGGCCGCCGCCGCCTGCAACGACGCCGAGATCGCGCGCGAGGGCGGGTCGTTTCGCAGCGCGGGCGACTCGACGGAGGTCGCGCTGCTCGTGGCCGCGGCGAAGGCGGGGATTTACCGGGAGGAGATCGAGGCGTCGGAGCCGCGCCTTCAGACGCTGCCGTTCGATTCGGATCGCAAGCGCATGTGCGTGGTGCGAAGCCGCCGCGGCGAGCGCGTCGCGTACGTGAAAGGCGCACCCGAGATAATCCTCGAGCGCTGCGCGTACCTCCACACGAGGGAAGGGGTCGTGCCCCTCGACGCCGAGACGCGCGCGCAGCTCGCGCAGGCCGTCGCGCAGTTCGGGTCCGAGGCGTTGCGCGTGCTCGGGGTGGCCGAGCGAATCCTTCCAACAAAGTCGCCTGCCGACCTCGAGACATCACTCGCGTTGCTTGGTTTTGCGGGGCTTCAGGATCCCCCGCGTGCGGAGGCGCGCGAAGCCATCGCGAGGTGCCGCAGCGCGGGTATCCGCGTCGTCATGATCACCGGCGACCATCCCGCGACCGCGCGCGCGATTGCAGCCGAACTCGGCATGCTCGGCGCAGGCGACGAGGTGCTCACCGGCACGGAGCTCGAGGCGCTCTCTCCGGCTGCGTTTCGCGAGCGCGTCGCGCACGTCGCCGTCTACGCGCGCGTCACCGCCGAGCAGAAGCTGCACATCGTGCGCGCCTGGAAAGCCCGGGGCGTGGTCGTCGCGATGACCGGAGACGGCGTCAACGACGCACCCGCGCTGCGCGAGGCTTCGATCGGCGTCGCCATGGGTATTACGGGAACCGAGGTCGCGAAGGAGGCTTCGGACATGGTGATCGCCGACGACAACTTCGCGTCGATCGTTGCAGCAGTCGAGGAGGGCCGCGGGATCTTCGACAACGTGTCGAAGACACTCGCGTATCTGCTGGCCGGGAATCTCGGCGAGCTCGCGCTCATGCTCGGCGCCGGCCTAATGGGTCTGCCCGTGCCCCTGCTTCCGGTGCAGCTCTTGTGGATCAATCTGGTGACGGACGGTCTCCCGGCACTCGCGCTGGCGTCCGACCCGATTGATCCGGACTTGTTGCGACGTCCGCCGCGGCCGCCGACCGCGCAGCTCGCCGATGCGGCGACGCTGCGTGGGCTCCTGCTGACGGGCGGCCTCACGGCGGCGGTGGCGCTGAGTGCGTATTGGTTCGAGCTCCGCGCCGGCGCAGGCGTCGCGCTCGCGCGCAACGCGGCCTTCTCGACGCTGGTGTTCGCGGAGCTGCTGCGCTCCTTTGGCGCGCGCAGCGGAACCCGGCTGCTGCATGAGATCGGCATCTTCTCGAACCTACGGCTCGTCGCGATCGTGAGCGCCAGCTTCGGGCTGCAGCTCGCGATCCATCACAACCCGAACCTGGCGCGCCTCTTCGGAACCTCTCCGCTCTCGCTGGCGCAGTGTCTCGCGCAGATCGCGCTCGGGTGCGTGCCGCTCGCGGTGCTCGAGCTGCGGAAAGTCGTGTCTCGCCGACGCAAGGCGACTGCGCCGGATCCGGACCGAGCGTGACGCGACCGTCAGGCTCTCCGACTGCACCACCCGAGAGCAGCAGATGCCGCATCTCTGTGCAGGATCGAGCCCGAGGTCGCACACGAGGCGAGCGGCTGCGGCACGGGACTTGCTGTTATGCGGACGAACGAACCCGGCTCGGCGCTAAGGCCCGACAGCTGGACAACCATGAGGAAACGCCAAGTGAAGAGAATCAGAATTGCGGTCGTTCTCGCGCTGATGGTATTAGGCAATCCACTTTCGCCTTTCGCGGAGGGCAGCGACGCGTCCGGCCATGAGTCGATCGAGGCGCTTCTCGTCGAGTTCGCGAGCACGCCGACAGAGCACCAGGCACTGGCCGGTTACTACCGCGGCAAGGCAGCCGAGGCGCGCGCAGCCGCAGCCGACCACCGCTCGATGGCGAAGCACTACGCGGCGGGCAAGCTGTTACAGCGCGACGCGATGAAGTCGCATTGCGAGGCGCTCGCCAAGAAGTCAGAGGACAGCGCCGCGGATTTCGACGGTCTTGCCGCGGCCCACGAGGCGGAAGCCAAGCGCTGAGCCTCGGCGCGAAATCGGTTCCGCGAAGCGTCGCGCTCTTGCACCGTCACTCGCCGCGCCGCCCGCCCGCAGCGGCGAGCGCGGCGCTTGGCACGATCAGCCACTGGAGCACCGGGGATAGGCCGGTTCCGAGCGGCGGCAGCAGCGGCATGCGCTCCGCGTAGGACCACGAGCCGCGAACGCTCACGTTGAGCCATTCACTGTAGACGGTGTAAGCGACGCCGAAGGCGATGGTGAAGGCTGCGACGCTGCGGAAGCGCACGATCGGCCAACCTGGAGAGCCCGCGAGCAGCAGCGCCCCGACAAGTGCCGAGATCGCGATCAACAGGTCCCCGCCCGAACAATGGACGATCGCCAAGGCGATCTGCGCAGGGCTGCCTTCCTCCCAGATCCGGTAGAGCGGGACGTGGACCGCCTCCCAGGCGAGATGCCCGGCGGCCGTGACGCCGACGTAGCGCCGCAACGCTGCGAGCCAATCCCGGCGCAATATTGCTTCGTGAGCCGATGCCTTCACTGCGCGCTCTCCGCGAGCACAAAGCGCTCGAGATCCTCCACCGGTTCGAGCGGCGCGGCCTCGGCGAACTCCACCGCGTCGGCGATCTCCGCCGCGATCTCGGCCTCGAGCGCGCTGCGCGCTGCATCGTCGAGTGCGCCAGCCTCGCGTAGTCGCGCCTCGAGCAGCACAATCGGATCGCGCAGCTTCCAGGCCTCGACCTCGCTCTTCTCGCGGTAGAGCTCGGGGTCGTACATCGAGTGGGCGCGGAAGCGGTAGGTGCGCAGTTCGAGGAAGCACGGTCCGCCGCTGCGCGAAAACGCGATCGCGCGCCGCGCGGCTTCGGCGACCGCTAGCGCGTCCATCCCGTCGACGGTCCACGCCGGCAATTCGTAGCTGGCGGCTTTGATCGCGAGGTTGGTCTCGGATTCGGAGCGCGCGAGGGCGGTTCCCATCGCGTACAGGTTGTTCTCGCAGCAGAACACCACGGGCAGCCTCCAGAGCGCGGCCAGGTTGAGCGATTCGTGAAACTCGCCCTCGGCGACGGCGCCCTCGCCGAAGAAGCACGCCGTAACAAGTGGCTTGCCGCGCAGCTGGTCCGCCAGCGCGATGCCGACCGCGAGCGGCAGCCCGCCCGCGACGATCGCGTTGCCGCCGAAGAAGCGCTTCGCCGCGTCGAACAGGTGCATCGAGCCGCCGCGCCCGCGGCTACAGCCCGTGACCTTGCCGAACATCTCCGCCATCACGGAGCGCATGCTCAACCCGCACGCGAGTGCATGACCGTGCTCGCGATAGGTCGCGACGATCGAATCCTCGGGCGTGAGCGCGCCGATGACGCCGGCGGCGATCGCTTCCTCGCCGACGTAGAGGTGCAGGAAGCCGCGGATCTTCGACGCGCTGTAGAGCTCGGCGCACTTTTCCTCGAAGCGGCGAATGCGGAGCATCTCGCGCAACAGCGCAAGCGCAGAGTCCCGATCGATGGCGGCGCCCGGCGCGCTCACTTCTCAGGCTCGAGCGTCGAGAGATCGCCTTCGGG
>JANNDT010000216.1:0-3458 GCA_031387905.1 Deltaproteobacteria bacterium
CCACTCGTGCTCAACCTCGTCTGGTGTGGGACGTCCCCCCACCAAACCCCCGCGGGGTTTTCGTGGTGCAACGTCCCGGGGTGTTTCGAAGCGCGTCGCGCCCGGGTTAGGCGCCGAACGACTCGTCGATGCGCTTGAAGCGGCGCTGGATGAACTCGCGGCTTTCGGCGTGCGGGAATAGGTAAAGCTTGTTGCGCTTGATTCCGTTCACGACGAGTTGCGCGACGCTCTCGACCGGGATCTGCCGCCCGGCCATCTGGCTCTCGTCCACCTCGGGGTAGTTCTGCTTCTCGGGGCCGCCGTAATCGTTCTGCCGGTTGCGCCCCGAGGCGTCGATGTTCGTCTTCACGCGCATTGGGCACAGCACCGAGGTGCCAATGCCGTGCTCGCGCAGTTCGCGGTGGAGCACTTCCATCAACGCGACGACTCCGTACTTCGCGACGCAATAGGCGCCGAGGCCGACGTTGGGCACCATGCCCGCGAACGACGCGGTCGCTGCGATGTGCCCGCATTCACCTTGTTCCACGATGCGCGCCGCGAACGACTCGACGCCGTGGATCACGCCCCACAGATCGACGTCGATCACCCAGCGCCAGTCGTCGTGGGTCATGTTCACGACCGGCCCGCTCACGGCGACGCCCGCGTTCAAGAACACGACGTGCACGGCGCCCATCCTCTCGAAGGCGGCATCCGCGAGCGCCTCCACCGATTTGCGCGAGGAGACGTCGCAGACGACGCCTTCGGCCTTGACACCCAGCGCTCGGATCTTCTCCGCCGCGGTCGCGAGCGACTTCTCCTCGATGTCCGCGAGCACGATGCGCGCACCTTCGCGCGCGAGCGCCTCCGCCGTTGCGAAGCCGATGCCGCTCGCGCCGCCCGTGATAACTGCGACTCGGTTCTGTAGCTGCTCCATCGCGCGTTTCCTCCGTTCGGAAAGCTTATGGCAGCGCGAGTCGCGATACGCTGCCGCGGCATGCGCGAAGGCCTGCTCATCCTCGGCGATCACCTGCCGAATCCGCTCACAGGTGTGAAATCGACGCCCGCGGAGCGTCACCGCCAGATCGTCGAACTCGCGGTGCGCGGCGAAGCGCTCGGCTTCGACTCGGTGTGGCTCGGCGAGCACCACCTGTGCGATTACATCTTGTCGTCGCCGCCGGTCGTGCTCGCCGCGATCGCGGAGCGCACGACGCGGCTGCGCCTCGGCACCGGCGTCACGCTGCTGGGCTCTCTCGACCCGGTTCGCGCGGCCGAGGATTACGCCACCGTGGATGTGCTCTCGAACGGGCGCGCCGAGGTGGTCGCAGGGCGCGGCGTGCTGCGCCGCACCTACGCAGATTTCGGTTTGGATCCGCGGCTCTCGCGCGAGCTGTTCGAGGAGAACGTCGCCTGTTTGCTCGCGGCGTGGACGGGCGAGCCCGCACACTTCGAGGCGAAACATCGGCCACCGCTGCGCGGCGACACGGTGCAGCCGCGGCCCGCACAGCGCCCGCATCCGCCGCTCTGGATCGGCGGCGGCAGCAGCTTCGAGTCCGTTGAGTTCGCCGCGCGGCTCGGCTTGCCCCTGATGCTGCCGAGCGTGCTCGCCGCGCCGCCCGCGTTCGTGCCGTTCGTCGCGCGCTACCGCGAGCGTTTCGTCGCGAACGGCCCAGGCCGCGAGCGCCCGCGCGTCGGCGCGTGCAGCCACGTGCACGTCGCCGCGGATTCGCAGACCGCACGCGCGCGCTGGCGTCCGCACCACCTCAGTTACCTGACGTGGGTCACGACCGTGCTGATGCCGTGGGGCGGCGTGAACATTGGCCTAACGCCGCAGGCCGGAGGCGCGCAGCAACCCGCGCCCCAGCCGCCCGATTTCGACGCACTCTGCCGCGGGCCCTCGTTCTGCGGCAGCCCGGACCTCGTGGCCGACCGCATCAATGAGATGCGGTCGTTGCTCGGTCTCGACCTACACATCGCGATGTTCGACCACGGCGGCATCCCCGAAGACGCGCTCGCGGATGCGCTCGATCTGTTCGCGGCGAAAGTGATCCCACAAGTCACTGCGGCCTGAGAGGCGGGCGCGGCCGGGCGGCGCGCTACCACTGCCTGCGCACTGGGAGGCATCGCCATGGCCCGCGTCGTGAAGCTCGGCATTCAGCGCCCCGTAACAAAACCGCTGCTGCCCGATCCGGCGCCGCGCGCCGAGAAGTACACGATCATCTCGGTGGACGATCACCTGATGGAGCCGCCGCACACGTTCGAGGGCCGGCTCGCGAAAAAATTCGAGGCGCGAGCGCCGCGAGTGGTGGAGACCGAGGAAGGTCATCAGGTCTGGATGTTCGAGGAGACGCCTTACTTTCAGGTGGGCTTCATGTGCGTCGCCGGCCGCGCGAAGGAAGATCAGCGCTACGAGCCGGCGCGCTTCGACGAGATCCGGCCCGGCGCCTACGACGCGAGAGCGCGCACCCACGACATGGACATCAACGGCGTGTACGCGTCGCTCAACTACCCGTCAGGTGTTACGGGCTTCGGCGGCACGCTGTTCTCGGAAGCCAAGGATCCCGAACTCGGCCTCGCCTGCGTGCAGGCGTGGAACGACTGGATTCACGAGGAATGGGCGACGCCCTTCCCCGAGCGCTTCATCCCGCTCGGCATCACGTTCCTGAAAGACGCCGAGCGCGGCGCCGCCGAGATTCGCCGCAACGCGAAGCGCGGCTTCAAGGCGGTGACGATTCCCGAGCAGCCGCATAATCAGGGCTTGCCCTCGGTATTCCAGCCGCACTGGGAACCGATCGTGCGGGCGTGCGCAGAGACCGGGACGGTGCTCTCGCTGCACGTCGGCTCGTCGGGCTTCGGCAAGATGCCGCCGGGCGCGCCCATGCTCGAACTCGGCGCCACCAAATTCGGACCGATGGCGATCGACACCTGCGCCGAGTGGCTCTGGAGCGGCTGGCCCGCGAAGTACCCCGACCTGAAGATCGCGATCGCGGAATCTGGCATTGGCTGGGTGGCGATGCTGGCGGACCGGCTCGACAACATCATGGCGCGCTCGGGTTACGGCGCGAGTTGGGCCGACAAGCAGAACTCGCCGTCGGCGGTGTTACGCCGAAACTTCTGGTTCTGCATGATCGACGATCCATCGACGATCTCGACGCTCGAGCACATTGGGATCGATCACGTGGTCGCGGAGTCGGACTATCCGCATGGCGATGGAACGTGGCCGGATACGCAGCTCGTGATGGAGAAGCTGCTGGGGTCTTTGCCTGTCGAGTGGATTCGGAAGATCACGCACCAGAATGCGGCGAAGTTGTATCGGCATCCGTTGCCCGCGGTGTGTAAGCCCTAATCGCTCGATGCGGGCGGCGCGCTGCGGGAGGCGGGCCGTCGGAGCGCGATGGCTCGCTCGGGCCCTTTGGGGCTGAAGGTACGCGGTGGTGCGCGGGCGCTGACTGAAGGCTTGCTCTGTGTTGGGGCCGTCGCTG
>JANNDT010000237.1:0-3634 GCA_031387905.1 Deltaproteobacteria bacterium
TGGGAATGTTCCAGAGCCCAATGCGCTTGCGCTTCTCGGTTTTGACACGCCGAGCGTCGCACTTGCTCGAAGGCGTGTCGGCTCGGGGGATAGGAACTACAAGCGCCCTTTCGAAGATCCGAGAACGGGCGTTATGTCAAATTCAGGCCCTTTCGGGCGCTACCGCATCGGCTCGGGCAGAGGGAAGCGCCCAATGGCCGGGGAATCAAGCGGGTCGCGGCCCGGTCCGGAGCCCCGCCACGGAATCGCAGGCGCACGAGTCCCTTCGCGCGGGCTCACCGCGTGCTCTGTCCTGCAGTTCGGGCCCTGTCGTCGAGGTAGTCGACAAGAAGGGGCGGGCGGGGCGGCTCCCACGGTTGGCTTCCTGCCGGCGCTGCTGGCCACGCAACGAGCGCTCTACGTCCCGCAAACGTTCTTGTTGTTGAGCGGGTTCATCCAATATCGAGAACGCTTGACGGACGGCGAGCAGAGCTGGATGTCGACATTGACATCAACAGGGCGATCCTTGAACAGCTGAGGCGCCGCTGTGGGGTTCACAGCCGTGGCGTTCCACCGATACTGCGAGTCGCGGACATACGTCGCGTCAACGCGTGCACCTTGGCACGTCGACTCTAAGCCCACATCCCAGTGGTTGGTTCCCGGCTGGATGTTGGGCCACGAGATGCAGAGCCTCTGCGCCTGGATCGGCTCGACACAGGCAACGAATGTACTTGCGTTCGTGACCGTGCACCCCGGCTCCATCCGCTTGCACGAGTGGACTTTGAAATCCTTGTTGGTGTTGAGGTCAGCCGCCGTTCTCTGGACGGGTTGACCGCCGAGGAGAAAGTGGCCCTCAGAGTACGCGCCTCCAATTCCGCCGACGTTCCTCGCGGAGTAGAACCACTCGCCAACTCCGAACGTGCTGTTGATGAGCTGACCTTCGGTCAAGCCAACCTCGACCCAGTCAAGCCCGACATTGAAGCCGGTCTCAACCCAGAGCACCTGTTCAGCGTGCTGAGGAGGCGAAACAATCCCAGGCGCGCGATTCACTTCCTGGATCTTCCAGGTCGCCCATGCCCCCGTCGTTTCTGGACTGTTCACGTGCTGCGGGAGGACTGAGTAACGCGCAGCAGCGTAGTGGCGCTGGCACGGGGCGAGCGCCGCGCTTGGCGCGATCGTTCCCGCCTTCGGATGCTCCTCGAGCGGCTTCTCCTTGGTAAATCCCCACGCGTAGATGGCTCCGCTTCCATCGTCTATCAGGTACCAGCCCTCACGGCCCTCGTAACCGGGTCCCGACGGACCACTTCCGCCGGCGAAGTGGCCGGTGACGCGCACGACCCAAACCCAGCGTCCTCGCTGCGATTCCTGAAATGGCGCATCCGGAACGACGAGTTGGACTTCCTCCGCGAGGGTCAAGTCGATCCGGCGCAGGGTCGTCCGGTCCTTCGGCGACGACTCGGGTGTCCGCTGCGCTTCATCGGCGAGCGCGACAACGTCATCGACTGACATTCGAGGCTTCGTTCGAGGGTCAATCGACACCGCGAAGGGCGAGCCATCTGGATTCGTCCTCAGCTCCTGAGCGTGCGTGCTGCCAGCCGCCACCAACAGCGCGAGAGCGATCGGGCAGGTCTTCCTCATGAGCGAGTCCTCCTGACGCAAGATTACCCCGCTTCGCGCGCCCTGCTCGCCCTCCTCGCAATTGGTGCGGCGCCGAGCATTGCTGCACTGCGACGAAGCGCAGGCTGACTACTGCTTCGCTGCGCCCGCGCGCTTCGCCTTCCTTTCAGCCGCCTTGCGCGCCTGCTCCGCGAGATACGCCGCCACCGTCGCGCGCAGATCCACGTCGTAGATCTCGATCGCAAACGCCACCGACTTGGCCGGGAACCCGACGCGGTACTCGCTGCCGTCGCGCTTCCGCTCGAGATATCCATGATCGACGAGCTCGCGCCGGAGTGTCACGTGATCTGTCTCGATCGCCGGCGCCACCTCGCGCTGTCAGCGCTTCAGGTGCTCGTTCACTTCGCGCTCGGTGTAAGTGACCTTCTCGTCGAGATCGAGCGTGATGCTCTTCATCAGGATCTCGCTATCCTGGGTACCCCGCGGAAAGGGGGATAGGAACTACAAGCGCCCTTTCGAAGATCCGAGAACGGGCGTTATGTCAAATCCATGCCCTTTCGGGCGCTACCGCATCGGCTCGGACAGAGGGAAGCGCCCAATGGGCCTCGGGCCCGTAAGAGTCGGCGGTCAGGGCCAGCTTTACCCCTATAGGGAATTTCAGGGGTTGAGCGTCGCGCCAGCTGGCGGTGCTTCAGTTTTCGTGGGCGTCGTAGTTAATGTTCCTCTCGACCACTTAGTACCTCCGCCCCCCAATCCCGCAAATTATGTGTTCCCGGGACTGTTCTACTAGAACCTCATTCATGGTGGGCTTCTGTTGGTAATCTACATCGCTTACCTCGCCCTGATGGTAGTCGTAGGGGTCGTCTACATACCATTGTATCTACGAGCGCTCTCGATTTTGAAGGCGAGACACCTAGATGTATTCGAGAAACTCGGTAGTCCGAGTCTTGTGATGAGTAACTCGATCGGTAACACGATTGCATTTCAACGATTCCTATTCGCGCGCAAGTATCGCGAATTGAACGATACAGAGTTGGAGAGAGTCCTTGATATCTGTCGGGTTACGGGGTTTGTCTCATATTCCGCATCGACCCTTATGGTCTTAGCGGCCGTGGCGACTGGCCGGTGAAACGCCCTGTCAGCCTTCGCTGCGATGCAGCGCGAGTACGCGTGGAGCGCGGTGCGACTCGGCTCGAGGTGTCGGGCGAGCGCGTGCGGGGGCTGCGTCGAGACGGCGCTCGGGCCGCAAGATCACGCCGGCGCGCGCCAGAGCCCGCCGAAGCCGCGCCGCAGGTCCGCGGGCTCCGGGTACGCGAACACGCGCCCCCGCGTGCTGCCGACGATCACGCGAGCGCGCGGAGCAGCGCTGCTGCCGCCGCGACGTCGAGCCCCTCGACGCGGTAGCCCTGCGGCGAGATCACCCGCAGCGCGGGGCGGTCGCTCGCCCGCAGATCGCCTGCCGCCGACCTAACACGTACGCGCCGCAGCACCGGCGCGGCGCTGCGCACATGCGTCGGCGCCGCGAACCAGCGCTTCAGCCCCGTCATCGACACCCCGAGCCCGCGCGCGATCGCGGCCCATCCGACGCCACGCGCTCGCGCCGCGCGCGCACAAGCGATCAGCTCCGCCCGCAGCGCCAGCGGAATCGGCTGATTCCGCTTCGTCCGCCCCAGTGCGACCACCGCCGCCCGCAACCGCTCCGCTCTCGCGTCCATCCGTGCCTCCTCGTCCTCAGCAGGACCAGTGCACCATCACGGATTCCAATGCTGTTAGGAAGACGGGGCGCGGCGAGCTTGTACTCTCCGCCACGCTCTGGACAGATTGGACGAGCAGCACAAACGGCACGCCAGGTTCCGCCTCGGGGGGGGAAGCGTCACGGTGTCCTACGCGGGAGAGCTCATCGCGACGATCATCGACGGCGCCTAACCATCTGGGACCCGGACAGTACGTGCATTGGCGGCGCGGTTGGCGACGGTATCAGTCTGTACGGTTTGGATTCGACGGCGACGAACTCGATCACGTTCTCCTCGCCAGTCTC
>JANNDT010000240.1:0-9980 GCA_031387905.1 Deltaproteobacteria bacterium
TGGGAATGTTCCAGAGCCCAATGCGCTTGCGCTTCTCGGTTTTGACACGCCGAGCGTCGCACTTGCTCGAAGGCGTGTCGGCTCGGGGGATAGGAACTACAAGCGCCCTTTCGAAGATCCGAGAACGGGCGTTATGTCAAACTCAGGCCCCCTCGACCGATCCCGCACCGGCTCGGGCCGAGGGAAGCCCAATTGCGCCCCCGAGGCATGGCTAGGCGCGGGGCAACTTCGTCCCGCGCCGACGGGCGATTCCCGCGCCGACCAACCCCAAACCGACCAGACAGAGGGTCGACGGCTCAGGCACCGCTTCGATGGTCACGTTGTCGATCGCGAGGATGCTCGTGGGATTGCTCGTGTCGTCGAAGTGGATTCGCTTGATCAGTGCGGCGTCCTCCCAACCCGCGAACATCGCACCGGTCGTGAGCAAGGTGCCGAGAAGGTTGTCGGAGGCGTCGAAGAAGCTCACCGTGCTAGCGCTGATCGCCACCAGCGCACCTGCCCGCAATGTCGGAGTGGCGAGGACCAGGTCGAAGGACCCTGTGCCTGTGTTGGTGCCGAGCCCTTCTCCGACGATGCCGCCGCCGAACGCGCCGTAGCGAAAGGAGCCCCCAGCGAAAGTGTAGGTCCCCTCCGGTCTGACCAAGCTGCCGGAATTAGTGAGTGGCAACCCGAGGCCGGTAAAGTCGTCGACAGTGGGGTTGACGAACGCGCCAACTCCGATGGACGCGGCACTCGCCGAATGTGCTGAGAGCGCCAGATATTGCTCGATGGCTCGCGGAGCTCGCCTCGATCATTGAACGAAGTGACGCGAGAGTCACTTTGTCAGCAGCCAGCTAACGACCATCATCCCGCCTTCAGGCTCGCTCGACCGATCTCGCGCACGCCCAGAGCAGAGGGAGACGCCCAATCGGCGAGCAATGGGTTCGTGAGTTCACCCGAAGCAAACGCGACTATTTCAGCGCGTATAGGTTCCCATCTGTGCTGCCGAAATACACGACGCCCTGATCGACGACCGGCGATGACATGATCGCGCCGATCGAGACGAATCGGTAGAAGTCGATGTACATGTCCTCGAAATCGCCGAACACGGGAGCAAAGGCATCCTGGTTGAGGCTGCCGTCCGGGTTCAGCACTCTCATTGGATCCTGTTTCGACGCTGCAGTCTGGAATTGCCAGGCGAGCGTGCCGGTCTTCGAATCGACCGCGTAAAGCCTGCCGTTGTGGCAGCCGACATAGGCGAGATCGCCGGCGAGTGCGGCGGACGAGAAAATGTAGGACCTCGCGTCGAAGTTCCAGCGCAACCGCCCAGTCTTCGCGTCGAGCGCCATGAAGCGCGAGCTGTCTGACGTGCCGACATATACGACGCCATCACGCACCGCGGGCGTGCCATTGACCCAGGACTTGCTGGTCGGATAGTCCCACTTCTTGCGCCCCGTCACGGCGTCGAGTGCATAGACATGGGCATCGCGAGAGCCGACATACACCATGCCGTCGACGACTGCAGGTGAGGACTGGAAGCCGACCTGGTTGTGCATCGCTGGATCCTCTCCGCCCTTGAACGCCCATTTCTGAGCCCCGCTATTGGCGTCGAGCGCGTAGAGATGACCATCCCAGCTGCCGACGAACACGGTGCCCCCCGCGACCGCGGGCGAGGCATGCACGACGTCCCCGGTGGCGAACTTCCATTGGAGAAGGCCGCTCGCGGAATCGACCGCATAGACATTGCCGTCGCCGGCGCCGAAATACACTTTGCCGTCTGCGACCGCCGGCGATGACGTGAAAACATCCCACGCATCGGGAATGGTCTGCGCAGCGCTCGGATAGCCGTGCAGACCCTTGGCCTCGAACTTCCGCTCATGATCGGCAGCGAACACCCACTTCGGCTGGCCGGTCGCGATGTCGAGGGCAGCGAGCGAGCCCGCAGAGGAGGTGAAGTAGAGCGTGCCATCCGCGATCGCCGGCGACGACGCGATCGGCATCTGCGACTTGAACTTCCATTTCTCCGTGCCGGTTTCCTGGTCGATCGCAAAGAGATAGCCGCTGAAGCTGGCGATGTAGATCACGCCGTCCGCGATTGCCGGCGAGCCCACGATCGGGCCACCCGTGTTGAATGCCCACTTGACGCCGCCCAACCGCGCCGGGCCATTGCCCTGATAAACGCCGCTGCGGGCGACATTTCCGTGAAAGGTGCTCTGGGCCAGTGCGGGCGATGCAATGCCGGCGAGCAGAACGAGCGCAGCGATGCTTTTCATGCCGGTACGATACTGCTTTGCGCGCGGCGCCTAACCGCGGCGGGTAATGGCCCCGTCGCCCCTTCGCGGCGCGCGAGCTTCGCGACGCGCTGGCGCCAGGTATCGTGCGGCTCGCCCGCTCAATACAGGAGACCTCGATGCGCTTTGGCATGTTCTACGAGCACCAGCTGCCGCGACCCTGGAGCGACGACGACGAGTACGTGCTTCTCCAGGATGCGCTCGAACAGATCGAGCTCGCCGATCGGCTCGGGATCGAATACGTGTGGGAGGTCGAGCACCACTTCCTCGAGGAGTACTCGCACTCGAGTGCGCCGGAGGTCTTCCTCGCCGCGGCGAGCCAGCGCACGAAGAACATTCGGCTTGGCCACGGCATCGTGCAGACCTCGCCGCTCTACAACCATCCCGCGCGCACGGCCGAGCGCATTGCGACCCTCGACTTGTTATCGAACGGCCGGGTCGAGTTCGGCTCCGGCGAGTCTGCGACGACCGGCGAGATGGGTGGCTTCAACGTCGATATGGCGCTGAAGCGAGAGCAGTGGCGCGAGGGGCTCGAAGTCGCGGTGCGCTGTTTGACCGAGACGCCTTTCGGCGGCGTCGACGGGCGCTGGGTGAAGATGCCGCCGCGCAACGTCGTGCCGAAGCCGCGACAGAAGCCGCACCCGCCGCTCTGGGTCGCGGCGTCGCGCCGCGAGACGATCATGCTCGCAGCGGAACTCGGCCTGGGCTCGCTCACGTTTGCGTTCATCGATCCCGAGGAGGCGCGCGGCTGGACCGAGGCACATGAGCGCCGGCTCGCGCGTTGTTCGCCGATCGGCGAGCTGGTGAACACGGACGTCGCGTGCGTGACGCCCATGATGGTTCACCGCGACGAGAGCGAAGCCATTCGCCGCGGCCTCGAGGGCGGCAATTTCTTCGGCTACTCGCTCGCGTTCTTCGCCGCCTTCGGCGACCACGTGCCGGGCCAGACGGACCTATGGGAAGACTTTCAGAAACGCCGGAAGGAGCGCGGCTATGACCCGGAGGCGGCGGTCGCCGAGCGCCACAAGTTGGGCGCGAAGGTGACGCAGGGCGAGAGCTCCGCGCTGCGCGGCGCCGTCGGCACGCCGGACCAACTGCGCCAGTACCTGCGCCGCTTCGAGGAGGCCGGTGTCGACCAGCTGATCTTCGTGATGCAGTCCGGCCGTAACAAGCACGAGCACATCCTCGAATCGATCGAGCTGTTCGGGCGCGAGATTCTGCCCGAGTTCAAGGAGCGCGACGCGAAGCAACGCGCGGAGAAGGCGGCGCGTCTCTTGCCGCTCGTCGATGCGGCCCTCGAGCGCAAGCTGCGGAACGCGCCGAGGATGCCCGCCGGTTACCACGTGCCCGCGGTCGCGAAGGATCTCTTCAAGGCGGCGGGCGGCGATCAACTGCTCGAACACATCGCTACCGAGAGCGCGCTCGGGGGCGAGGCGCTGCGCGACCAAATGCCACGGGAGATGCCGCCGCAGGAGTGAGCCCGAGCCGGGGCGAGTCGAGAGCGGCCGAGCCGCGATAGAGTGCGCTCGTGAGTTCCGCTTCGAAGAAGAGCCCGGCGGGCATTCTCGTGCGCCGCGTGCAGTTCGAGTACCCCGCGGATCTCGCGGCTCATTGGCATCCGGCCAAGCCCGAGTGGAGCCAGGTGGTCAACGCCGCGTCGCTCTTGATGCCCTACCTGGAGCCGTACCTAATCGATGCGATTCGCGCGGCGATCCCGCGAATGCGCGACCCCGCGCTGATCGAGGAGGCGCGAGCCTACGTCGGCCAGGAAGCGCATCACTACCGCCAGCACCGCCGCTTCAACGACTTGTTGATCGAGCGCGGCTACGACGGGATTCGAGAGTACGAGGCGCTGCTCGCCGAGGACTACGCGCGCCTCGCGCGCGAACGCACGCTCGACTTTCACCTTGCGTATGCGGCCGGCTTCGAGACGATGGCGCTCGCGATCGGGCACCTGCTGATCCGCATGCGCGTGCCGTTCTTCCGTGGTGCCGACCCGGCCGTGTCGTCGCTCGTGCTCTGGCACTTCGTCGAGGAGCTCGAGCACAAACACGCGGCATTCGGCGTCTATCAGCACGTGGTCGGTAATTATGGTCTGCGCGTGCACGGCTTGCTCTACGCGATCTGGCACACGCTCTCTCGCACACGGCGCGCCTACGTGATGCTGCTCCGAAAAGACGAGCTTTGGGGCAGCTGGCGCACGCGGCTGCGCTTGAAGCTGCTGATGCTGCGCATCTTCGGCTACGTCACGCCTTGGATTCTCGAGGCGCTGCTGCCTTGGCACGACCCGTCGCGGTTCTCCGATCCGCTCTGGGCGCGTGATTGGGTGCGGCTCTACGACGCAGGCGAAGCGCGCCTACTGCGACTCGACACGTCGCGCATCGCCGAGCTACCGGGAGCGATCTGCAGATGAGCGCGCCGCGAACTCCGCTGCCAGAGCGCCTACAGGCGCGCCTCTTTCTGCACGGCCTCGGCCTAATCGTCGCGGCCGTCGTCGTTGGCTGGGCGTGGTTCTTTCAGCTGCTCGGTGAGATCGTGCTCTGGCCAATCCCGGGCCACATCGACGTACAAATCCCCGGCGACTCCCGCGCCTGGCGCATGGCCCACATGGAGGGCATCACGCAGGGGCTCCTGCTGATGGCGCTCGCGTTCGGAGGGCGCTTCATGCTGCACACCGAGCGCGCCCAGCGCTGGCTATTTCGCTGCGCACTGATTACGGCGTGGGGGTTCGCGCTGCCTGCGATGCTCCACCCGCTGTTCGGCACGCGCGGCCTCGCTTTCGGCGGCGGCCCCTTCGCAGCGGGCCTCGCGAACGACGCGCTCTACCTGTTCGGATGGCCACCGGTCGTGTGCGTGCACGTGATGCTCGCACTCTCGATCGTGGGCATCGTGCGCTTCCTGCGCGCGCGCTGAGAACGCGGAACAAAGACATCGGCCGTCGAAGCGTGAGTTGATTGCCCGTGATCAAGATTCCGCCGTTCGGGAGAAGCGCTGCGTTGGGCGTGCCGTTCGAGAAGCAGCTCGACGGACGCGAATGTTGTGCGAGGCGTCACAGTGCGAACGCGCCGCAATACCGAACCTCCCCCCATGCCTCGGATTCACCGCGCTACGGCCGGTCTCGTCGCCGTGCTTCTGCTCGCGTCGCCTGCCGCTGCGGAGGAGCGCGGCAGCAGCCGCTCCGCGGGCCGCGCCGCGGAGGAGACCACGCGCGATGTTGGCCACGCGACGCGCGACGCGGCGAAGTCCGTCGGACACGCAGCCCGCGACATCACCCGCGAGATAGGCCACGCGTTCCGCCGGCTCGGGAAGAAGCTGACGGAGTAGGGCGCCGATCGCTCGGAGCGCGAGCCCTTCGCGAGTCGCCGTGCGGATAGGCCGACAAAGCGCGCCCTCCGATGGTCCGCCAACGGACATCATGAAAACTTCAGGCCCAGTACGCGCTCGGGGAGAGGAATCGCCTAATGGGCAGTAACCTTCGAGCGCGCCCGGCGGATCCTAGGCCTTCCGGTGTCTCACTAGGTCGGCCGCGCTGAGGGTCGACCCGGCGGCCCGGCTGGCGGCCTGGATCTCGGGATCGCCGAGCGGCGCTGTGTCGAAGTAGTCGGCGGCATAGACCAGCCAGCCAGCAGAGAACCGGCGCACGCTCGTGCCTCGCACCATCATCACTCGGCTGCCGTCGGGCAGCACGGCCAGCTGTTTCCACTCCTGCACCGATGTGCTGCCATCAAATAACACGGGCCCGAGCGGTTCGAAGGCCAGCTTGCCGACCTTGGGCATCACATCGGTGATCCAGTTCCGAATCGCCGACTGGCCCCGGAACTCGCCGAATAGTGAATCGATGTGCACCGACTCGGTCGGGTGAAGCAGATCGCTCATCCGCTGGAAGTCAGTCCCGCCGACGGGATCGTTGAGTATGTCGTGCATCTCTTGATGGCTGAGCCCGCTGGGCTGCTCGACCAGCGCCGATCCGACGTCAGCGCGCGAGGCGGTGCGTGTCTTGATCCATTCGCGAGCGGCGTCGGTCAGCGGCGCGAGAACCCCGGAGTTGTCCGTCGTCCACTCCACCCGCGGCCAAGGCGGAATCGGGGCGGCGGTAGCGCCGGCCTCCGGGGGTGGCGGCTGTCGGAAAGCGCCCGTGTCATAGACATCGCAGGCCCACGTGATCCAGCCTCCCCGGTAGCGTCGGACGCTGACGCCGCGAGAAAGCGGAATCTTGGCGCCTCCGATGTTGGCGACCATCTGCCACTCATCGAGCGAAGTGCCACCCAGGCCGTCGTCGAACAGCACGGGCTCGGCCATCGGGACGAAGTCGATGAACGCGATCTCGGCCATCGCCGGCACCAGCCAGGCCCGAATGCCGGCCTGGCCGTGGTAGGCCCCGAAGATGGCGTCGAAGTAGAGCGAGCCTTCCGGGGCCATGAAGTCCGCCATCAGCGGGACGCCCAAGCGACCGAGCTTCGGGTGGCCGAGGGCGGCAATCATTCCAGCGGCATCGAGCCCACTGGACTCGCTGACGAGCCGATCCACGTCCATCGCCGTGTCAGTCATCTCGGCGACATATCTCTCGACGAGCTGATCGGCCGCGGTTCCCATCCTGATTTCCCCTAATTTCTGCGAACGAGGCACCGTAGCGCGAGCGAGCGACGGGACGCCGCGAGCCTCGTCCGCAGATGGGCGCGCTTCTCGCCATCGCCACCCGAACTGCGACGAAGCTTGCAATGACCGACGTCGTGCGCTCGCGCATCACGACCGCGGCCGGCGTCGAGGGCGAGTTCCGCGGCGAGCCCAGCGATCGGCAGGTGGTCGTCGTAGGCCGCGAAGGCAGGGATGCCGCCTGCCACGAACTCGGCGTCTCGCTCGCCTGGACGTCGCCGCGCGAACCCCTTCGTCGACGGCGTCGCGCTCGCGAATAGCACGAGTGCGCGGCTTCAGATCGGCGACGCGCTGCTCGAGATCACCGGAGAGTGCGATCCCTGCTTTGTCATGGACAAGCAGCACAGAGGCCTGCGCAAGGCGCTCGCTCCGGATTGGCGCGCGGGCGTAACATGTCGCGTGCTCAGGAGTGGTGGGGTCGCCGTGGGCGACGCCGTCTCGATCGAGCGCGTTTAGCCGACTGCGACGCGCGACCGAATCCGCCACGGGTAGGTGGAAGCGCCCAACGCCGGATCCACTACCGCAACAACTCCTTCGCGATGTCTTCGCGTAACTTGAACTTCTGGATCTTGGTCGCCGACATCGGCCACGTCTCCACGAATCTCACGTATCGCGGGATTTTGAAGCTGGCGATCTGCCCGCGGCAGTAAGCGATTAGGTCGGCCTCGGAGGCAGAACTGCCGCTCCGCAACTGCACGAACGCCGCGGCGACTTCCCCGTACTTGGCGTCGGGGGCCGACACCACTTGGGCGAGCAGCACGGCCGGATGCGTTTGCAGGTACCCTTCGATCTCGACCGCGGCCACGTTCTCGCCGCCGACTTTGAGCATGTCCTTCGTGCGTCCGAGATACGCGATGCGACCGTCTGCGTCGATCGATCCCAAGTCGCCGGTGTGGAACCAGCCTTCAGCGTCGAAGGCCTCGGCGTTCTTCTCCGGAGACTTGTAGTACCCCTCGAACAAGCAATAGCCCCGGATACAGAGTTCGCCGCGCTCACCAGGCCGCTTCAGTTCGTTCGTATTCGGGTCCTTGACGACGACCTCGACGCCGTTGAACGGACGCCCCGACGTGGTCGCTCGCGCTTCGTCGTCGTCATCGGGTTCTCCGAACGCCGTAACACCCCCGGCCTCCGTCAGCCCGTAGGCGGAGATGTGGCGGGCGAACGGGAGCGCGGCTCGAAACTGGCGCAGTAGGTCTGCGGGCCCCACGTTGTTGATGAGGCGGAAGTGCAGCGCCTTCGCATCGAAGTCCGGATGCCAGAGCAAGGCTTGCGTGATCGTGGGGAAGCTCGCGAAGTTGACGGTCGCTCGCTGCTCGCTCAGATACTGCAGCGCCAGCGAGGGTTCGAAGCGCTCCATGGCCAAGAGGGCAGCGCCCGCGTCGAGACAAGCGAGCAGCGGCAGCACGAAGCTCATGTGGAACATCGGGAGCGGGTCCCACATGCGATCCGCGCTCGTCAGCTCGAAACGCGTGCGGCCTGCTTCCATCGCCGGGCGCACGAGCGCCTCGTGCGAGAGCGGGCAGCCCTTCGGCATGGCCGTGGTGCCCGACGTGTACATCATGATCGCTACGTCGCGGACGGCGACGCGGGCGCGACGCCGCGCGACCTCGTGCTCGCTAACAGCATGGCGGAGGGCACGAAACGCCACCTCGGGCAGCATCGACGCCGGCGTTCTCGCGCCGATCACGACGATCGAGCGCAGTTCGGGGGCCTCGGGCAGCGACAGTGCGTTGGGATCCAGCGCCGCGTTCAGCGAGGGCAGCGCTTCCTCCAGCAACTCCACAAAGTCGACGTGATCGTCAATCCTGTCGGTCGTAACAAGCACGCGGAGATCCGCGTTCTCGATCACGTAGGCCAGCTCGCGCGCCTTGTACCGGGCGTTGATCGGGACCGCCCATGCACCGAGCAGTGCGCAGCCGAGAAGTACGTCGACGAACGCGGCGCAGTTGGACATGAGGATGCCGACGTGGTCGCCCTTGTTCACGCCCAACGCGGCGAGCGATCGCGCCGCCTCGACGGCCCGAGAGTCGAGGGCAGCGAACGACGTCGCCTGGCCCGGGAACATCAGAGCGCAATCGTTCGGCGCGCGGTCGACGGCCCGCGCTAGCAGGCCGCCGATCGTGTAGAGCTCGATCCAGTTCGGCATGGCTGCACTGTAGATGCGCCGGGCGGGGATCGGGAAACCAAACGCGCATCCGAGGTTCGAACGCTGGCTTTATAATAACTGCAGTATCGCTCGACCGATCTCGAGCGAGCTCACCCGGGCCGAAGGGCCGGGAACCGCCTGATGAGATCTTGCGGCTGCACCTGGTAAAGCGTCTCGGGGTGGGGCAGACCCGCGAGGCGGTGCCGGCCCAGGAGCCGGAGCTCGATTCCATCAGGCAACGAGCGATCGAGCGCGGCTTTCGTCTTGCGCGTGAGAACAATCTGTCCGCCGTGACCGGCCGTGCAGACGCGCGCCACGGTGTGGACCGCCAGCCCCACGTATCCGGTGTCGGTGAGGGTAGGACGGCCGCTGTGGATCCCGGCACGGACCCGAACCTGCAGGCCGCGAGGCCACGTCCGGTCTCCCAGGGCGCGCTGAAGCTCGACGGCCGCCGAGATCGCCGCCGCGGCGCGCTTGAACACGGCAAGGAACTCGTCGCCCGTTGCGTCGACTTTGAGGCCACCGCAGCGCCGCACCGCGTTACGCACGACGGCACGCACATCGCGCAGAACCCCGGCGTAGCCCTCCTCGCCGAGGTCCTGGAGGAGCTTGGTCGACCCCTCGATGTCGGTCATCAGGAAGCTGAGCGAGCCCGACGGGTAGGTAGAGAAATCGGGCGAGCTCGCCGTCCGTTCCGATCGCAGTTGGCCCGTGATGAATCCCACGGGCACGATGCCGTACCGCTTGGCGGCGTTCAGCAACCGTCGGCGCGCCCGTTCACGCGCCGCGTCGTCCTCGAAACGCACCCGCTCGAACCGGCCGAGGGCGTTGCGAACGTGCGCTTCGTCGTGGATGGGCAGCCGGCGCACTCCGCCGGAGTCGACGTAGGCGAACGCCCGCTCGGGGAGGTT
>JANNDT010000267.1:0-4224 GCA_031387905.1 Deltaproteobacteria bacterium
GCGGCTCCGAACGCCGCGCGAGGCCGACAAGCTCGCGCCCTTCGGACAGATGCGTCGCGACGCCCACGACACCGGCGAGAAGCGCGAGCCCGATCCACCAGGCACGGCGTGACGGCCGTTTCGCCGGGGCCGCCACGTCGAACTCTGCGTCGGCCGCGCCCATGCTCGCGTTCAGCCCGTGCGCGCCGCGAGATACTCGGCGGCGGCGTCGAGCGTCGCGACCTGCGCGTAGTCGCTCTCGGGTACGTCGACGCCCGTGCGCTCGTGGACCGCGATCAATGCGTTCAGGAAGTCGAGCGAGTCGATGTCGAGTTGCTCGCGCAAATCTGCAGCGGCGTCGATCGCCCCGAAATCCACCTCCGGCGCGAAGCGCCCAAAGATTTCCTCGAGCAGCGCGCGGGCGGCGTCCTTCGTCATGCGAGCCGCTCCGGCGCGAGCAGTGCGCGCTCGATGGCCTTGAGAAACACCGCGCCGCGATGCCCGTTGCTCACGCGATGGTCCGCAGCGAGCGTGGCCTGAACGATCGTGCGGGCGCACAGGCCGCCCTCGCGATCCAGCCAAGGCCGCAGCGCCGGTGTGCCGAATCCGACGATCGCGACTTGTGGCGGATAGATCACGGCTTGCACGAAGTCGACCGCGTTGTCGCCGAGGTTGGTGACGGTGAGCGTCGAGCTCGACATCTCGGAAGCGCGCAGCTTGCCCGCACGTGCGCGCGCGCCGAGGTCTCTCAAGCTGCGCATCAACTCGTCGAGGGATTTTTCGCTCGCGTCGAGGATGGCAGGCGCGATCAGGCCGCCCCCGCGGAGGGCGATGGCGACGCCCAGGTGCAACGCGGGCGACGCATGGAACGCGCCGTCCTGGTAGTGGCCGTTGATCTCGGGCGCCGCGCGCACCGCGAGCGCGACCGCTCGCAATAACAACGCGGCGGGCAGCACGCGCTCGCTGACGGGCCGCGAGCGGTTGCGCGCCTCGAGCCACGCGAGCGCCGGCGAGAAATCGAGCGACGCGCCGAGGTAGTAGTGTGGAATCTCGCGCTTGGAGCGCTCCATCAGCGCAGCGATCACGCGCTGGCGGCTCGCCTCGCGATCCGGCGCCGGAGCGGGCGCTAGCGCGGGTTGCTGCGCCGCGCCCGCCGCAGCGCGCACATCGTCGGCCGTAATCGCGCCGCTCGGTCCGGTCCCGCGCAAAGCCTCGGCGTTGACACCGAGTTCTTCCGCGATTCGCCGCGCGAGCGGAGTCACGCGCTTTCGCTCACGGGTCAGAGCTGGGGCGACCGGCGGCGGCGCGGGCTTGGCTTCGACAGCTGCCGGGCGCGGTCTCGGCTCGGGGGTCGGCGGGGTAGGCGCGGCCGTCTGCGGGGTCGCGGGGCGGCTTGCTGCGGGGCTGCGCGAAACAATTAGGGCGAGCGGCGTTCCGACGGCCACCTTTTGACCAACCTCGACCAGGATCCGCGCGACGACGCCCTCGTCGAAGATCTCCACTTCCATCTCGGCCTTCTCGGTCTCGACCTCGGCGACGATGTCGCCGCGCGAAACGCGGCTGCCGGGCGCGATCCGCCAGGCGAGAATCGTGCCCTCCTCCATGTCCGCGCCGAGCGAAGGCATTAGGAACTCGCGCGTGGCCTCCGCAGACGCCGACTCAACCATGGCGGGCGACCAGGCCCTTCGCGGCGGCGACGATCTTCGCGACCGAGGGCAGCGCGGCTTCTTCGAGCTGCTTTGCGTAGGGCACGGGCACCTCGGCGCTGCACACGCGCGCGACCGGCGCATCGAGCTCGTAGAAAGCGCGCTCCGTAATGCGCGCGCTGATCTCGGCGGAGATGCTGCCGCTGCGCCAGCCCTCGTCGACGATCACGACGCGGTGTGTGCGCTTCGTCGCGGCGACGATCGCCGCCTCGTCGAGCGGCCGCAGAGTGCGCAGATCGAGCACGAGCGCCTCGATGCCGCCCTGCGCGAGTTCGCTCGCGGCCTCGAGCGTCTTCGGCAGCGAGCTGCCGTACGTGATGAGCGCGACGTCCGCGCCCTCGCGGCGCACGCGCGCGTCGTGGATCGAGACCGCACCCGCGTCGTCCGCGATCTCGCCTTCGAGATTCAGCAGGGCCGTCGCCTCGAAGATCAGCACGGGGTTGGGATCGCGCAGCGCGGTCGCGAGCATTCCGTAAGCGTCGGCAACCGTGCCGGGCGTGAGCACCTTGATGCCGGGGATGTGGGCGTACCAACCTTCGAGGCTGTGCGAGTGCTGCGCCGCGAGCTGCCGCCCACCGCCGGTCGCCATGCGAATCACGAGCGGCACGTTGATCTGCCCGCCCGACATGTGGAGCAGTGTCGCCGCGGTGTTCACGATCTGGTCGAGCGCGAGCAGACTGAAGTTCACGGTCATCAGCTCGACGATCGGGCGTAGGCCGTTCACGGCAGCGCCGATGCCGGCGCCGACGAACGCCGACTCGGAGAGCGGCGTATCGCGGACCCGCGCCGGCCCGAACTCGGCGAGGAGCCCCTTGCTCACGGCGAAGCAGCCGCCGTAGGCGCCGACGTCTTCGCCCATCAGGAACACGCGCTCGTCGCCCGCGAGCGCTTCGCGCAGCCCGCGCCGTAGTGCTTCGCGATAGCTGAGCTTCACGTCCACTCCGTCATTCCACCGATCTGCCCGCAATCGAGTGGAGCAGGAAACGTGCCGAGTACGGGAGACGCGCCGCCCCGCGCATCGACTGAGGGAAACTCCGCGTTCGCGAGCGCGGCGTGATCCGCGGCCGTGTGAGCCATCTCGCCGACGCGAGAGAACCGGCCCTAGCGCGAATTGGTGACCGAGTGGCGTTGAGGCACTCACTCCAACGCTGCGCGCGCCACGCTCGCGAATGTGGCGTCACGGAACACTCTCGGCCCCGCCCGTGGCGCAGCGCACGCACGCGGTTGTCCTCGCGCCGACCGTCACCGCAGGCCGAGGCGGCGCGTATCTCACATTGGGCGCGCTGTGGCGGCACCTCGAGGTAGAGCCGTGAGTGCGACAGCGAGGGGGGCAGCGATCGGCCGTTCCATCCTGGTGACCGGTGGCACCGGTGCTGTCGGGAGCCGTTTGTCGACGCATCTCGCGCGCGCCTACCCGGGGTTGGTGATCGTCGCCGCTCGCGACGAAGGGCATGCTCGACGGGTTGCCGCCAGCATTGGAAACGGAACGCGCGCAATTCGAGTCGATGTTCGCGACGCGCGCGCGGTCGGCGCAGCGCTCGACGAAGTCCGCCTCGTCGTCAACTGCGTTCCGCTTCGCGAGCCGTTCGCGCTGCTGCGCGCGGCGATCGAGAGAGGGCTTGCATACACCGACGTCACGCCGGCCCCAATCTGGGAGGCTGCGCTCGCGCTCGCGCCGCTTGCGGAACGCACGGGTGCGCGCGTCGTCGTGGGCGCGGGCTTGGCTCCCGGCGCGAGCAGCGTGATGGCGCGAGCGCTCGCGGAGCGACTCGGCGGCCTTCGGACGCTCGACGTCACGTTGCTCTTTCATCTGGGGGACGAGTTCGGCGACGCGTCCCTCGAGTATCTGCTCGACGCAGCCGGTGAAACCCTCGTCGGCATCCGGGATGGCGCCCCGCATGCATTCCGGCCGTTCTCCGAAGTCCGAGAGGTCGACCTCGGCCCACCCTTCGGCACGCAGCGCGCCTCTCGGGCGCCGTTCACGGATCAACTTTGGTTCGCTCGCTCCCTTGGCGTCCAGAGCGCTGCGACCTGGCTGGCCCTCCAGCCGCGCTGGTGCGGCTGGGCGCTCGAGTGGATCGCGAAGGCCGGGCTGATTGGCGCGCTCGATCGGGCCCCGCGGCGGAAGTTCGCGATTCGATGGTTACGGGCCGCGCGCCGTGCGGCGCGAATTCGGGGGAATGATTTCGCGCTCGTCGTGGAGGCGCGCGGTATGGCGGGAGCTGGACGCCTCGCGCTCTCCGGAAGCGGCGAAGCCGAGGGCACGGCGGCCGCGGCAAGCCTCGTCGCGAGAGCGCTCTATGCCGAACAGCCGATCGAAGCGGGCGTGTGGTTCCCCGAGCAGGTGATCTCGCCGGAGTGGTTCTTCCCGGCGTTGGCAAAACTTGGTGTCGCCGTTCGCGACGCAGAAGGACCTATCAGCTGAGGAACATCGGCTTCCCTAATACCTCGCGCACTCTCGGCCGATAGTTTTCCGCGTCGTAGAGCGCCGTCACATCGACACGTTTCTTGTCAGCGATCACCAACGCGAGCGGCGCGG
>JANNDT010000268.1:0-2399 GCA_031387905.1 Deltaproteobacteria bacterium
CGGACTGCGGCTCGCGCGCGGGCTGCTCGCCGAGATTTCCGCGCGCGAGTTGCCGGCGGGCACCGAGTTCCTCGACACCACGTTCGGGCAGTTCTACGCGGACCTCGTGAGTTGGGGCGCTATCGGCGCGCGCACGGCCGAGAGCCAGGTGCACCGCGAACTCGCGTCGGGCCTCTCGATGCCGGTGGGCATCAAGAATCGCACCGATGGCGACGTTCGCGTCGCGGTGGACGCGATTCGCGCGGCGCGCGCGAAGCATCTCTTCCCGTCGCTCACGAAGGAAGGCACCGCGGCGATTCTCGAGACGTCCGGCAATCCGTACGCGCACCTCGTGCTGCGCGGCGGCGCGCGGCCCAACTACGACGAGGTCTCGGTGGGCGCGGCGGCGGCACTTCTCGTGGAGCACGCGCTGCTCGATGCGATCCTGGTCGATTGCTCGCACGCGAACAGCGAGCGCAATCCCGAGCGGCAGCGCGACGTAGCGCTCGCGGTGTTGGAGCAACGCCGCGCAGGGCGGAGCGCGCTGCGCGGGCTGATGCTCGAGAGCAACCTCATCGCTGGCCGCCAGGAGCCGAGCGCGCGCCCGCTCAGGTACGGACAAAGTGTTACGGACGCGTGCCTCGGCTGGGACGCGACCGAGCGCCTCGTGCTCGAACTGGCGGAGGCGCTCGCGCGCTGAGCACGGGCCCGCCCGCTACTCGGGAGCGCGGCTCTCGAGCGCCGCGAAGATCGCGTCCTGCACCTCGGGCACCCACAGGTTCCCAAGGTGCCCGCCCGTGGGAAACACGGTCGCGCGCGCGCCGAGCGTCTCGCGCAGCCACGTGATGTCCTTGGGCGCGAGCAGAAAATCGTCTGCGTTCGTAATCACTGACACCCGGTCATCGGCGGCGAGCGCTGCGCCGATGCCGCGCAGCCCCGAGGCGGTGAGCAGCGCCTGGACGCTCGTCGTGCCGGGCTCGCTGGCGAGAAAGTGCGGCAGCACGAGGTGGCTCACGTAAGCGCTGAACGAACTGTGGTTCACGGCCTCGAGTAGTGGGCCGCGTTCGGGGTCGATCGCGGGTTCGAGCAGGAGGCCGCGGCCGGTGCGCTGACGGATCGCGACCATCACGTTGTGGATGGCATCGCGGGCATTCAGGCCAATTAGAAATTCAGACTCGATGCGATCGAACGGCAGGCGCGGATCGCTCGCGTCGCCCTCGGAGAGCGCGAGCGCTTTCTTGCCGATCTCGAGCACGCGCCGGTCGCGCTCGTTCGCGGGCCAGCGCAGCGGTGCGTCGAAGAACTCGTCGAAGCGCTGCGACGCGCGCAAGAAGTCCACGGGCGGGTTCACCGCGACGATGCGCTCGAAATGCAGCGCGCCCTCGGGCTGGCTCGCGATGTGGAGGGCGTGAGCGGCGCCGAGCGAGAGGCCGATGAGGCTCACGTGAGTGACGCGCCCTGGGCGCCAAGCGCTTAGGTCTGCGTAGATCAGCTCGAGCGCGGCGCGCAGGTCCGCGGCGTCGTGCGGGGCATATCCGGGGTACGGCGAGCGCAGCGCCGTCAGCTGCACCTCCGGCTGAAACGCGCTGCTCAGCGCGACCACCGACCAGCCCCGCGCGAAGGCCAGCTCCGCGAGCGCGACGGTCGTGCCGCTGCGGCGATGCGAGCCGATGCCCGGCAGCACGCATAACAGAGGCGCGGGCTCGGGCTGAAGCCAGAGCGAGTAGGCGAGCTTCGCGCCGCTCGGCAGCGCGAGCCTCCGCTCCTTCGCGCGCCGCCCGAAGCTCGCGTCCTTGGGCGCGAACTTCAGGATGCCGAGCGATGGCTCGGGATCGCTGGCGGCGAACGCCGCCTCGGGAATCCGGTAGTTCTCGACCTCCGCCTCGCGCCGGATCGCCCAATAAGTCCGCACTGGCACGTACCAGTCGGCTTCCATCGCCGAGAGGTCGCGGTAGTCGTCGACGCGCAGCGAGAACGCGTTGAAGCCGAGCGCGAGCGTCGCACCCGTGAAGTAGGTGGACGGATCGAGCGCCATGTCGAAGACCCGCCCCACGGTGTCGCGCGCGTTGCTCGGGCCGAGGAAGGGCAGAAATAGATAAGGCCCGGGGCGGATCCCCCAATGCCCAAAGGCTTGACCGACGTCTTCGGAGAAGGTGTCGAGCCCGGCGCGCGCGGCGGGGTCGAACAGGCCGAGCAGGCCCAGCGTCGAGTTCACCAGGAAGCGCCCGGTCTCCTCGGCAGAGTCTTTGACGCGGCCCTGCAATAACAAGCTGAGAAAGCGGTCTGGCCAGGTGAGGTTGTACGAGAAGCGGCCGATCGCCGCGCGCGCGGGCGTCGGGATCACGCTGCGGTAGCCGAGCGCCACGGGCTGCACGACGTAGTCGAGCGCGGCCTTGGTCAGGCGCAGGCTGAGGCGGTTC
>JANNDT010000295.1:0-3365 GCA_031387905.1 Deltaproteobacteria bacterium
CGCGGCGCAGCCTACTGCGAATGCGCGTGCCGACGCGCGAGTCGCGACGCGCAGCGCCGAGTGCGACTCTCGCCGCGTGGCGGAAGAAGCGACCCCGGCGAATCGAGCCTCATGGTTCGCACGCATGCGCGATCACGACCACACGCGCGGCAGCCTGCTCAATTCGGTGCTCGCGCTCTCGCTGCCCTCGATCGCCGCCTCGCTCGTCAGCGCTGGCGCGATGCAACTCGGCGAGATGTGGATCATCGGCCAGCTCGGTACCGACGCGCTGGCGGCAGTGAACAGCGCGTCGCAGACTTTTCGCCAACTCACGATGCTGTTCCTAATGGGCCTCCAGACCGCGACGCAGATGTTCGTCGCGCGGCTCTACGGTGCGGGCCAGCGCGCGCAGGCCGAGCACATCGCCGGGCAGTCGCTGGTGGCCGGTCTCGGCTTCTGGGGGGTCGCGGGCATCGCTTGTTGGGTGGGCGTCGAGCCGCTCGCACGGCTGATGTCGCCAAATCCGAACGTGGTCGCGGGCATCACCGTCTTCGCCCAGATCACTCTCGCGCTGCTGATCGGCAACATCGCGATTCAACTCGGCGCCTCCGTGCTAGCCGGCGCGGGCGACACCACCACACCGATGCTCGCGAACTTCGTCTCCGCCTCCGTAATGCTTCTCGCGCAGTGGTCACTGGCGTTCGGCAAGTTCGGCATGCCGAGACTCGGCATCGCCGGCGTCGCTCTCGGCGCGGGCATCGGCGCGCTCGCGGGCGGCGTGCTGATCACCTCGGCGTTGCTACGTGGCGCTGGCCGCGTGCGCCTGCGCCGCGAGCATTTCCGCCCCGATCGCGCGGTGCTGGGACGGCTCCTCGCGTCGTCGTGGCAGCCCTCGCTTCACATGCTCGCGCGCACCGGCATCCTGATGTTCTTCACGATCTTCGCGGGCCGCCTCGGCCCCGAAGTCGTCGCCGCCTACGGAATCGGCGTACGCGTCGAGATGGTCGCGATCATGGTCGCGTTCCCGATCGCCAACGCCTGCGCCACGCTCGTCGGCCAAAACATTGGCGCTGGCCGCCTCGAACGCATCTGGCCCTCGATCCGCATGAGCATGGTCGTCGAGTGCGTGGCGCTCTGGCCGTTTTCGATCGCGCTCCTGTTATGGCGCGAGCCGTTCGTCGCGTACTTCACGAACGACCCGGCGGTCGCCGCTCTCGCAGTCGAGTACCTCGCCTACGCCGCCGCCCTGCTCGCCTTCTACGGCCTCTACTTCGTCGCCTTCCGCACCCTGCAAGCCGCGGGCGACATGCTCTCGCCGATGCTCATCTCCGTAACAATCGCATTTGGCGTCGGCATCCCGCTCGCGGTGCTCCTCTCGACGAGGCTCGACTACGGCCCGACCGGGATGTGGATCGCGAACCTGGTGTACGCGGTGCTGAACTGCGCCGTGATGCTCGCATGGCTGGCGCGGGGAAAGTGGTTTCCGAAGGGTCAGCGCGCCGCCCGCACCACGTAGAACACGTACTCGAAGCTCCGTTCGCGCTCGCCCCACACCGCGATCTCTTCCAAGGTTGCATCCAGCACGCTGCGCGCCTCGGGCTCCGCGTGCTGCGCGCGCAGCGCCGGGATGCGCTGCGCAAGCTCGGCGTAGTAGCCGTCCTGCCAGTCGCTTGCGGGCAGCGTGAAGCTCCCGGATAGCTCGTAGCCGCACTCCGCAAGCGCGCGCAGGTTCTCCTCATGCGCGCGCATCGCCGTGTAATTCGCGGCCCAGAAGCGGCGCGCGCGTTCGTGTGCGTGAGCGCGCGTCCACGCGAGTTCGGAGACTGCGAGCGCGGCGCCGGGCGCGAGCAGCGAGCGCCACGCGCGGAGCGCCGCGTCGAAGCCCAACGAGTAGATCGCGCTCTCGCACCACACGAGGTCGAACGTGCGCGCGCCGAGACGCAGCTCCCCCATCGACTGCTGGAGCGTCTCGATGCGATCGCCGAGACCCGCGGCCTCGGCGCGTTCGCGCAACGTCGCGAGCGACGGCACCCATCGATCGACAGCGGTGACGAAGCCGCCGGTCAGCCGCGCGAGTGTTATGGACTGGCGGCCCGAGCCACAGCCGAGATCGAGGATGCGCGGCGCTGGCGGAAGCGCACCGCACAGCGCGAGCGCTCGGGCGGTCGACGCATCGCTGCCCGGGCCCTGCTTCGGCAGCCCCTCATGCAGCTTCCGGAACACCTCGCGCGCAATGCCCATGCCGCGCACGCTAGGCGAACCGCGCACCGCCACCGCGCAGCGTGTTAGTGTGGCCGTGATCGGCGCTCGCGGGCCCCGCGGAGGAACGATGGCGACGTTCCGCTCGAATCTTGCTGCCTCTGGCCGTCTGCTCGTGATCTCGCTTTGGACGCTCTTCGCCACGTCCGCTTTCGCAGCGCCGCGCGTCGTGATCGTCGGCGTCGATGGCGCGAGCTGGAGCGTGATCGATCCGTTGCTTGCGCAAGGCAAGCTGCCGAACCTCGCCGCCCTGATCGCGCGGGGCGTTTCCGCAAACCTCGAGACCGTCGAGCCGGTGATCTCGCCCGTCGTCTGGACCTCGATCGCGACCGGCCAGCCGCCGGACGTCCACGGCGTGCACGACTTCTTCGCCGACGCGCGGCAGATCGCGTCGCCCACGATCTTCGAGCGCCTTGCGGTGCAGGGCCTGCGCGTCGGGACCTATGAGTGGCTCGTGACCTGGCCGCCGCGCGCGCTGCCGGGGGGCTTCGTAATCCCCGATTGGCTGCGCCGGGATCTCTCGCTGTCGCCGCCGGACGTGTTCGCGCGCGCGGGCGTCGACGACTACCGCTACGCGAACAAAGGCCTGAAGACGCGACGCGGATTCCACATCACTTCGTTTCGCGAACTCGCGCAGAAGCCCGCACACTGGAACGCGCTCGCGCGCGGCTTCGATCTACACGCCGGCGCGGTTTCGTTCTACGCGATCGACGCGCTCTCGCACCGCTTTTGGGGCGACTCATTTCCTGAACAGTTCGATGCGGACGCCGCCCCGCCGCGCGAGGCCGCGTATGCGAGCACGATCCTCGATGCCTACGTGGGCGTCGATCGCGCGCTCGGCGAGATCGTGGCGGCGCTTCCGCCCGAGACCGCCGTGCTCGTGGCCAGCGATCACGGCTTCGAAGCCAGAGAGGAATGGCGGCGCGTGTGGTCCTTCGAGCTCCGGCGGGCGCTCGCGGACGCTGGCCTCGCGCAAAGCCCTAACACGTTCGAGATGGGCGAGTTCTCGATCGTGACCGCACGCATCGCAGCGGGCCCGTTCGCGGAGCGCGAGGCGCTGCTGGAGCGCGTGGTCGCGTTCTTCGCGGGTGCCACCAGCGAGACCGGCGCGCCGCTGTTTCGCGTCG